>PMXQ01000092.1 GCA_003171065.1 Chloroflexota bacterium
CGCACGCGCGACGCCTGACGCTCCTCGGCCAGCTGCACGATCCGCCGGCACACGGCCCCGAAGCTGCCGAGCCCCGTGGCCGCCATCTGCGGGAAGAGGCTGATCGGGGTGAAGCCCGGGATGGTGTTGATCTCGTTGAGGTAGACCGTGTCGCCGGCCAGCAGGAAGTCGACGCGGGCGAAGCCCTCGCAGCCGATCGAGCGATAGGCGTCCAGCGCCAGCGAGCGGACCCGTCTACCGAGCGCTTCGGGGATATCCGCCTTCGGGGTCACCTCGGAGACGCCGTCGCTGTACTTGGCCACGTAGTCGTAGAACTCCCGGCCCGGGAAGACCTCGCCCGGTCCATAGGCTTCCAGGGCGGCCGGGTCGTTGCCCACGACGGCGACCTCGAGTTCGCGCGGGTGGTCGAGATAGCGCTCGACGATCGCCAGGCTGTCGAACCGGAAGGCCTCATCGAGGGCGCGCCCGCGTTCGGCCGGCGTATGGGCGATCGACATCCCCACCGACGACCCCATGCGAGCCGGCTTGACCATGAGCCGCCGCTCGCTGCAGTCCTCGGAAAAGGCGGCGATCTCGTCGAGGACGGCCTGTCGGGCGCCGGCCCACCGTGGCGCCGAGACCTCCGCCCATTCGACAACCGGCATGCCGAGACCGCGGACGAGGCGCTTGAACACCGCCTTGTCCATCCCGACCGCCGAGGCGGCCACGCCCGCGCCCGCGTACGCGAGGTCGTAGGCCTCGAGCAGCGCCTGGACGGTGCCGTCCTCGCCGAACGGACCGTGGAGCGCGGGAAAGACGATCGGGGCGACGGGGCGCGAGGCGATGCGATCGAGAGCCTCGCCGGGTTGCCACGGACCCCTGGCGCCAATGACGGTGGGATCGTCGAACGTGCCGGGGCGGGGCCGCCCCGAGGCCGCCGTGGCCGGAACCTGCCACCACCGGCCCGAGAGGTCGATGAAGAACCGCTCGACGGCGTATCCGGAATCCGCCAGGGCGTCGGCGATCGCCCAACCGGAGACGACCGAAACGTCGTGCTCGGCCGAAGGTCCGCCGAGCAGCACCGCGACTGCCTTGCCTTCCTTGAGGCGCTCGGTCGTGCGCGTCTTCGGGTCGGTCATGTCGCCGCTCATCTCTCCTCCTGCCCCCAGTTGGACCAATCCCCCACGAACTGAACCTCGTATATCAGCTCGACTCCGAACCGGCGGCCGACTTCCGCCCGGGCGATCTCCGCCAGGCGGCGTACGTCGGCGGCGGTGGCCCCCCGGTCGTTGACGATGAAGTTGGCATGCTTGTCGCTTATCGCGGCGCCACCGACGCGCGCGCCCTTGAGCCCGGAGGCGTCGATTAGGCGGCCGGCCGAGTCACCCGGCGGGTTGCGGAAGATGCTCCCGGCGCTCGGCAGGTTTAGCGGCTGATGCTCCCGGCGCCAGCGGCGAATCTCGTCGAGGCGCGTCTTGATCGCAGCGGGATCGGCCGGCGTGAGACGGAAAGTGACCTCGAGGACTATTTCGGGGCCGGCGCCGCTCCCCTGCCCTGCCGGATGCTTGAGCCTGCTGTCGCGGTAGACCAGGCCGAGCGCCGCGGCCGGCTCGTCCGCTTCCGTGCCGTCGCCGCGAAGGATGCGGGCCGATTCGAGCACGGCGGCGACATCGGAACCGTGGGCTCCGGCGTTGGCCCAGACGGCGCCGCCGACCGTGCCGGGGATGGCCAGGCCGAACTCCAGCCCGCTCAGGCCCGCGCGCTGGGCGAGCGTCGCGACGCGAGCCAGGGGCACACCGGCCTCGGCGATGAGGCGGTTGCCCTCCACACGGCAGCTCTCCGCCCGCGAGAGGATGGCCAGGCCGCGGATGCCGGCGTCGCTGACGACGAGATTGCTGCCACGACCGATGACGACATGAGGCAACCCCACGCCGCGGGCGAAACGGACCAGCGCGGCGAACCGGGCGGCGTCGTGGGCGACCGCAAGCAGATCCGCCGGCCCGCCGACGCGCATCGTCGTGTGGCGGGAGAGTGGTTCGTCGCGGCGCGGCCGGACGCCGGCGCAGCGCCCGATCTCGGCGGCGACGGCGGCCCACCCGCCGGCCGTGGCCGGGTGCGTGGCTCGGGCAGTGGCGCCGGCCACGGCCCCGGCCGTGGTCCGGGCCGTCGCCCGCGTGCCCGTCACGAGACAGCTCCCCGGGAGATCGCGTCGATCGCCCCCGGCTCCGGGAAGTGGTGCCGCTCCGCGGCCGCCATCACCAGCTCCGCGACCGCGTCCGCCGCACCGGGCCGCGCCAGCGACCGAGCGGCCGCCGCCATCGCGGCGCGTTGCACCGGATCATCGAGGATGGCGGCGGCGGACAGGAGAGCCTCCGCGTCGAAGGCCTCGTCCTCCACGAGTCGCGCCGCACCGGCGCGGACCATCTCCTGCGCGTTGTGGCGCTGATGGCCCGCGGCATGCGGATACGGGACGACGACCATCGGCAGGCCAAAGGCCGCAACCTCCGCCAGCGTCGAGGAGCCCGCCCGCCCCACGACCAGATCGGCCGCGGCCAGAGCTGCCGTCATCTCGTCGCGCAGGAACCGCTCCGGGCGGTAGAGGTCACGCAGCTCCGGCGCCAGCGCCGCCCTCGCCGCGACCGCCGCGTCGAACCCGGCGTCGCCGGTCACGTGCAGGACTCGCGCCTTCTCGACCAATCTGGGCAGGGCTTCGGCCACCGCCAGATTGAAGCGTCGCACCGCCTGCGACCCGCCGAAGATCAGCAACAGCCGGTCGTTCGGCCCCACGCCCAGCCTGGCACGCGCGGCAGCGCGATCCAGCGCCCCAGGGTCTCGGATCGGCGTCCCGGTCAGGAAGCAGGGTTTCCGACCGCCGATGGCCCGGCACGTCGCTTCGAAGCTGACCGTCAGGCAGCGCGCCATCCGGGCAGTCCAGCGGACGCTCCGCCCCGGGAAGACATTGCCGTCCCACATCACCACCGGGATGCGGAGCAACGCTGCCCCCACGAGGACCGGCACGGCCACGTATCCGCCGGTCGTAAAGATGGCCGCCGGGCGCCGGGCGATCAGCATCGCCACGGCCTGCGGCATGGACACGCACAGCCGGACCGGATCCAACGCTGCGTGTACATCGAAGTCGACCGTCCGAAGCGAGCGCAGCGCCAGGCGCCGCAGCGGAATCCCAGAGTCCGGCACGACCTGGGACTCCAGGCCGCGATGGCCGCCGATCCAGGCCAGCTCAGGCGCGGCCGGTCGGGCCTGCAAGGATCGAGCCACCGCGAGAGCCGGGTATATATGTCCTCCCGTACCCCCGCCCGCGATCAGCAGACGCATTGACCCAACCTCGCTCCACGGTTTCCCGAGAGATGGACAGCAGGATCCCCACCGCGGCGAAGCTCACAACGAGCGACGAGCCACCCTGGGACACGAACGGAAGGGTGATCCCGGTGACCGGAACCAGCGCCAGCACGACGCATATGTTCATGATCGCCTGGAAGCAGATCCAGGCCGTGATCCCGGCCGCGAGCAGGCCGCCGAAGGTGTCCGGCGCCCGAAGCGCGGTCCGGATGCCGGCCCAGGCCAGGGCCACGAACAGGACGATGACGACCAGCCCGCCCACGAATCCCAGCTCCTGGGCGATGACGGAGAAGATAAAGTCGTTGTAGTCCTGGGGCACCCCCACCCGATCGTTGCCCAGGCCGGTGCCGAAGAGCCCTCCCGCGGCGAGCGCCTCCAGGCCCTTGATGGTCTGGCGGCCGGAGCCGAGGGGATCGGACCACGGGTCGAGGAACGCCTGGATCCGCGCCAGCGAGTACGTGCCGACGGACAGCACCAGGAGCACACCGCCCGCGGCACCCCCTGCGAGCGCCATCGCCAGGTGGAGGATGTTGCAGCCCGCCACGAAGAAGAGAGCCAGGGCGATGAGCACGATGATGCTCGTCGTCCCGATGTCGGGCTCACGAGCCACCAGGACCACGAACGGCACGACGATGATCCAGAACGGCACGGTGCCGTGGAAGAAGCTCTTGATCTGGGTGCCGCGCGTCGCGAGCCAGTGCGCCAGGTAGACGACCAGTGCGAGCTTGGCGATCTCCGCCGGGTGGATCTCGAAGAGCGGGCCGAGCTGGATCCAGCGCGACGCGCCCCCGGAGGAGATGCCCAGCCTCGGAATCAGGACGGCGACCAGCAGTGCCAGAGCCGCGATCGCCAGCAGGAGGCTGACCTTGCGCAGGTAGCGATAGTCGATGCGGGCCAGGACGATCATGGTCGCCATTCCGGCCAGGCCGGCCCCGATCTGGGGCACCACCAACTGGAATGTGTTCTGGCTGTTCGCGTACGCATCGATGGCCGAGGCCGAGTAAACCATCAGGATGCCGACGGCCGCCAGGGCGGTGACGGCGACCGCGATCACCCAATCCGGATCGTGAAGCTCCCGCTTGGGGCCGCCCTTCGGTGCGAGGGCATTCGGACGAACGGCAGGCGGTCGAACCGGCAAATCCCTGGCGCCGGATCTCCGGTCGCCGGCACGACTCAGCCGCTCCATCTCCACGGGTTCGTGGCGGCGGCCTGGAGGAGCGGCGGCGAAACCCCTCATCGACCGAACCTCACCAGCGCGCGGCGCCTGGCTATGTCATCCACCGCCGCTCGGAAGGCGGCGCCCCGCGCGGCATAATCCACGAACATGTCGAAGCTGGCCGCGGCCGGACTCAGCAGAACGGTCGCGGGTCCAACGGCGGCTTTGCCGCCCGCCGCCTCACCTGGCGGTCGTGCCGCCCGTGCTGCCAGCGCCTCGCGGGCGATTGCCTCCGCCAGCTCGACGGCTTCCTGGAGGCTGGCCGCCTGCTCGACGCGGGCCACGCCGCTCTTGCGGAAGAGCTCAGCCAGCGACGGACCCGACTCGCCGATCAACACGGCCGCGTCAGCCCTTTCCGCCGCGACCGGGCCCAGACCGGACAGATCCACGCCCTTGTCGCGCCCGCCGGCGATCAGCACGAGCGGCCGCGGGAACGCCCGCAGAGCCGCGATCACCGCGTCCGGCTGCGTCCCCTGCGAGTCGTTGATGAACCGCACGCCGTGGACGGTCGCGACCTGCTCGAGGCGGTGCTCCACCCCGGCGAATGCGGCGGCGGCGCGGCGGATCGTTTCGGGAGCGAGGCCAAACAGGAGCGCCACGGCGGCGGCGGCGAGGGCATTGGAGACGTTGTGGTCGCCGGGGATGGCTAGCTCGGAGATCGGCATGATCCGGCCGCTCCGCCCCACCCGTGCCGCGCCGCCGCCGGCGAGGGACAGCCGTTGCACGTGCGCGGCCACGATCCAGCCTTCTTCCACGCCCAAACCCCCCGGCAGCGGCCGCTCGCGTCGGTACGTCACGACCGGTGCCGTGTGCATCTCGGCGAACGCGGCCACGACGTGGTCTTCGGCGTTGAGAACGAGTGCGCCGGCAGGATCGACCAGCTCGGCCAGGCGCCGCTTCACCGCCCGGTAGGCAGCCACGGAGCCGTGGCGGTCGAGATGATCCGACGTGACGTTCGTGTATACGGCCACCGTCGTCCCGCGAGAGAGTGTCGGCAGCTGGAGCTCGGAGAGCTCGATGACGACCCGGTGTTCGGGCGTGAGCTCTGTCAATCGCTCGACGAGCGGGATGCCGATGTTGCCGCCAAGGATCGCCGGGTGCGCTGGATCCTGAGTCAGCAGCGCCGCGATCAGCGACGACGTGGTCGTCTTGCCCTTGGTGCCCGTGACCCCGATGGTCGGGCAGGGACACATCCGGAGGACGAGGTCGGGCTCGCTCACCAGCGCGGGTGCCCTGAGGGGATCGGCTCGGTGGGCTTCGACCAGCGTGGCAAGCGCGGCCCGCAGGCGGGGCTCGGCCGTCGGGAAGTCCGGGTTGATGCTCGGGGAGGTCGCGACCAGATCGGCCGAGGCCCAGGCGCTGGCGGGGTCGACTTCGGGCCCGAGCGCCAGCTTGGTCCGTCGCGCGCCCAGGGCCTCGATCGCGGATCGCAAGTCGGCAGCCGTTCTGCCGTCGTAGACCGTCACGTGAGCGCCGGCATCGGCGAAGAAGCGCGCCATGGCGATCCCGCTGCGAGCCAGCCCCAGGACCGTGACCGACCGCCCGACGAGCGCGCCGTCGCGGACGCCCGCGGCGGTCAGGCGATCGAGATCGACGATGCGTCGTTTCATGGCCTGCCTACTTCGGGATCGAGGAGACGAAGAGCGTCACCCCGAGCAGGCCCGCCAGCGCGCCCACGATCCAGAACCGCATCGTCACCTTCTCCTCGTCCCAGCCCCCGAGCTCGAAGTGGTGATGCAGCGGCGCCATGCGGAAGACGCGTTTGTGGCGGAGCTTGAAGCTGCCGACCTGGATGATGTCCGAGGCGGTCTCCAGGACGAAGATCAGACCGATGAAGGGCAGGATCATGACCTGGCCGGTAAGGAGCGCCACCACGGCGAGCATGCCGCCCAGGGCCAGCGCACCTGAATCGCCCATGAAGACCTGGGCCGGATGGACGTTGAACCACAGGAAACCGAGTATCGCGCCGACCACGATGGCGCACACGAGCGCGAGGTTCGGCTGGGCCGGCGAGTTGAGCAACGCGATCATCAGATAGCTGATGAAGGCGAACGCCAGCGTGCCACCGGCCAGCCCGTCGAGGCCGTCGGTCAGGTTCACGCCGTTGCTGGCGCCGACGATCGCGACCACGGCGACAACGATGAAGAAGAGCGCCCCCACCTCGAAACCACGGTCGGTGAACGGGATCTGGACGACCGAGGTGAACTCCACGTCGCCGACGAACGGGATGCGAACGCCGTTGAAGCCGAAGTGGTTCTGGACGTAGATGGCGACGCCGATTGCTACGACCGTCTGCCACACGATCTTCTGGCGGCCCCTGATGCCGAAGCCGGTCCGGGCGTTCAGGAAGTCATCCGCGGCGCCGAGAGCTCCGACGAGCGCGAGCACGACCAGGGGCGAGTAGGTCGAGGCATCCATGGCGTCGAAGACATAGGACAGGGCGAGGATGACGGCCACGAGCAGGACGCCGCCCATGGTGGGCGTCCCCTGCTTGACCAGGTGCGACCCTGGCCCCTCCTCGCGGATCTTCTTGCCCATGCCGAGCCAGTGCAGCAGCCTGATGTACGGTGGCATCAGGATCACGACGCAGGCGAACGCCAGCAAGAGTCCCTGGATGAACACGAGACCGTGATCGTTCAACGGTCATCCTCCACGGCTCCAATCGACGCCGCCGGACCGGATCCGGGCGCGGCGCCGTCTACCCAACTCCCCCAGCCCCCCGCCAGCGATTCGACCAGCGATTCGAGCTCCGCACCCCGCGACGCCTTCACCAGGATCGCGTCGCCCGGCCGGAGTATCTCCCGCAGGACGGCGAGCGCCGCGTCTCGATCCGGCACCGCCACGACCGCCTCGCCCAGCGAGGCTGCCCCGGCCGCGATGCCGGCCGCTCCTTCGCCCACCACCACGACGACGTCCGCCAGGCCCGCGGCCGCCGCCCCCACCTCGCGATGGCCGCGATCGTGTGCCTCGCCGAGCTCCCGCATCTCCCCCAGGACCGCCACGTGCCGGCCCGGGAGGGTCGCCAGCAGTTCGAGCGCGGCGATCATCGACGCTGGAGAGGCATTGTACGAATCGTCCAGGATCGTGAGGCTTCCGGCGCGCACGATCTGGTCGCGGTGCGGAGCGTGCCAGCCGCCGCGGAGACCGGCGGCGATAAGGTCGAGGTCCAGCCCGGCGGCGATCCCCACGGCCGCGGCGGCCAGCCCATTGTGGACGCCGTGCCGCCCCAGGGCAGGACTGGCGGTCCGGACCCGCCCCGCGGGCGTGACCAGCGTGAAGCGCATCCCGTCCAGGCCCGCGGCGACGACATCCTCGGCCCGCACGTCCGCGTCCGTCGCGAAGCCGTAGGTCAGGGCCCGCGCGGCGGTGCGGTCGCCCATCCCGACGACCCGCGGATCGTCGGCGTTCAGAACAGCGACTCCGTCGGCTGGAAGCGCCTCCAGGAGCTCGCCCTTGGCTCGCTCCACTGCCTCGATCGAGCCGATGCGCGAGAGATGGACCCCACGCACGGCCGTCACGACCCCGATCTTCGGGCGCGCGATGGCCGCCAGCTGGGCGATCTCGCCACCCACGTACATTCCCATCTCCAGCACGGCAGCCTCGTGCTCGGGACCCATCCGCAGCACCGTGAGCGGCAGGCCAATTTCGTTATTGGCGTTGCCCTCGCTCTTCAGGGTGACGAAACGCCCGGCCAGGACGGCGGCGATGGCCTCCTTGGTGGAGGTCTTGGCGATACTGCCGGTCACTCCGACGACCAGCGGCGAGAAGCGCCGTCGCCAGGCCGCGGCCACGGCGTGCAGGCCGAGCAGCGTATCCGGGACGACAATCACGGACGCAGCCCCGCGCGCCAGATCGGCATTCCCGTCCGCAAGCTCGGAAACGAGGAGGGCGGCGGCGCCGAGCCCCAGGGCCGCACCGATGAATCGATGGCCGTCGGTCCGCTCGCCTCGGAGGGCGACGAAGAGGTTCCCGGGGCGGACCAGCCGCGAGTCAACGGAGACGCCGGATATTGGTCGCTCGCAGGCAAGCGCCAGCTGGCCACCGGTAACGGCGGCTATCTCGGCGGCGGTCAGGGGGATCGGCCCCGCTCCCGGCCGAGACTCCGGTTGGCAGGCATCGGTCACCTTCCCAGTGTCGCACAGCCAACCGCGCTCGGTACCGGATGCGGCCGTCACCCTTCCGGCGTCGCTTTCTTGGTACCTGGTGGCGCCGGCCCGTCCGGGTTGGGCGGGATCTGCTCGGTCGTCACCGCGTCCGTCGCGATCCGGCGGAAGAGTTCGTAGGACTGGACGGGCATGTCCAGGACGCCTTGCTTGATGAGCGTGGGCGTGCCCTCGAAGATCACCGTGCCGATGACCAGGTCCGGTTGGCTGGTCCCGACCCAGCCGTAGAAGCTGTAGTTGTAGTCGTCGACTTTCCAGCCGCCCTTGCCGCCGTTGAGGTTCGGATCCCAGATCTGGGCAGTGCCGGTCTTTCCGCCCACGTAGTAGCCCTTGATGTAGGTGCGCTGCGCGTACGACGGGACCGCCGTTACGACGTACTCCATCAGGCCGGTGAGGCTCTTCGAAAGGCTGGCGCTGATCACCTGCGGCCCCGTCTGGGCGACGGCCGCGGCCTCCCCGATCTTGGCATCTGCGAGGACCACCCGGGGCGTCACCAGCGTGCCGCCATTGACCATAGCCGCGTACGCACGCGTGATCTGGATCGGTGTCGCCGCGACGCCCTGGCCGAACGAGGCGTTGGCGAGATCGATCTCTGCCCATGGATCGGTGGCAGGATCGTGCGCTATGCCGGACACCTCGCCAGCGACGTCGATCCCCGTTTTCTGGCCGATCCCGTAGCCCTGCCACGTCTGATACAGCACTTTGGAGGCAGCCGCGGTGGTCTTGCCGAGCCGGAACGCCACCTGGGTGAGGCCGACGTTACGGGAATAGGCCACCATGTAGGCGAAGGTCCGCCAGCCCTTGGCCTTGCGATCGGCATCGGCGACTTCCTGGCCGCCGGGCAGCTTGAGGACGCCATAGTCGTCGATCTCGGTTGTCAGCAGCGTGGTCTTGGTCTGGAGGGCAGCGGAGGTCGTGAGCATCTTGAAGACCGATCCCGGTTCGTAAGCCCTGGTGACGACCGGGTCGTTGAACAAGTCGGGATCCTGGTCCGCGACCTGGGAGTAGGAATTGGCGTCGTATGCGGGATAGCTCGCCTCTGCCAGGACCTCACCGGTCTTGGGATCCATGACCACCGAGGATACGGTCTTGGCCTTGTCGGCGACCCAGGCGGCGAAGACTTCCTTCTCGACCTGGAGCTGCAGGCTGGCGTCGATGGTCGTGCGGATGTCCTGGGCAGGAGTTCCCGGATCGATGATCTTCGTCCCGTCCGGTCCCGGGTCCGACGGGTCGATCTGAACTACCTTCGGCCGACCGGCGAGCACAGAGTCGTACTCCTGCTCGATTCCATATTGCCCCTGGCCGGCGGCATTCACGAAGCCGAGGACCTGGGAGGCCAGCGAGGTGTTCGGCGCCCCGCCGGCCTGGGGATAGACTCGGACCGGCTGCTCCTCGAACGAAATGCCGGGCAGGCCGCCGACGGCTTGATTGGCCTTCATTTGCTGGACTACATCCGCGTCGACGTCGGTCGCCAGGAGGATGTAGTAGGACTTGGTGGCCATCGCGGCCTTGATCTTGTTCGCGTCCTGGTCGCTCAGGCAGAGGTAGTCGATCAGGTCGACGATGGTGCTGGCTTTCTGAGCGTCGGTAAGGTCATGCGGGTCGCCGATCACCCGATACAGGTCGATGGTCTGGGCAAGCACGATCGTCCCGGTCCGGTCGTAGATCGTGCCCCGGTCCTGCGGAATCGTCTCCTCGTGGATCGACCCCTGGGCGGCAATCTGCGACAGGTTCTGTTGCTGGCCGATCTGCCAGTACGCCAGGCGCGCTGTCATGCCCGTCGAGACGACGATCACAACCAGCAGTATCAAGAAGAGGCGCGCCCGGGAGTCGGTTCGGCCGAGCATCTGTCCGGCTTCCTAGCGGGCCGGCAGGACTACCGGCGCGGGCAGCTGACTCAGGCCATTGGCGATCGCCTGGCGGCTGATGGCGGACTGACGACCCACCCGGTCGATGTCGGAGGTGATCTGCTGCTGCTGGTTCTGGAGCTGCAGATAGTCGTCGTTGAGCACGGACATGTCGTAGCCACTGGTCGAGACGCGAACCGTCTGGACGAGCGAGAAGAAGCTCAGCAGGAAGGCCACGACGATCGCCCCGATGATGAAACCCACGGTGCGTGGACGCCGGTTGGCGCGCATGGCCACGCGTGACCGACGGCGGGGAAGCGCTGGCGCCTGGGGGCGGAGGAGGGGGGCCTCCAGGCGCCGGCGCGGAAGGAACGTGGAGCGCGGCCTGGCACCTTGATAGACAGCCATCTAGTCGATCCCTTGCATCTGGAGCCAGCTCCCGGCCGCCCCATGGGCTGCCGGCCCGGTGCCCCAGCGCTGCTCGGTCCGGGGAGGATCGGACTCGCCCAGCCAGTCCATGACGCCGACGAGTCGATCCGTCCGCTCATGCAGCTCATTCAGCTCGTGTTGGCGGCGGCCGTAGCTGCGGCGGCGGCTGGATTGATGCCGCTTGCTCATCGGACTCCGCCTTCCCGGCCGGCGCTCATGCGGCCACTCGCTCCGCGCCCCGAAGACGCGCACTGCGGGAACGGGGGTTGGATTGGATTTCGGCGGCGCGGGGCGTGCGCGACCTCCCGAGAGATCGAAGTCGTGGCCGGCGACCGCAGACGCAGATCGGAACCCGTGGCGGGCAAACACAGCCCCGCTGCTCGGCCGCGATGAAGCGCTTGACGATGCGGTCCTCCAGGGAGTGGTAGCTCAGGACCACGAGGCGGCCACCCGGCCGCAGCAGCACCAGCGACGCGGCAAGTCCGGCCTCCAGGGCCCCGAGCTCGTCGTTCACCGCGATACGGAGAGCCTGGAAGACGCGCGTGGCGGGATGGATGCGCCGAGCGCGCGGTGCCGGGACGGACCGCTCCACAAGCGCAGCCAGCTGCTCGGCGGTCTCGATGGGCGCCTTGCTCCGCGCCACCACGATCGCCCGGGATATTCGCCCGGCGAAGGGCTCCTCCCCGTACTTGCGAAAAAGGGCCGTCAGCTCCACCGCGTCCAGAGTTGCCAGCAGATCCGAGGCCGGCCGGCCGCGGCTGGTGTCGAAACGCATGTCGAGGCGCCCGCCGGCGCGGAACCCGAAGCCGCGCCCGACGTCGCCGAGCTGATAGCTCGACAGCCCGAGGTCCATAAGCAGTCCGTCGACGGCTCCGAATCCGGCCTCGGGCGCAACCTGCGCCAGTTCGCGGAAGTTGGTCTGGCGAAGGACGGCTCGATCGCCGAAGCGCGCCAGGCGGCGGTGGGCCCTGGCGATGGCCGCCCCGTCGGCGTCGAGGCCGAGGAGGCGGCCATCAGGAGCGCTGGCCTCCAGGATCCGCTCGGCATGGCCGGCTCCACCGAGGGTGGCGTCGATTTGGAGGCTGTCAGCGTTGGCGGCGAGTGTTTCAAGGACCTCGTCCACCATCACCGGCAGGTGCCCTACCTCCCTTTCGGCGCCCCCCTCGGGAGAGCCTTCGACGGACTCGCCGTCAGAAGCCGGCCCGAGCGGATCCCGGAAGTTGCCATTCATCGCTAGATGCCCAACCCGGTCAGGTGCGAGGCGAGCGCGTCGGCCGAGTTGACGGCCTGCTGCGACTTCGCCCACCGACCCGGATCCCAGATTTCGACGTGATCCCGCGCGCCGACCACGACGGCGTCGGCACCGAGCCCGGACCACTCCTTGATCGCCGCCGGCAGCAGAATCCGGCCCTGCTGGTCGGTTTCGACCTCGAAGGAGCCCGAGAACAGGAACCGAGAGAAAGCCCTGGCGCGCTCGTCGGAGATCGGCAGCCGGGAGACCTTCTCGGCCAGCTCCTCGAATGAGGACCTGGGGAAGATGGCGGCGCAGCCGTCCACCCAGCGGGCCAGCATGGCGCCCTCGCCGAGAGGTGCACGGAAACGGATCGGGATGGCTACCCGACCCTTCGCGTCCACCGAGTGCCTGTATTCGCCGGTGAACATCGATCCGTTGCCTGCTCGTCTATCCGCGGAACGCCGCGTCTCCATGTGGCCGGTGGCCTGTGCGTTCGGGCCCCGTTCGGCGCTCCGATCGGGTTCCGATCCCCACCCGGGGGGTCTGCTCTAGGGCAATGCCTTCACTCTCCACCACCAACCACCACAATTCGCCACTTGGCGGATCATACACCCGCTCCGCGACACGTCAACGTGCCTTCCTCGACGGCTCCCAGGGCGGGGCCTCCACTGGCGCACAGGAGGCGGCACGGCGTGGCATGGGCCACAATTCGGGCGTCGGTCGCCGCGCCGGCGACCGCGGAGCCCAAAGGAGAGCCATGCGCATCCTGGCTGTCGAGCGGCCGGTCCCCGGCCTGGCCGACGACCGGTTCACCCCAGAGCTGTCAGCCGCCGAGGCTCGGAGGGCGTGGGAGCTGCATCAGGCCGGATCGATCCGCGAGCTCTTCTTTCGGGCGGACGAACCCGCGGCGGTGCTGACTCTGGAGTGCGGCGACATGGACGAGGCTCGGCTGGTCCTGGCGACCCTGCCGATGGTCGCGGCCGGGCTCATCGACTTCGAGCTGATCCCCCTGCGAGCCTATCCGGGCTTCGCCAGGCTGTTCGCTAGCGCGAGCTCGTAGCGCAGGGTCGAACCATCGTGGCGGGGCCCGGGATGTAACGGGCGACCCAATCGGAGAGCTGGCAGGAAAGACTCTCCGCCATATCGGGTGTAGTTCCGCCCTGCTCATAGGACTGGCGGAAACCGGCGATGATCCTGATCAGCTCGGCTCTAGCGATTCCGTTCCAATCGAGGGCCGGGCAGGTGCCGCGCAGGCTGCAATCCTCGTCCATCGAGAAGTGGCGAACGGAGTAGTCGCCGAAGTCGCGCAGGGCCCGCTCCACGACCGGCCGCTCGCTGCCCCGCTCGATTGCGGCAACCAGCGCGGCAGCCCGCTCGACGAGCGATCGATGCTGGGCATCGAGAAGCGGAGCGCCCGTCTCCATGCCCGACTGCCAACCGATCGTCATCGCCTCGACTCCTGTCCTGGCCCGGCGGACGAGCCGGACCAGCCGCTATCTTGCGTGCCCGAGGCCGTGTCGCCGCCAGTGCCATAGGGCCCGCCCGACACGGTACCCCGTCGCAGCCGCCCCGGCCGACCGGGTAGGTGCCAATCTGCTAGTGCCGGCGGGAGGGGCCGACCGGCTTCAGGCGGCCCGGCGGCGCCGATCGACGGCTGCGCCAACGTGGTTCGCCTGACCCGCGAATGGGGACCCGATCAGCGTCGCGTCCCGATCCAGACGGAACCGCGCGACGAGCGTCTCGAGACTGGTGGCCATTTCCGCCATCGTCGCCGCCGAAGCCACGACCTCCTCCGCCTGGGCGGAGAGTTGCTCCGTCGCCGCCGAGACCTCCTCGGCCGAGGCCGAGTTCTGTTCGCTGATCGCGGCGATCGACTCCACGGCACCAGCGACCTGTGCGGCGCTGCCCGACATCGACTCGGCGGCGGCATTGGTCTGCTCGGCGATCGCAGCGATCGCATCGGAGGCGGCGACCAGTCCGGTGCTGGTGCTCTGCATCGTCTCCATTGCCTGGACGATCCGGGCCACGGCGGCGCTGGACGACCGGACGGCCCCTGAGATGTCGTCGAGGGCAGCACCGGCCTGCTCGGCCAGCTCGGCCCCGGTGGCGACTTCGCCGGCCCCGGACGCCATGGCCTTGACGGCGGCCTCGGTCTCGCGCTGAACGTCGGCAATGAGATCGGCGATCTCCTTGGTCGCACGGGACGAGCGCTCGGCCAGCTTACGGACCTCGTCGGCGACGACGGCGAAGCCCTTGCCCTGCTCACCGGCCCGGGCCGCTTCGATGGCCGCGTTCAACGCCAGCAGGTTGGTCTGCTCGGCGATGTCGTCGATCGTCTCGACGATCGCGCCGATCTGATCGGACTTGGAGCCGAGCACGGTGACCTTGGCGGCGGCGCCTTCAACGGCGTCCTTGATGCGGGCCATTCCGTCGACGGTCTGACGGACGGTCGCCGCGCCGTTGTTGGCCGCCTCGGCGACCGCCCCGCCCAGGTTGTGGACGTCCGCCGAGGCGCGCGACGCCGAGCGGATTGAGCGAGTCATCTCGCCCACGGCGGCCGCCTGGGCGTCGACGCTGCGGGCCGTCTCGGCCGCACCGCTACGAACCTGCTCGATGACGTTGCGCAGGTCGCGCACCGCGCCCGTGGTATCCGTCGACGCCCGAGCCTGATCGGCGGCCCCCGACGCCACCTGCCCGATCGTCTCGGCGATCTGCTGCGACCCGTGGCCCGACTGGACGGCGGCACTGTTGACCTCGAAGGCGGTCCGGGACACGGACTGGGCCGCCGCGTGGACCTCACCCAGGGCGGACGAGAGGTTGGCCCGTGCCTGTTCATAGCTGTCCATGGCGGCGTGGAGCCTGGCCAGCATTGCATTCGCCGCCTCCGCCATCTGGCCGATCTCGTCCTTGCCGTACTTCTCGATCGGCTCGGTGCCGGGCTGGATCCGTACCGTCAGATCGTTCTGGGCGAGCGCCGCCAGGCCGGCCTCGAGGCTGCCAGCGCACGTCTCGGCCATCGACGTGAGGGTCCGATGAACCTTTCGTACGCCGTTCACGATCCCTCGGGACAGCAGCAGGGCGAAGAGCGAGCCGATCGCGATGGAAAGCGCGCAGCCACCGACCAGGAAGATGGGCAGGGACCCCATCAGGGAATCGGCATCCGACGCGGCCCCCTCGGAGCCTGCGGCCACGGTGCTGTACAGACCGTCGAGGTCGGCATCGAGAGTCGCATAGGCTGTACCGGGCGGGCCGTCCACGAATGCCACCAGCTCGGAGGACTTGTCGGCCGTGGCCAGGTCTCCGGTCACACCAAGGTATGCCTGCCAGTCGGCCTTCACAGTTGCGTACCTGGCCCGCTCGCCCGGACTGAGTGTCAGCGCAGCCAGGCTGGCGAGAGCATCGCTGGCCTCGCCTTGATCCTTGGCCATGCGGGAGGCGGCCTCCGACTGGAACGTCTGGTCATCGGCGGCAAGGTAGGTGAGCTGGTCTCCGTGGTAGTTGGCCACGGCGGTATGCAGGTCCCCCACCGCGCGGGTCGCCGGTAGATATGTGCTGTTCACCGAGGTCACATCGCGCCGGGCGTCGCCGGCGCACACGACCGCCGCGACAGCGGCGACAGCCATGATGCCGATCACGATGGCGAACACGCCGACGAGCTTGAACCGGAGCGAGCGACGCATGACACACCTTCCGCGGGCAGCAGACGCCTGTGGCGATTTGCCGCGCCGCGCCGGCACGGAGCCAGGACGGCAGCCGTCCGGCAGGATTGGTGGTGCGTCGGCACGACGCCCTGACCCGTCGGAGACAGCTGCTGCGGTAGGTTTCGGCGATTCCTGCCTACTCCTGAGACACCCGGCCGAACCGCCGGCGAACCAGAGCCTGGCGGCCGTGCGAAAGCTGCGGCGAAGCGGCCCGAAGCGCAGGGCTATACGGGCGCCGCCGCGCGGATCAGCGGGTCGGCGGCGGAATCTTCAGCTTGTCGCCGGGGTGGATGCCCGACTTGGCCCATGGGTCCAGCGCGTAGACCTCTTTGATGTCCACGCCGAAGAATTTCGCAACGTTGGGGAGGGTGTCCGCCACCGGGGAGCCGTTTCCGCTCGGGCCCGGCCCTCTGACTGTGTAGATGTAGCAGTTGGCCTGACCCGGACAAGGCACCAGCAGATTCATCCGGGATGCGGTGGCGCCCGGCGGCCATGTGGCGGAAGCGACCGGCGTGGGCACAAGCGTGGGGCTGGGGCTGGGTGACGCCGCCGGCGTTGCGGTCGGCGCCGGCGTGGCGGTCGGCGCCGGCGTCGAGGCCAGAGTGACCGTCGGCACAGCCGTCAGCGTCGGCGCGGCTGTCGGCGTCGCGCTGGCGCTGGTTGCGGCCACCGGGGAGGATGCGTCGGTGCGGCTTGGGCCGCCCGAAATCCCCGGCAGAAGCCCCGTCATCCCGGCTACCACGAGGACACCGGCAATGGCCACGAGCGCCAGGCCGGCGATGGTCAGGAACGGCATGCCGGAACGTGGCTTGGCCTCGGCGGCCGCCGACGCGGATTCTTCGGCCAGCAGGGTGCCGCGCATATACCGCGGGCAGCTGACGTGGACGCGCTGCAGGCAGACCAGTTCTTGCTGTCGCAGCGAGAGGGGCAACGGGTCGCCAAAGGCGGCGCAGCGATGAGTTGGGATGGCGTCCTCGCGAGGATCGAAGAGCTTGCCATCCGGGGCGATGCTGCGCAGGAACTTGCAGAAAGCGGGGCCGTCGGCGACGGAGGCCGCTTCGGCCCAGTCCGGGAAGGCAGCCGATTCGTCGAGGGCTTCGGACGTCGCGCCGTGCGTCTCGGCCCCGATCAAGTCCGATTCGCCGCTGCCCTTGGGCACGGCCATCAGGAGGGGATCGTTTGCGCCGGAGGCACCCCTGCCGGCCCCGCGTGCGCGCCCGAGCCTCGATCCCTCCTGATCGGGCGGGATTCGATCGTCCCGCCCTTCGCCGCTAGACCCTCCGCGTGCGTCCACGCTCTCTCCTGACCATTGACAACGACCCCGGCCACTCGGTCCGGACAGCCGCCGCCCGGCAGTCTAGTACCTTTCGACCCTTGCCGTAGCGCCGGATTCGATGCTAGCCTCCCGGCCTTCGGAGGTCCGCAATAGTCGCGATGGCCCTGCCGCAGCGCATCACCGAACTCTCGCCTGTCGCCGTCCCTGGAGTGGCGCCTCGGATCCGCCGCTGCACCTTCCGGCGGCTGAGTCGCGTGGACATCGCGGGCCGAGCCGGCTACGAGGTGAGTTGCCTGTATCCCGATCGCCGGCTTCCGTTGCCGCTAGGCGACCTCGAGTCGAGCGCCGCGGTGTGCGCCCCCTGCCAGGCCGATCACGTATTCCGACCCGACGAGGACTGAGGCAGGTCCGGGCGCTGCGCCGGCGGGAGCATCCGGCCAGGCTAAAGCCCGGATCCACCGGTCGAGGGGCGCAGGAGCCAACGTCGGAATGGGCCGGCTGACCGAGCGAGATACAGGCGGCGATCCGATGGGTTCGGGCGAAGCGCCGGGCGGTCAGCTGACAGGATGTGGCGGCGAGCCGGCCTGTAAGCCGAGTTCTGTGCCGCGACCTGCGTCGCGGCGACGATCATCCATCTCTGGCCGCCGGTTACCCGACGGCTCAAGCGGCCGACCCGAGGACTGGGCAGCGCGACCTCTTCCATCCGAACGACCGGTTGCCCGAGCGCTCGAACCGCGTCCTCCTATTTGGCCTTGCTCCGAGCAGAGTTTGCCGCGTTTCACCTACCGCTCTCGGGTCGCCCCGAGCCCGGCTACGTCTCTGTGGCACTGGTCCTCGCCTCACGGCGGACGGGCGTTACCCGCTACCCTGCGCTGAGGAGCTCGGACTTTCCTCGTGCCCCCGACCGAAGCCGGGTGCGCGCGATCGTCCGGCCGACTCGCCGGGCGGCATTCTAGTCCAGCCGGCATGGTGAGCCAAATCAGTCTCGTTACCGACCGGGAGGTCGCGATGGATGCTCGACGAATCGGCGACGTCGATGCCCAGGCGTTCGTGATCCGCCGGGCCGGCCTCGCTGACGCTCGCGCCATCGCCGAGGTGGCCGTCGCAGGCTGGCAGGCCGCCTATCGAGGAATACTCTCCGACGCCTTCCTTGATGCGATGCGAGTCGACGCCCGGGAGGTCGCCTGGCGCGAACGACTGGCCCGGGACGTGGACGGCGGCGCCCCGGCCTGGGTCGCCGAGCGCGCCGGCCACGTCGTCGGCTTCGTCAGCAGCGGCCCGCCACGGGACGAGGACGTGCCACTCCCCGCGTCCGAAATCTACGCGATCTACGTGCTCGCAGAGTCGTGGCGGCAGGGCCTGGGGCGGTCCCTCCTGCAGACCGCGGTGGCTCACTGGCGTGCCGGCGGCGCCAGGACCCTGGTCCTGTGGGTCTTCGAGGCCAACGCGCCCGCCCGCGCCTTCTACGAGGCGATGGGCTGGCAACCCGACGGCGGCCGCCAGGCGCTGGAGCTGGGCAGCGCATCCGCCATCGAGATTCGCTATCGCCTTCGACTCAGCGCTTGACAGCGGCCGGGGCGCAACTGATCGCCAGCGCCGGCATTACGATGCAGGCTCAAAACCCCACGATCGCAGCGGCAGGAGCGCGGCAATGGCCAAGAAGGAGACCCATCACAGCCTGCGCGAGCTCACGCGCATCAAGCCGGGCGAAAAGGTTGACCTGGCCAGGTTCGACTGCGGGGAGACCTTCGGTCGCCAGAAGGAGGAGGCAGACGAGGTTCTCGCGGCCAACCTCACCCGTCTGACAGACCTCCAGAGCCGCATCTATGCGGAGGCCAAGCACGCCGTCCTGATAGTCCTCCAGGGGATCGATGCCGCGGGCAAGGACGGCACCATCCGTGTCATCGCCGGAGCCTTCAACCCCCAGGGCACGCCGGTCACTTCGTTCAAGGAGCCAACGCCCATAGAGCTGGCCCACGATTATCTGTGGCGAGTCCATGCCGCGGTGCCGGGCAAGGGCCAGATCGGCATCTTCAACCGCAGCCACTACGAGCAGGTCCTGATCGTCCGCGTGCACAACCTTGAGCCGGAGGAGCAGTGGCGGCGCCACTACGGCGAGATCCGCGATTGGGAGCTGATGCTCACCGAGGAAGGCGTCACGATCCTCAAGTTCTTCCTCGCCATCGACAAGGACACGCAGCGTCAGCGCTTCCAGGACCGGGTGGACGATCCGACCAAGCGCTGGAAGTTCTCGCTGAGCGACGTTGCGGAGCGTAAGTTCTGGGACCAGTACCGGGCCGCTTTCGAGGAGATGCTCGGGGAGACGAGCACTGACTACGCGCCCTGGCATCTCATCCCGGCCAATCACAACTGGCTGCGCAACGTGGCCATCAGCGAGATCGTGGTCGACGCCATCGACGGGCTGAACCCGCAGTTCCCCGAGCCGGAATCCGGCATCGAGGGTCTCAAGGTCGTCTGAGCAAGGCATCGGCAGAATGGGCCGAGCATGCCGTTCGGATTCGGGAGCAAGGAGCAGCCGGTCCAGCCGGCGGTCCCGGAGCCAGCCAACGGTGATGAGGCGTCCGGATGGGACGCCATCGACGCGGCTCTACAACAAGCCTCTTCGCGACACGAGCCGCTTCGCCGGGGCACGACCCGCCTGCCCGGTCAAGGGCAACCCAGCCAACAGCGCGAGCTTGCCGTCGTGCCCGAGGGCTCAGTCACACGCCTTCTCTTCGGCCGAACCACAACCGCACGCGCCCACCGGCCTGAGGCGTGGGCGGCCCCGATTTGCAGGATCTTCGCCGTGCGAACGCGCGCAAGAACCCGAGAGCACGCCTCCAGCAGGTTCGGATCGGTCTTCGGGGCACTTCAGCCAGTTCTGGAAGCCCGATCTCGTCCCTGATCCAGACCAGATCAAGGCTCGGCCTTCGATTGTGTGCAGCAGCCTGCTTCTTCTCGGTGCCACCAGAACTCCGCCTGTCGCGCCGCAGGACGTGCTCGCGGGGACACTCCCCTACTTGGGCCGAACCACGACCAGTCGCGCGCCGCCAGCCTGGGCCCGATCGATCGCCTCGTTGCACAGCGCGTCCGCCTGCTTGTTCTGGGCCCTGGGCACGTGCGAGGCGCTCCAGCGCGCGAAGCGGGCCAGCCGCGCCTTAGCCTCGGCGTGGAGCGGGATCAGCTTGGCGTCCTTGACCCGCCAGCGACCGTGGAGCTGCTCCACGACTAGCTTGGAGTCGAGCAGCATCTCCAGCTCACGCGCGCCCAGCTCTTCGGCGAGAGCCAGGGCGCGCAGCACGGCCGTGTACTCGGCCACGTTGTTCGTCTGGACGCCCAGGTACTCCGAGATGGAGGCGATCGGCGCCGCGTCGGGGCGTCGCGAGCCCGGCGCAGAGGCATCGATCAAGGCGGCCCCGAGCGAAGCCGGACCGGGGTTGCCGCGGGCGGCGCCGTCGGTCCGAACGATGAGTCGCATCTGCTTACCTGAGCTCGCCGGCTCATTCGCCTGTGACGAGGCGGTCGACTTCGCCAAGCCGTCCGGCGCGGGCGGCGTCAACTGGGAGCCCGGCTGCTCCGCGCCCGGCCCGTCGGCCCCGGCACCCACCGAGCTCCAAAGAGAGTCCCACTCCGGATCCTTCGGCGCGCTCAGCCTCGTCGCCCCACGATCGCCGAAGAGACTTCCAGGATCGCTCGCGTGATGTTGATCCCGCGCGGGCAGGCGTCGACGCAGTTGAAGATCGTCCGGCACCGCCACACGCCATCCTCGTCGGAAAGGATCTCCAGCCGTTCGGCCGCGCCTTCGTCTCGAGAATCGAAGATGAAGCGGTGGGCCTGGACGATCGCCGCCGGGCCGACGTACTCGGGCCGGGCCCAGAAGGACGGGCAGGAGGTCGTGCAGGCGGCGCACAGGATGCACTTGGTAGTGTCGTCGAAGCGGGCCCGGTCCTTTGGGCTCTGAAGTCGTTCGCGCTCGGGCTCGGGCTGGTCGTTGATGAGATACGGCTTGACCGAGCGGTACTTGCCGAAGAAGCCGCTCATCTCGACAACCAGGTCCTTGACGACCGGCAGGCCGGGCAGCGGGGCGACCGAGATCTTCCTGCCGAGCTGGTCGACTCGGATTCGGCAGGCCAGCCGGTTTCGGTTGTTGATCAGCATCGCGTCCGAGCCGCATATGCCGTGGCCACAGGAGCGACGGAAGCTGAGCGAGCCGTCCTGTTCGGCCTTCACCTTGATCAGCAGATCGAGGACGCGGTCCATCGGATCGACGACGAGCTTGTAGTTCTCCCAATGAGGAGCCTGGTCGCGCTCGGGGTCGTAGCGGAGGATGCGCACATCGACGTTCATTGCATCGGCCTCAGTACGTCCGCGGCTTCGGCTCGAAGCGGGTGATCGAGACCGGTTTGTACTTCAGAGTCGGCCCCTTGGGGCCCTGGTAGGCAAGCGTGTGCTTGAGCCACCTGGCGTCGTTTCTCTCGGGGAAGTCCTCGCGCGAATGCGCTCCCCGGCTCTCCGTCCGGGCCAGGGCTCCGACGACCGTGACCTCGGCCAGGTCGAGCAGGTAGCCCATCTCGTTGGCCTCGAGCAGGTCCGTGTTGAAGACCGCGCCGCAGTCGCCTATCGAGACGGCGCCGTTGCGCTCCTTGAGCTCGCGGACCTTCGTCAGGGCCGCGGTCAGGAGCTTGCCGTCGCGATAGACGCCGACGTTGTCCATCATCACGTCGGCCAGCTCGTGGCGGATCTTCGCCACGGACTCGCCCTTGCTCTCGCGTGAGCGGATCGCCTCGAGCTGCGCGTGGACCGGCACGGTGGCATCGGCAATCGGCTGCGGCCGCTCCACCGTGCCGGCGTAGCGGGCCATCTGGCGCCCGGCCCGCCGGCCGAAGACGAGCAGGTCCACGAGAGAGTTCGTGCCCAGGCGGTTGGCGCCGTGGACGCTGACGCAGGCGCACTCGCCGGCGGCGAACAGCCCCGGCACGACGGTGTTCTTCTCGTCGCGAACGACCTCGGCCGAAACGTTTGTCGGGATGCCGCCCATGGCGTAGTGGGCCGTGGGCTGGACCGGCACCGGCTCCGTGAGCGGCTCGACGCCCTGGTAGATGCGGGCGAAGTCGGTGATGTCGGGCAGCTTCTCCTCGATGACTTTGCGACCGAGGTGGCGCACGTCGAGGTACAGGTAATCCTTGCCGCCGATGCCGCGCCCGGCCCTGATCTCCTGGTACATCGCCCGACTGACCATGTCGCGCGGGGCCAGCTCCATCAGCTTGGGCGCGTAGCGCTCCATGAAGCGCTCGCCCAGATCGTTGAGGAGCGTGCCGCCCTCGCCGCGGGCAGCCTCGGAAAGAAGGATGCCGATGCCGACGATCCCGGTCGGGTGGAACTGNNCGGGATGCCGTGGCGGTAGCACAAGGCGACGCCGTCGCCGGTGAGGCTGTGGGCGTTGGAGGTGATGCGGAACATCCGCCCGAAGCCGCCCGTGGCCAGCAGGACCGCCTTGGCGCGGAAGGTGTGGAGCTGCCCGTCGGCGACGCGGTAGGCCACGACCCCGGCGGCTCGCCCGCCCTTTGCGGGCTCGCCGCCCTCGAAGAGCAGGTCCACGACCTGGTACTCATCGAAGAACTTGACCCCGTGCTTGATGCACTGCTGGTAGAGCGTCTGCAGGATCATGTGGCCGGTTCTATCGGCCGCGAAGCAGGCCCTCCGCACGGGCGCCTCGCCGTAGTTGCTCGTATGGCCGCCGAACTTGCGCTGGTCGATCTTGCCGTCCGGCGTGCGGTTGAACGGCAGGCCCATGTGCTCGAGCTCGATGACTGTTTCGATCGCCTCGTGGGCGAGCACTTCGGCCGCGTCCTGGTCGACCAGGTAGTCGCCGCCCTTNNCAGTGGTCCTCCTCGAGGTTGCCAAGGGCGGCGCAGACACCGCCCTGGGCGGTGCCGGTGTGGGAGCGGGTGGGATACAGCTTCGTGAGGACGGCGGTGTTGACGCCCTCGCGGGCCAGCTCGAGAGCGGCCCACAGGCCTGCGCCACCGGCGCCGACGACTATGGCATCGAACGGGTAGTCCATCGTCTAGCTCGGCATCGTAAGCGGGACGGACATGACGACGATCGTGCCCATGACGAAGACGATGGCGCCGACCAGGTAGAGGGCCGTGAGGGCCACCGCGCGCCGGCCGCCTTTGAGGTAGTCCATGGTCACGGTGCGCATTCCGAGGAAAGCATGAAGCACGACCATCATCAGCAGCAGCCAGTCGAAGCTGCGCCAGAAGAGGCTGTTCCAGCGCTGGTTGAAGATCCAGGTGGCGCTCTCCTGGCTTGGATCGAACAGGAAATGCTCGAGGCTGAAATGCGCGAAAGCGAGGACGAAGAGCGCCACGCCCGACAGCCGCATGAAATACCAGGACGCGAGCTCGAAGCCCCCGCTCTGGGGTCGAGGCCGGCCGGAACGCGAGTACAGAGCCATCTCTACGCTCCTCCTACAGGCCCAGGGCCGGCTTGATGATCAACCACGCCCCCGGCAGGCCGACG
The DNA here is from genome assembly GCA_003171065.1 of Chloroflexota bacterium. Classification (GTDB taxonomy): domain Bacteria; phylum Chloroflexota; class Limnocylindria; order Limnocylindrales; family CSP1-4; genus Fen-1039. The sequence goes on from PMXQ01000092.1 coordinate 23,728, forward strand.
GCAGCGAAGATGACCCAGTTCGCGTACCAGATCTGCTTGTGGTAGGCGGTCAGCCGCGGCCAGAAGTCCATGAGCAGGATCCGGATACCGTTCAGGCCGTGGTACAGGAGCGCCGCTCCAAGGAGGATCTCCAGGATCCGGCCCGGCGTGCTGGCGTAGAACTTGAGGATGTCGTCGTAGACGTTCGGGTTGCCGCCGGCGAGGTAGATGTCCAGCACGTGGAGCAGCACGAAGAGCCAGATGGCGATCCCCGAGATGCGATGGAAAGCCCAGGCCAGCATCCCCTCGGAGCCGCGATAGCGAAGCAGCAGCATTGCGCCTCCCGAACCTTGTTCGACCGGTCTCGACCGATCCGGACTTGCGGCCGATCAGGCCGTCGCGGCCGGCGACTCCAGGCGGGCGACGATCGCGTCGGCGAAGTCGCTCGTCCCGGCCGAGCCGCCGAGATCGTAGGTGACGGTGCGGCCCTCGGCGATGACCGCCCGAACGGCGTCCTCGACCCGCTCGGCCGCGGCCTGCTCGCCGATGTGGCGGAGCATCAGCACGCCGGAGAGCATCAGTGCCGTGGGATTGGCCCTGTTCTGGCCCGCGTACTTGGGGGCGGAGCCGTGGACGGCCTCGAAGACCGCCGCCTCCGTCCCGATGTTGGCCCCCGGGGCGACTCCCAGCCCACCGACGAGACCGGCGCACAGGTCGCTGACGATGTCGCCGTACAGGTTGGGCAGGACGAGCACGTCGTACAGCTCGGGCTTCTGGACGAGCTGCATGCACATGTTGTCGACGATCCGGTCCTCGAAGGCGATCCTGCCCTCGTACTGCGCGGCGATGGTCCGGCAGCTCTCCAGGAACAGGCCGTCGGAGAACTTCATGATGTTGGCCTTGTGCACGGCCGTAACTTTGCGGCGGCCGTTGGCGACGGCGTACTCGAAGGCGAAGCGGGCGATCCTCTCCGAGGCGGCACGGGTGATGATCTTGATGCTCTCGGCCGCGTCCGGCCCGACCATGTGCTCGATGCCGGCGTACAGGTCCTCGGTGTTCTCGCGGACGATGACCAGGTCCACGTTGTCGTAGCGGGTCTTGAGGCCCGGAATGGATCGGACCGGCCGAAGGTTCGCGTACAAGTTGAGTGCCTGACGCAGAGCAACGTTGACCGACCGGAAGCCGACGCCGACGGGCGTGGTGATTGGTCCCTTGATGGCGACCTTGTTGCGAAGGATCGAGTCGAGGACGGACTGCGGAAGCGGCGTCCCCTCCTTCGCCATGACCGCCTCGCCGGCGTCGACGACCTCCCAATCGAACTTCACGCCCGAGACGTCGAGGACTCGCCTGGTCGCCTCGGCCAGTTCGGGGCCGATGCCATCCCCCGGAATGAGCGTCACTGTTTGGGCCATGGGCGGAATTCTAGCCACAAGCCGGAGCGTGCGGCTGCCGGCCCCGGATCGGCGGCTCGGGCGATCGAGGCGATCGAGCGGAAAGTGGCTCGCCGGTTCGGACCGGGCTCGGCCACTGCCGGGGAACCTGGCGCAAGAAGGGGTTGTCCTTGGGCGCCGACCGAAGCCATTCGCCCGGCCCCCTGCTAGGATCGGTCTATTGCACCGGGGGCCACCGCAGATCCGGTACGGCCCTTCGTCTGCCAGATATCGGGAGTGGCCGGCGTGAAGATCCAGGAAGCCGACGCAAAGTCGCTCTTGCTCGCCCAGGGGCTGCCCGTTCCGCCCTGGGAAGTGGCCCGGAACCCGGATCAGGTGAAGGCAGCGGCCGAACGCTTCTTCGCCTCCGGCGCGGACCGCGTGGTCGTCAAGGCCCAGGTTCTCGTGGGTGGCCGCGGTAAGGCCGGCGGAGTGAAGCTGGCCTCGACCCCGGACGAGGCCCGCGAGGTCGGGGCGCGGATCCTGGGGATGGACATCAAGGGCATCACCGTCCGCAAGGTGCTGGTGGGCGCGGCGGCGGACATCGTGAAGGAGTACTACCTCGGCGCCATCATCGATCGAGCCAGCCGCCGGATCGTGCTCATGGCTTCCGCCGAGGGCGGCGTGGAGATCGAGGAAGTGGCGCGCCAGAACCCGGCCGCGATCCATCGCGTCTCGGCCGATCCGGAGCTGGGGCTGCTGGCCTTCCAGGCGCGCAGCCTCGGGCTGGCGATCGGCCTGCGCGATCCACTCCTCAATCCGTTCGTGGCCATCGCCCAGGGTCTGTATGCCACGATGAAGGCCAACGACGCGGACCTGGTCGAAGTCAACCCCCTGGCGATCGTCGCCGAGACGGGCGCGGACGGGAAGCCGCAGCAGAGTCTGGTCTGCCTGGATGCGAAGGTAACGCTCGACGACTCGGGCCTGGCCCGCCATCCCGGCCTCGAGGCGCTGCGCGACCTCGACGAAGAGGATCCGACGGACGCCCAGGCCCGAAAGCTCGGCATCAACTTCATCCATCTGGACGGCACGATCGGCTGCATGGTCAACGGCGCCGGCCTGGCCATGACGACGATGGACCTGGTCAAGAAGTTCGGCGGCGAGCCGGCCAACTTCCTGGACGTGGGAGGAGGCGCCCGCCACGAAACGGTCCGCGGGGCCATGGATCTGATCCTCGCCGATGCCAAGGTCAAGGCGATCCTGGTGAACATCTTCGGCGGGATCACGCGCGGCGACGAGGTCGCGGCCGGGTTGATCGAGGCTCGCGCCCAGCAGTCGCGCGAGGTGCCGATGGTCGTCCGGATCGTCGGCACGAACGCGGCGGAGGCGGCTCGCCTGCTCGAGGAAGCCAGATTCGAGACGGCGAAATCGCTCGACGAAGCGGCCGAGAAGGCAGTAGCGATGGCGAAGGCGGCAGCACGATGAGCATCATCGTCGGGCGCGACACGCGCCTGGTCGTCCAGGGCATCACCGGCCGCGAGGGCGAGTTCCACACCCGCGCCTCGATCGCCTACGGAACGAAGGTCGTCGCCGGCACCCGGCCGGGCAAGGGCGGCCAGGCGGCCATCGACGGCACCGTCCCGATCTTCGACACGGTCGCCGAGGCCGTGAAACAGGTCGGCGCCAACACTTCGGTCATCTACATTCCGGCGAGCGGGGCTCCCGACGCGATCCTGGAGTCGGTCGATGCCGGCATCGAGACGATCGTCTGCATCACTGAGGGCGTGCCCGCCCTCGACATGATCTCCGTCGTGGAGGCAGTCCGGCGCGCCGGAGCGCGGCTCATCGGGCCCAACTGCCCGGGCGTCACGTCGCCCGGCCAGGCCAAAGTGGGCATCATCCCGGCTTCGATCCACAGGCCCGGTCGCGTGGGCGTGGTCTCGCGCTCCGGCACGCTCACCTATGAGGCCGTGCAGGCGATGACCGATGCCGGGCTGGGCCAGTCGACATGCGTCGGCATCGGCGGCGACCCGATCATCGGGACCACGTTCCTCGACGTGCTCAAGCTCTTCCGCGACGACCCGGACACCGACGCGATCGTGATGATCGGCGAGATCGGCGGGTCCGCCGAGGAGGAGGCGGCCGCCTTTGCCGCCGAGCACCTCAGGGGCGTCCCGATGGCCGCCTTCATCGCGGGGCGGACGGCGCCTCCGGGACGGCGCATGGGCCATGCCGGCGCCATCATCTCGGGCGGCTCGGGCACCGCGGCGGAGAAGATCGCCGCTCTCGAAGCCGCGGGCGTGCGCGTGGCGGACTCCCCCACGCAGCTGCCCAGGCTGCTTCTCGAGGCCGGCTACCGGGCATAGGCGGCGGCTCGGACCCTCGCCAATCGGACCCTCGCCAATCGGGCCCTCGCCAATCGGACCCTCGCCAAAGAGAATCGCGCCGCCCATACTGCGGCCGACGGCCGGCCCGTCTGGCGGCGTCCGGCCGCGGGACCGGGTCATCTGCGAGACGGAGGGCACGTGGGCATCCTGATGGATCTCGTAGCAGGCGATGCCCGCGAGATCCTGCTGGCCATCGGCATGGACGACTGGGCCGGGCTGCGCGACCCTGCGCGCTTCACCGCCTACATCTCTCTGGGCGGCGGAATGGACCTGACGTGGCTCGATCTGTTCAGCCAGGCCGCGCGCGAGGCCACCGGCGGCGACTCACCTGCCGCATTCAGCGACAGCACCTACCCGCTGGGGAGCCGGCTTGCCGCTCTCTCGGATCGAACGGTGGAGCGCGTGGACCCGACCTGGGTCGACGAGGTGGCTCTGCTGCCGGAGGGTCATCTGGACGGCATCGCTGCCCGCTGGATCGACCTGATCGATTGCGAAGAGTGCTCCGTCGATCCGGATGAGAAGCCAATGCTACGCGAGCTGGCGGGCGATCTCGTCGACTTCTGCCGCCGCGCGGAGGGAGCCGAGGACGTGCTCTTCGCCTGGTCGATCTAGGCTCTTCCGCTTTCCCAGGCGCGAGCCGCGGGCGGCAAGAGCGGCTCAGTATTCCAGCCTGGACCAGGCTGGGCCGCCGTGGGCCTCGATCAGCTCGACCAGGACGCCGTGGCAGCTCTTGGGGTGAACGAAGGCAACCGGGCCTTCGGCGCCTTTTCGAGCGGTCTTGTCGATGAGCTGAAGACCGTCGGCCACCAGTCTGTCGAGGGCGGCCTGGATGTCCGGCACCTCGAAGCAGACGTGGTGGAACCCTTCGCCCCTGGCTTCGAGGAACTTGGCCGCGCCCGTCGTGTCGTCGTCCGGCTGAACAAGCTCGATTTTGACCTCGCCAACCGGCAGGAAGCCGATTGTCACGCGGTCGTACGGGATCGGCATGACCGTCTCGACCGTGAGCCCAAGCTTGTTTCGGTAGAGGTCGAGAGCGGCTTCGAGATCGCGAACGATGAAGGCGACATGGTGGATCTTGCCGATCCCTAGGCCCTCGGGCAGGGCGGACTTGAGCTGATCCATGGCACTCCTGCGATCAACGAGACGACGGCGGACCGGACAGGCGTTCGATGTGCGCTGGGGGCGGCCTGCCCGTCGGCGCTCGGCCAATGGTACGAAAACGGCGGGTGCTTTGGCCGGGTTGTCCGCTTCACGCTCGAAAAGGGCGTTCTTCTCGAAGCCCGGCCCACTGCGGCCCGCCTTAGCAACCCGGCCTGGCAGCTGCTGGCAGCTGCCAGGGTTCTAACGTGACAGCTGCGCACAGCTACCGTGGTCGCCCTGGCTGGACCCCCTGCCCTACCCCGCCTCAGACGGTGATCAGCTCCCGGTGCTCGCCCCAGATGCCCCGCAGCCGATCGCAGATCTCGCCGACCGTGGCGTAGGCCTTGACGGCCTCGATGATCGGCGGCAGCAGGTTCTCCTCACCCCGGGCGCAGTCCTCCAGACGGCGCAGGGCGGCCTCCCAGGCCGCGGCATCCCGCTCCGCCCGAACCTTCTGCACGCGGACGCACTGGCGCCGTTCGCCCTCCGGGTCGATGCGCTGCAGCGGCGGAGTCGAAGTCTCCTCGTCACGGAACTTGTTCACCCCGACCACGACCTTCTTGCCGCTCTCCACGGCTCGCTGGACCTGGTACGACGATTCCTGGATCTGACGCTGCTGGTAGCCGGCCTCGATCGCGGCCAGCGTGCCGCCGAGTGCGTCGATCTCGGCCAGGTAGTCGTTGGCGGCAGCCTCGAGCTTGTTCGTGAGCGATTCGACGTAGTAGCTGCCTGCCAGCGGATCCGGGGTCTCGGTGACGCCCGACTCGTACGCCAGGATCTGCTGAGTGCGAAGCGCGAGCCGCGCGGCCTCGGCGGTCGGCAGGGCCAGGGCCTCGTCGCGGGAGTTGGTGTGGAGGCTCTGGGCCCCGCCCAGGACCGCGGCCAGGGCCTGGACCGTGGTCCGGACCACGTTGTTGTCGATCGATTGGGCGGTAAGCGACGAGCCGGCCGTCTGCACGTGGTAGCGGCAGGCCATCGAGCGGGTGCTCGTGGCGCCGAAGCGCTCCTTCACGATCCGGGCCCACATCCGTCGCGCAGCACGGAACTTGGCCACTTCCTCGAAGAGCTCGCTCCACGAGGCGAAGAAGAAGCTGAGGCGATCGGCGAAGTCGTCGATGTCCAGGCCACGGCTCAAGGCCGCCTCGACGTAGGCAATGCCGTCGGCAAGGGTGAAGGCCAGCTCCTGCGCCGCCGTTGCGCCGGCCTCACGCATGTGGTAGCCGCTGATGCTGATGGTGTTCCAGCGCGGCAGCTCCCTGGAGCAGAACTCGAAGATGTCGGTCACGAGCCGCATCGAGGGACGCGGCGGGAAGATGTAGGTTCCGCGGGCGATGTACTCCTTGAGGATGTCGTTCTGGGTCGTGCCACTGACCTGGCCGCGGGCCACACCCTGCTTCTCGGCCGCTGCGACGTACATCGCCAGGAGCACGGCGGCGGAGGCGTTGATCGTCATGGACGTACTGACGGTCCCGAGCGGCAGCCCGTCGAGGAGGACCTCCATGTCGGCCAGAGAGCTGATCGGCACGCCTACCCGCCCGACCTCGCCCTCGGCCCGCGAAGCGTCGGAGTCGTACCCCATCTGGGTCGGCAAGTCGAACGCAACGGAGAGCCCGGTCTGGCCCTGCTCGAGCAGGTACCGGAAGCGGCGGTTCGTGTCCTCGGCGGTCGAGAATCCGGCGTACTGGCGCATCGTCCACAGGCGACCGCGGTACATCGTCGGCTGGACGCCCCGGGTATAGGGGTACTCGCCGGGGCGGCCCAGGTCGCGGTTCTCGTCCAGACCGGCCACGTCGGCCGGGGTGTAGAGGTCCTGGATCTCGACCCCCGACGTGGTCAAGAACCGTTCCTGGCGCTCCGGAGAGCGGGAAACCGCTTTCTCCCGCGTCGTGGCACGCCAGCGATCCCGGCCGGGATCGGGCGTCGCTCCGTCCTTCGATTCGGCCTGGTTGACTCCCTCGTCCTCCGACACGTACCGCTTCCTCCAGCAATTCCCGCCCGTCGACCGCGCGGGCGCGCTGGTGGATGATGGCACGGACCTGCCTTCCCGTGCCAGCCCGCCGCGCCGGTCGCGGCTGTGGCGTCGGGCCGCCGCTCCGGGCGACCCCTTGCTGCTCAGGGACCTCCGCTAGGGGGCCGCCCCTAAGCCGGCCGTCTTTGCACAAAGACGGCCTGAAGCGATTCGGGCGGCGATTCGAGATCGTGCGTCTGGCGCACGCACATAACACCTTCGGGGGGTGGATTGATTGTTGTGGATATCCACAGAATCGGTGAACAACTTCGAACTCCTGTGGATAAGCTCGGCCGCTTGGAGCGCGCTGCGGTAGCATCTCGGCACCACTCCGCCATCCCGGCCCGTCAGAATCAACCCGTCACCAGACCGAGCACTACGAGCGAGGTGATACCCCTTGGCCATTGTCATCGCGATCGCGAACCAGAAGGGTGGCGTCGGGAAGACGACCACCGCCATCAACCTGGCGGGTGCGCTCGCGGAAAAGGGCCTGCGGGTGTTGTGCATCGATATGGACGCTCAGGCGAACCTGACAGTGGGCCTCGGGATCAACCTGGCGAAGGTCCAGCATTCGATGGCGAACGTCCTGGGCGAGCCGCAGCTTCGCATCAAGGACATCGTGATCCCGACCGAGACGGCCAACATTGACGTGGCCCCGGCCACCCTCGACCTGGCCTCCACCGAGGTCGACCTTCTCAGCACGATAGGCCGCGAGTACGCCCTTGCCGAGGCCATCGACGACTGGGCTCAGGGCCACTACGACTACATCCTGATCGATTGCCCGCCGACGCTGGGCCTGATGACGATCAACGGCCTCGTTGCTGCCAACGGCGTGATCATCCCCGTTCAGACCCAGTACTACGCCCTCAAGGGCCTGACCGCCCTGGTCAAGGTCATCTCGACGATCCGCTCCAAGCTGAACAAGAACCTGCGGGTCATGGGTCTGCTTCCCACCTTCTACGATCCTCGCACCATCCTGGGTCGAGAGATGCTCGACGAGATGAGGGAGCACGGGGAGAACCACGTCTTCGACACGATCATCCGCAACGCCGTCAAGCTCGGTGAGGCCCCTCTCACCGGCCGCCCCATCACCGAGTATGCCAGCGGATCGGACGCGGCCAACAACTTCCGAGAGCTCGCCAGGGAGGTAATCGCACTTGGCTAGGCCAGATTTCCGGGCCGCCGCGTCTGCTCGTCTGAACGAGGAGCGAGGGCAGGGACTCTCGCAGAACGTCCTCAGCCTTCTCTCCGCCGACGACACGACCGTCATTCGGCCGTCCGCGGTCCGAAACATCCCCGTCGACAGGGTCGACCCGAACCCCAACCAGCCGCGCCTGGCGATGGATAAGGCAGGCCTCGACGAGCTCACCGCGTCCGTCAAGGAGCACGGTGTCCTGCAGCCGATCCTCGTTCGGCCGCTTCCCGCAGGCCGCTATCAGCTGGTCGCCGGCGAACGTCGCTGGCGGGCGGCCAAAGCCGCCGGCATGGGCACGATTCCCGCTCTGATAGAGGAGATCGACGACGACACGGCCCTCGAGATCTCGATCATCGAGAACCTGCAGCGCGAGGACCTCTCCCCGCTCGACGAGGCTTTGATATACGACAAGATGATCCGCCAGCACGGCTACAGCATCCGCAAGCTGGCCCAGAAGCTCGGCAAGGACAAGGGGTACCTGGAGAACCGGCTCCGCCTGGCCGACGCTCCGGTCGAGATTCGCGAGCTGGTGTCTGTGCGCAAAGACACCCTCTCCCACGCCTACGAGCTGCTCAAAGTTACCGACGCCAAGAAGCGCAAGAAGCTGGCCGACATGGTCGCTCGCGGCGAGCTTTCACTGGTGAAGCTTCGTGAGAGGATCGACGCAGCGCCGCGGATGAAGCGCGCTTCCAAGGCTGCCGCCGCGACGGCCGCCTCCCCAGGCACGATCGAGGACGAGATCGAGGCCGAGGCCGAGGCCAACTGGATGGGGACGGGCGCCCGGCGCCCGTTGACTGACGACTCCCTGATCGCCGTCCGAGCGCATTTGGCCGATGCCATCACGGAGCTGATCTCGGTCATTCAGTCTGACGTGATGAAGACGATCGACGACACCGACCGCGCGAACCTGGCGAAGCACCTCATGATCGCCCGAGTCCGGCTCGAGAACGCCATCGCGCTCGTGCGGCGGGGCGCCGATCACTAGCCCCAGGTTCTGGCAGCCAATCCCGGCAGTGCCTGTCGGGCGAGCCCCTGCGGCAGGCCCTCAGCTGACGTCCCCGGACCGATGCCCAGCCCACCCAAGTGCCCTTGACTGACCCCAGCCTCGTTCGTCGCCACCCGTCTAGAGGAGCCCGGCCGAACCCAGTGCCGCCAGCCAACCGGCACCCAGGGCGACGATCCCAATCGCCTGAACCTCCCAGCCTAGGCGACCCACCTGCTCGTTCGGGGAGGTGCTGAACTTCAGGCCGACCAGGCCGAGCACAACCCCTGCCAGCTCGGTCGCCTGGGCCGCGGCGACCATGCCGGAAGCCGCGGACGAGACGACAACGGTGAGCTGCAGGAACGCGAGGCCCGCCGCGTTGGCCCTGATGGCACGATCCCGGCCGAGGACGGTTGCGACGGAGACCGCTCCTGCGTCTCGATCGCGCTCGATGTCGGCCAGGGCGTTCGCCACGGCCAGCACGCCCCCCGCGAGCAACGCCATCGGGAGGATCCCCCAGAAGGCGGCGCGCAGGCCGCCGGTGGCCCCCATCCACGAGTACACCGGCAGCAGAGCGACCCCCGCCGCGAAGGGCAACCAGGAGAGGCCGGTCCCCTTGAGCCGAAGGTCGTAGGAGAGTCCATCCACCAGCCCCACGATTCCCACGGCCAAGGGCGCCGGGCCTACCGAAGCTGCACTCGAGAGGCCCAGGGCGACGGTCAGGACGGCCACGGCCTTCGCCTGACGCGGCTCGACCAGGCCAGCTGGGAGCGGCTTGTGGGGACGGCTGAGGCGGTCACGGGAGGCGTCGGCCAGGTCGTTGACCGCGCCGATCGCGAACTGCAGGCCCAGCATGCCGAAGGCCAGCCGGGCCGCCACGGAAGCATCCGCCCCCGCGATCAGGGCGATGGCTCCCACAGCCACCGCGTCTAGCGTGGACGGGAAAGGATGGACCAGGCGGCAGATGCCGACCAGGCGGACGATGGCGCCCCGCCGCCGCAACCCGGGCTCGTGAGGCTCCGGCTCAGACGTAGACGATCTCGTCGAAGTTGGCTACCAGGTAGTCGATCAGGCGCGCCCTGACATCGGCGACATCCGCGCGCAGGCCGGTTACCAGGCAGTGGAGCGAGATCGCCGGGACCATCAGGTTGCCCTGGACATCGAAACCTACGGTAGCCGGGGCGCCGCCACCGCGGGCGTAGACGCGCCTCAGGCCGGTCTCGTCCAGGCGCGCTGTCCGCCTCATATCCGTGACGACCTTGATCACCCCTCGCCGGATCGCGACGTCCCTCATCAGCTCCCTGGCCCAGGAATCGAGCTGCTCGTCGGTCTGTTCGCCGAGTCGCCTGCGGTACTCGGTCGGGTTGGCGGCAAGGCCCGTTGCGCCCACTTTTCCTCCTTCTGCGTGTCGGCCGCAGTATCGCAGACTCGGAGCCGGAGCCCCTCGCCCGAGACGGGTCCGAGCCGCCCGAAACCGTGGCTGCAGCCTCTCGACGCTCTGACCCGGGTCGATCGCCTAGGTGTCCGCGGCCGTCCCTCCCCGGGGCGGAACCGGTGGACGAGCGCCTTCGGGCCAGTCGTTGAAGAGTTCGGTCAGGCGACCCCCAATCCAGCATGATCGAGGCGGATCCGGGAAATCCGAGACCAGCTCGAGCAGGGCCGCCTGAACCTCGGCCGTCATCGCTTCCACCGCCTCACTCGTCGCGGACCTGGAGCCGTCCCCGGCGGCAGCGACCGGTCGCCCGATCCTCACACGTACGCGTCGTCGGAAGGCCAGCCAGCTGGTCCCGTTGACCGCCACCGGAACCAGCGGCACCCCCGATCGCAGGGCCATGTAGGCCGGTCCCTCGAGGAGCGGCAGGACGACGCCCTCCCCGGCGTGAATGCGGCCCTCCCCGGCGATGGCAATACGATCGCCGCCGGCCAGGAGCTCCTCCACGCGACCCGTGGCCGCGACCAGGCCACGCCGGCCCGGTCGGTACGGCACCGCCACACCGCCCCAGCGCATCAGCCCGTTCCGGAAGCCGCGGGTCATGTCTTCCTGCTCGGGCCCGAAGAAGTGAGTCCGAGGTCTCTCAGGGAGAGCCGAGATCAGGAAGAACGGGTCGATCCAGTTCTGGTGGCTGAAGCACAGGATCGAAGGCCCGGCTGGCAGCATCTCGGCGCCCTCCAGACGGAGGCTTGAGTAGGCGTTCGTCACGATCCGGAGCGCCAGCCGGATCAACCGATACCGCCACAGCGGCCGCGGCGGTGCCTGCTCGTCGAGCCGACCGAACCGGGAGCCCGGATTCAGGTCTGCTCGGCCGGCTTCGGGAACGTCTGAGGCTTGCCCATGAGGTGGCCGTGCGGTCATGACGTGAGTATGCCAACCTTGACCCGGCGGCGCCCTGCCGTGGAGGCCAGAGGAGATCCGGCCAGGCGCCGTGAACGCCCTCGCCACGGCCCTCGCCGGGATATTGACCTGTTCTCGGTTCCGAGTACGATTGTTCCGTGTGTGGGTACGATCGTTCCCGTGTTTGAGAACAGCGTCGCGACCGAGCTGACCATCGGCAGATCGTCCGTTCGGCGCCGGATTCTCGCCCTCCTGATGGCCGAGCCTGACCAGCGCCTCCACCTGCGCGAGATCCAGCGCCGCGTCCGAACAAGCCCGGGCACCGCCAGCCGTGAGCTCGCGCTTCTCGTGGCCGCCGGTCTTGCCGAGCGCCAGGCCGAAGGCCACCAGGTCTACTTCAGGGCCACGTCCTCCCCCTTCGCGACGATGGTCCGGACCCTGCTCTTCGTGCCGGCGCTTCCAGGGCCGGATCCCATGCCAATCCAGCCGACGTCCGTCGCCACCGCACCGGAACCCATCAGACCCCCCCGCACCATACGCGCTGCCGGCCCAGCGCAAGAGGGCACGCCTCGACCCGACGCCCTGGGCCTCAAAGTCGCGGGCCGCCTGGCAGAGGTGCTCAGGCCGCTCTACGCCGATCGGCTCGCCGGCATCTTCCTGCATGGCGTGCGCGTCCGTGGCGAGGTCAGACCCGACGCAGAGGTGGAGGTCGTCATCGTTCTGGACACGATCGCCCACTACGGCGAAGAGCTGGAGAGGACCAGCGCCACGTGCGCCGGCCTGTCGCTCGAGTTCGGGTTGATCGTGAGCCGCATATTCGTTGCCGAGAGCACATGGGAGAGCCGGACCGACGGACATCTCCTCGCCATTCGATCCGAGGCGGTGGCGGTGTGAAAGAGCGAGCCGCGCAGCTAGTCGACGGCGCGGAGAGGGCCATCGTCTCGGCACGCCGCGAGCTGGAGGCAGGCGATGCCGAGGCCGCGTCCGAGCGCGCCTGCGTGGCGATGCTCCGCCTGGCCAAGGCGTGTCTCGATGTGGACGGCCTCGCGCCCGGCCCCGCCCAGGCCGTGTGCCTCGCCTACGGAAGCCAGTTCGGCCGAACTGGGCGGTTGTATTCGGCGTACCACCGCTGGTTGCTCGACGCCGCGGACCTCCGCAAGGCCGCCGGCGGCGACCTGAACCTCCCCGTCGACCTCGAATCGGTCGCCTTCGTCGTGGAGCGGGCCGAGATCTTCCGCGATGCAGCCGTCCGCTTCCTGGAGCACAACGCCTGATGGGTGAGTCGATCCGTCTGTCTCCTCGCCTCCCGGCGGCTGGGGAACGCCAGGCTCGTGGGGACCAGGTCGAAGGGTCACGGATGATCGGAGACTCACGAGCAAGGTGCTGGTGGCCGGACGGCCTGCGCGGCGCCGACCCCCTGATGGTCGCCTACCACGACGAGGAGTGGGGCGTGCCGGTCTCGGACGACCGCGCACTGTTCGAACGGCTGGCCCTCGAGGGCTTCCAGGCCGGACTATCGTGGGCGACGATCCTGCGCAAGCGCGAAACGTTCCGGCTGGCATTCGCCGACTTCGCACCCGAGATCGTGGCCGCCTTCCGCGAGGCCGACCGCGAGCGACTGCTGGCGGATGCCGGGATCGTGCGCAACCGGGCGAAGATCGACGCCACGATCGGCAACGCCGCTCTCGTGCTCAAGCTGGCCGCTGAGTACGACTCGTTCGCGGCCTACCTTGCAGCCCGGCTCCCCCGCCGCACCCCAACTCTGAAACAGGGCAGCGGCTGGCAGGACGTGCCCGTGACCACGCCGGAATCCGACGGACTGTCGGCCGACCTGCGCGAGCGCGGATTTCGTTTCGTCGGCTCGACGATCGTCTACAGCTTCATGCAAAGCGTCGGACTGGTGGATGACCACCTTCCAGGCTGCTTTCGCTACCGCGGCTGACGGCGCCGCGGGCGGTGGCAGACCGCGCCGGTGGCGCGGTGGCGCGGTATGGATGGTTCCCCCCGGGAGCAGCGATTGTCGCCTGATGCTCCTACGACCGGTTCAGCAGCGCCTCGATGGACCGGGCGGGCATCCGGGTCCGTCGCGAGACGTAGTTGGCAATTCGAGCCGAGTCACAGCCGCATCTTGCGAGGGCGCGTCGGTCCAGCCGCGGCCAGATGACCATGGCGCGGAGCGCCGCGGGACACAATTCCTGCGCGCGCGCGGTCACCGGGCGCACCCCGGGCTCAGCGGCCACCGAGATCGCCATCAATCGCCTTTCCTTGTTCGGATGTTCGATGCACCTACCCCGGCTCCAAACGCTGGCCGGGCTTTGGATACGAAAGCCTAAGTAGATGACTCCGGTATTTCAATACCTCACTCTGTGAAGATTCGGCTACCCGACGGCCAGCTCGCCGCCCGCCCAGCGCCCGACGAGCGCCCACGCCAGGGTCCACATGCTGGCGCCGCGGCTGGAGAGGCGGCCCCATGGAAGGCTCGCGGCTGGCTCGCGGCTGGCGCGCGGCTGGCGCGCGGCTGGCTCGCGGCTGACTCGCGGCTGACTCGCGGCTTTCGCGCCCCTGGAACTCCCGTGCGCCGGGCAGCAGGAACCACCACGCAGCACCGAACTGCGGGTGGTCAAGAGGGAGTTGCGGCGGCGACGCTGCCAGTCAGCCTGCGCCGCCGCTGGCGGCAGCATTGCACAATTCTGAAATGCTTGCCTGCGCCGACGGCGCCCGTTCGGTCGTGAGGCGAGAGCGCGGGTCCGCCGGTCACGCGCCGCAGTCCGCGGGGTCGACGAGCGCAGGCCAGGGCGGAGACGAGCACTTAGGCGAGCGCATCGCTAGGTTTGTGAGCCAGAAGCGCACGAGCCAACGGAGGAGTGGGCCGGCTGACCGAGCGAGATGCAAGCGGCGATCTGGTGGATTCGGTCTAGTGCTCCAACAGCCTGCGTTTGGCGGTGGCGAATTCCTCGTCGGTGAGCACACCGGATGCGTGCAGTTCGGCGAGGTCTTTGAGCCTCGGGGCCAACTCAGGCGACGGCCCCGGACCCTGCGGAACGGCCGGCCTGCTGGCTCGCCCGGCGGCGAAACCAAGGCCGCCGATAATCGCCGCCCCGAACAGGCGTCGCCGGATCAGGAACGGCCGCCTGATCAGGAAAGACCGACCTCGGAACACGACAGGCCTCCTTCTGAACCGCCTCCGGATCGCTTCGAAGAAACCGCAGGAGCACCGCTGCGGCGCAGCACCATAATGCTGCCATGACCGCGGGCCGAGAGCAGATCCGGCGGCTGGCGCCACAGGCCGGGACCGTGCCCCTCTTCGGGCTGCGACGAGTCGAGCAGATCATGGGCACGGCCGTCAGCTTCGATGTCCGCGACCCGGACATGCCGCCGGCGGCGCTCGACAAAGCCTTCGACCATCTCCGCGACATCGACCGGCGCTTCAGCACCTACAAGCCCGACAGCGAGGTCAGCCGCCTGAGCCGCGGCGAGATGTCCGAGGACGATTGCAGCCCCGACCTTCGCCGCGTCCTCGAGCTGTGCGAGCAAGTGCGTGAGGCGAGCCAGGGCTATTTCGACATTCGGGCCCACCGCTGGGACGGCGGCCTAGACCCATCCGGGCTGGTCAAGGGCTGGGCCCTGGAAGATGCCGGCCGAATCCTGGAGGCGGCGGGGGCGCGCAACTACTGCATCAACGGCGGCGGCGACATAGTCATCCGCGGCGAGGCGGCGCCGGCCACTCCCTGGCGAATCGGCATCAGACATCCGTTGCAGGCGGACAAGGTGGCCACCGTGGTCAGCATCCGCGACGGCGCCGTTGCCACGTCTGGCGCATATGAGCGCGGCGACCACGTACGGGACCCCTTCACCGGCAAGGCGCCCCAGGGCGACGTGCTGAGCATCACGATCGTCGGACCGAGCCTGACCTACGCCGACGCCTATGCCACGGCAGCGTTCGCCATGGGACCCACCGGCCTGGCCTGGGTCGCGGGGCTGGCCGGCTACGCTGGCTGCGCGATCACGGCCGACCCGGACGGCTCGAACGGGCGCCTGATCTGGACCCCCGGCTTCGAGCGCTGTTTCGCCGATCCGCACTGACGCGACGCGCGCAGGTTCCAACAACGCGATGCGCCGCCCGGCCGGCCACCGGCCGCAGATCGCCGGGCCGGCGAGCGCAGCGCTAGGCGGAGCCGAGTACCGGAGCGAGCGCACCACAAGGTGCGTGAGCGAGGAACGCAGGCTCCAACAACGCGATGCGCCGCCCGGCCGGCCACCGTCAGCGAGTTCGGTCGCGGTCCGGGGAACCGCCGAAGAGCCGGATGGAGGCGGCGCCGGCCTCCTGCTGCTCCCCCGTTATCAGGTGGCGCCGATCCGCGGTGCTGTTGTGGGCGTACTCGGCAAGAGTCTTCTGCAGCGCTTCGAGGCGGGCGAGCTGCGCGGCGAGGATCCCACTCCAGCGCGCCTGCACGTCCCGGGGGCCGGCCGCGGCCGCCACCCCCAAGGCGCAGAGATCGCTCAGGCACAGCTCGCCCGCGCCCAGGGCCACCGACCAGGCCGGATCGCCGGAGAGCGCCAGGAGTCGATCGATGGCCGTGCGCGAGGCTTCCGAAGCGCGGGCGCAGACGGGGCATCTCGGATCTGCCAGGTCCGCTAGTCCTCGCTCCTGCGCCGCGGCATCTGCGCGGGAAAACCTCTTGAGCACCGCCAGGCGTCTCCGCAGCACCGCGTCCAGGAGCACCGCCGTCGCCAGCTGGCTGCTCGTCTGCAGCAGTTCCATCTTCGAGAGGCCGACGCTGTGGGGCTGGCAGAAGCCCAGGCCCCTGTCCATCTCGGCCCGCAGCCCTCGGTCGGTTGCCCCTTCGCGCGCCAGGCCGCGGAGAGCGGCGAAGGCGGACTCCTGGCGAGCGTCGCAGATCGGGCAGCGACGGCGCTCCAGCGCCTCGGCCAGGCGGATCTCCTCGAAATCGCGGGCGGGCAGCTTGCCCGACTGGCCGCTCATCGGCTGAGTGTCTTTTCGTTCGGCCGGGTCATTGGTCAAGCCTAACGCCCCTGCGTGCGCCCATCAGGCACGCCGCGTCATCGCCGCGTACGTCACCAGGAACCCGAGGACGCACCACACGGCCAGTGTCAGGAACGCGCCGGGCGGCAGCGGGAACTCGTTCGGAGCTATCGTGCCGCGGGTTACCTCGCCCATCGCCTGAATCGGCAGCAACCGGTGGATCGTCTCCAGCCAGGCCGGCAGCTTGTCGGGCAGGAAGGTCAGCGGCGAGAACATGAACACGAAGACGACGATCGCCTGGGTGATGATGACGGTGAGCATGTAGGGCAGGACCGACGCCAGGGCGTAACCGACGCAGGTCGCGGTGAGCGCAACCATCACGACGGCCGGGATGACGAGCGGGCTGACCTGCAGGTCCAAGCCGAACCGCCAGGCCCCGACGAGCACGCCCAGGACGACGCCCGGGACAACGATGGCGAGCCAGACGGTGAGATCGGCCACCAGGTAGGCGAGCCGCGGCACCGGCAGCGAGCGCATGTACGCCAGGCTGCCTTCGCTCTTCGCTTCGCCCACGGTCTGAGGCAGGGCGACGAGCCCGACCGAAACCATCGAGATCGCGGGCGCACCGGTGGCGATCAGGTAGATCGTCGTCCGATCCAGCGTCGGGAAGAGGAGCGGGTAGCCGAGCACGATGCCCAGCGAGAAGAGCGTCTGGACCGCCATCATCAGCGGCAGGTAGGCCTTCTTGCGCAGGGACTGCCAAGTCACGAGCAACCGGTAGCTACGCAGCGCTTGCATCGAAGCTCTCCTCCATCTCGGCGGGTCGGACCTCCAAGCCACCGACCATCGCCACGTAAACGTCCTCCAGGGTTGCCGGCCCGAGGGTGAACTCCTCCACGGCGCCGGCCCGTTGCAGAGATTCGGCCCAGCCCACGGCCGGGCCCGCGGCGTCCATCGGAACGCCGACCATGAGCCGGTTGCCGACCGGCACGGCCGAGCGACCGAACGGCGAGACCGGCAGCTCCGTCGCCCTCGGGTCGACGACCAGCTCCAGCCGAAGCTCGGCGCCCAGCCTCGCCTTGAGCTCTGCCGGCGTCCCCTCGGTGATCACGTGGCCGGCGTCCAGGATCGCGAGACGATCCACTGAACGCTCAGCCTCGACGACGTTGTGCGTCACGAGCAGCACGGCCGCGCCCTCATCCGCGAGAGACCGCACCTGCTGCCACAGCAGCCGGCGGCGGATGGGGTCGACGTCGTTGGTCGGCTCGTCGAGCATGACCAGGCGGCCGGGTGCGACCGCGGCCATGGCAAAGGCCACGAGGCGCTTCACACCGCCGGAGAGGCGGGCCGCGTCGACGTCGAGCCACTCCCCGAGATCGAGGGCGTCGACAAGGCGCGCGCGCCGGCGACGGACGTCTGCCCCCGCTGCGCCACGGAGCTGTCCAAGCAGCTCGATCGCCTGACGGGGCGTGAGGCCGTCGATCGGCACCTGCGATTGCGCCTGGAAGGAGCACAGCCGGCGGGCCAGGCCCGGGTCGGCAATCATGTCGCGGCGGTCGATCCGGATCGAGCCATCGGTCGGCTTCAGCAGGCCGATGACCTGGTTGACGAGGGTCGTCTTGCCGGCGCCGTTGTGGCCGAGCAGGCCGAACACCTCGCCCGAGTCGATCGAGAGGTCGATTCCGTCATTGGCCCGGACTCCGCTCCGGAACACCTTCTTCAGGTTCTCTATTTCAAGCAGCATCGCCTTCCCCTTTGCGGCATCCGCGGGCCGCCCTCACTCCTGATTTGGCAACACCTGTCCAGGCCCGGGCCGGCGAGCGGTCCGGGATCGCTTCAAGTTGGGTTTGCGGCGCGCGGCCGCCTGACTATTCGATGACTATGCGAACCTCGTCGCCGTCGTCGGAGACCTCCAGGATCGGCCCGGTCATGCCGCTCTGGATCGCCTCGACGATTCGGGACCGGTGGTCCGGCGAAAGGCCGGGCACCTGGTCGATAGCGAACCCCGCCGCAGCCAGCGGGATCTGGATGTTGATCACCTGGCGCCCGTCCTCGGCCACGTAGACGCGCAGCCTTCGGTCCGCCAGAAGCTCCTGGGCAGAGCCCTGGCGACGGCCGGCCTCGCGCCCGCCCTCGCGAGCCGTGGCCCCGCCGGGGCCCGTGCCGGGCCCAGAACCCGTCCCGACTCCGGCCCCTCGGGCGTCGCCTCGGGCCTTTTCCTCGAGAGCGGCCACGATCGGTGCGGCCTCCTCGGCCGTGAGACGACCCTCCGAGACGAGGCGGAGCAGCGCTTCCAGCTCACCGGACATCGTCGCTACCTCCCCGTCCGCTCGAGCCGAGCCGCGGCCTCATCGACGCCGATCTCGCCTCGCTCGAGGGCCTGGAGGACCGCCAGCTCCTCTTCGTCCGCCTGGTCGTCGCGCTCATGCTCGGCCGTTTCCTCGGCCGTTTCGTTGGGATTCCAGCTTTCGGCCGACTCTTCGCCGGCTGCCGTTTGGGCAGTCGCCGAGGGTGCCGCCGTCTGGACGGTCTCGGCCGGAGCGCCCGAGGTCCCCGCCGTGGTGGCCGGGGCGCCGGACGCGGCAGCCGAGCCCGAGGGAGCGGCAGGGCTCGCCGGTCCGGCGGTCTGAACGGCAACCGGGTCGGACGGACGCGGCGCCAGCAGCCGAAGCGAGCCGGAGGTCGAGTTGACCCGCAGGTGCGCCCGGCCGTCGCCCACGATCGCCCGCCAGAACCCTCGGGCGCCTTCGACCCGATGCTCCACCTCGGAATGGACCGAGCCTGAGACCGTCTTGAGCTCGGCCGTCACTCCGGAGAGTGGAGTCAGATCCACGCCGCCGGAGATCGACTCGGCGCGGAAATCGCCGGTAGGGTCCAGGGCTCCGACGACCGCCATGCTGCCGCTCGTCGTGGACAGGCTCAGGCTGTTGAAGAGGCCGGCGCGGGCCCTGATCCCGCCGGAGATCGTGCTGGCTCGCAGGCGCAGTTCCGTCCCGCCGTCCAGCGTGATGCCACCCGAGATCGTGCCCGCCTCGACGAGCCCGCCCAGATACCACATCCGGATCTCCCCGGTCACGGTCCGATACTTCTGATCCCCGACTAGGTTCATCGCCTCGACGGTGCCGCTCATCGTCTCGAAGCGCACCTTCGCGCCCCACGGCACGTCGACGGCGATGTCCGCTCTGACGCGGGCGCCCCCAAAGAGCCAGGCCAGGCCGGTGGCGAGGCGCCGTTCAGGCGTCTCGATCGCGAGCGAGTCCGGGCCGCGATCGATGGCCACCCGGCCGCTTTCGAGGGCTCGTTCGGCTGAGGCATGATCGGCCGCGCGGATGCGGTAGGTCACGGTCACGTTGACGTCTTCGCCTTCGATGCCCCGGACACGAAGCAGGCCGGTGACCGTCTTGACCGAAAGGCGTCCGGCGGGTCCCAACCGATGGGTGAGCGTTTCCCGGCGCTCCAGCGTGCCCACCTCCTACTCCTTCCGAGAGCGGATCAGGGTCGCTGCCTCGTCCGCCGTGATCTCATGTCGAGCCAGCCGCTCCAGAACCTCGCGGCGCAGCCCGCTCATCTCGTCCCGTCCCGAACCGTCCTCGGAAGCGTCGTCGACGAATACGCCGTCCGCCAGACCAAGCGCTCGAACCAGGGCGTCGATCCGAGCGCGGACCGTCGGATACGAGAGCTTGAGCTCGCGCTCGAGCTCCTTGAGGTTGCCTCGAGCGCGCAGGAAGCTCTCCAGGAGAGCCAGCTGCTCGCGGCTGAGGCGTCCAAAGCGCCCGACGCTGAAGTCGCCCTCGATTGCGGTGCCGCAGCTCCGGCATTGCAGCCGGGTCACGAACAGCTCGCTCGAGCAGACGGGACAGGTCGAGATTACGTCGCGTGCCATCGTTTCCTTCACTCCCGGGCCACGAGCCGGCGCCATGACCGACCTGGATCTCGTTAGTTGCCACTATTGCATTATGCCTTTCTATTTGTCAAGGTCTGGTTACTAGGTTGATAGCTCACACGTGACGACATGGCGAGGCCAGGGTGGAATAACCATGAGGAACGGCCGAGTCAGCCGATTTCGGAGCGCGGCGGTCGGCTCGAGTCCCAGGAGCCGTCTGGCCCCGGGGGTATAGATTTGACATGGCGCGCGCAGTGCGCCTTCGATCGCCTGGAGAGTCAATGGTTCGTCGGGTGTACGCGTTCGAGAACCCGGATCGCTTCGTCGCCGGGGCGGTGGGCCAGCCGGGGAGCCGCACCTTCTACCTGCAAGCTCGCGAGGGCACTCGCGTGATCACCGTCACGCTCGAGAAGGTCCAGGTCGCGCTCCTGGCCGAACGGCTGACGGAGCTTCTGGCCGAGGTGCGCAGCCAGGGGGCGGGCGTGCCCGAGGAGCCGTCCGCCGACGAGGTCGATCGCGCTCCCCTGGAAGAACCCCTGGTCGAGACGTTTCGGGTCGGCACGATGGCGATCGTCTGGGACGGCGACGACGAGAGCGTCGTCGTGGAGGCCCGGGAGATCACCGAGGACGAGGGCGAGGAGGAGGCACCCGACGCGGTGGAGGCCGCGGTCGAAGACGCGGACGAGGACAGCGACCTGGTGCGAGTCCGCCTGGGGCCGCGCCAGGCCCTCGCCTTCGCCGCCCGAGCCCTCGAGGTGGTTGCTGCCGGTCGCCCGCCTTGCCCCTTCTGCGGCCAGCCGCTCAATCCCGAAGGGCACATCTGCACCCGGCGCAACGGCTACATGCACTGAGACTGGAATGGCCGAACCGAGAGCGGAAGACAACGCCCAGCCCCGGGCCGCGCGCCTGACACGCGAGGAGATGGAGGCGGCCGCCCTCGAGGGTCGCCAGGTCGCGGGCGCGCTCGATCGGGCGACGGCCCTCCGTGTCCTGCGCGGCGGGGAGCTCACCGTCATCGGCCGTCTGCTCTCGTCTTCCAACGCCACGTTCTTCGGACTGGTCGACGAGCCCCGAGCGGACGGCCAGCCGGGAATCGTGGCCAGCTGCGTCTACAAGCCAATCCGCGGCGAGCGCCCGCTGACGGATTTCCCGGACGGAACGCTGGCCTGCCGCGAGGTCGCCGCTCACGCCGTCTCGGAGGCGAGTGGCTGGGACCTCGTTCCGCCGACGGTCATGCGCGATGGTCCCTTCGGCAAGGGCATGGTCCAGCTCTGGATGGAAGTCGACGAATCGGTCGACGTGACGGCGATCGTGGGCGACGACCTGCCGGCCCTGCGCCGGATCGCGCTCCTGGACGCGGTGCTGAACAACGCGGATCGGAAAGGCGGGCACCTGCTGCCACTCCCCGACGGGCGGATCCTGGGCGTGGACAACGGCTTGTGCTTCGCCGTCGAGCCGAAGCTGCGGACGGTCCTGTGGCGCTGGCGCGGTCAGCCGCTGGACGACGACGAGGTGGCGGTCCTCTCGCGCCTGCGCGTGGGTCTGGGCGCCGACCTGGGCGAAGAGCTGCGCGAGCTGCTGGCACCGACGGAGATTCGGGCCACGGCACGCCGCCTCGACGCCCTGCTCGCGCGCCGGCGCTTCCCGCAGCCCGACCGCGACCGGCCGGTCATCCCCTGGCCACCGTTCTAGCCCCGCCGCGCTTCCGTCCCGCTCCCAGTCCCCGCGCCGCAGACCGCCGCGATCGGGCCTGCCGGCTCCGACCTCAATTCTCGACCGGCGTCTCGC
>PMXQ01000147.1 GCA_003171065.1 Chloroflexota bacterium
CAGATGGTCTTCCAGGACCCCTACAGCTCGATGAACCCGGTGTTCCGCGTCTCCCACGGGGTCATGCGCAACCTGAAGCTGCATCGGCCGGAACTGGGCCGCGCCGAGCGACAGCAGGAGGCGGAGCGAGTCTTCACCCTCGTCGGCCTGACCCCGGCTGTGGAGATGCTCCGGAAGTTCCCCTATGAGATGAGCGGCGGTCAGCGTCAGCGTGTCGGCTTCGCCCAGGCCGTGGCGGTGCGACCCAAGCTGATCCTGGCCGATGAGCCAGTGTCGATGCTGGACGTCTCCATCCGCGCCGGCATCCTCAACCTGATGACCGACCTCCGAGAGCGGGAGGGGGTGTCCATCCTCTACATCACCCACGACATAGCCAGCGCCCGGTATGTCGCCGATCGGATCATGGTCATGTACGCCGGGCACATCGTCGAGACCGGTCCGACCGAGGCGGTGCTGGCCGACCCCAGGCACCCCTATACGCAGCTCCTGCTCTCGGCCGTGCCCGACCCCCGGGAGCCCATCTCGGTCTCCGCGTCGCCCGCCGTCGGCGAGCCGCCCAAGGTGGTGAATCCCAGCGAGGGCTGCCGCTTCCGCGAGCGCTGTCCCTACGCCATCGACGAGTGCGCTCGGGTGACCCCCCGGCTGCGGGTCCTGGCTCCGGCTCACAGCGCCGCCTGCCACGTGGCCGCCGCCGATACCGGCGTGACGATCGACCCTCTTCCCTGAGGCATCGAGCCACTCGCGACAGCTCGCGTCGTGGCCGGTCATCGAGGCCGCGCCCGTGTCACAGATGGGCGATAGCGTCCTCCGTCAGCATCTCCGTCACGCGCGTGGCGGCCTCCGCCGGCACGCCGAGCAGGTCGAAGCCGAGCAACGCAGATCCCAGGACCGGCGGCGCATCGAGCGGCCGGACGGTCGCTCGCGGCGCGACGGCATGCACGCCCGCCTCCACCCGCTCGAGCAACCGCTGGTCGTGGTTCCGGAACATCCCGCCTCCCAGGGCGACGTGGACCGGCGCCAACTGCAGGCCCAGACGCCGGATGGCAGCACCGGCCATCGCAACGACTTCGTCGGCCAGCCGGTCGACGATCGCACCAGCGACCGCGTCCCCAGCCCGCGACGCCTCGAATGCGAGCGGGGCCAGCTCCAGGATGCGGCGCTCGGGGACCCGCCCAAGGTAGATAGCACGCGTGACGGCGTCGGGGGTGCGGAGCCCGAAGTACGCCGGGACCATGCGCTCCAGTGACGTGCGCGGTCCTCGCCCGTCCCGGCCACGAACCGCCGCGCCGAGCGCGGCCATCCCCACCGACCCGCCTCCACCCCAGTCCCCCGAGATGTCGCCGAGTGCCGCGAAGCGCACACTTCGTCCGTCGAGCGCCAGGCCGCTGCAGTTGATCCCGGCGCCACAGACGATCGCCACGCCCCACCCGTCTGGTGACCCCGCGCGCAGCACGGCGACCGTGTCGTTCTTCACGATGACCGTGGCTGCGAGTCGGGTCCGAGCGAGCCCTTGCCTCAGCACCCGGAGATCCTCGGGGAAATCGGCGCCCGCCACGCAGAAGACGCCGACCGCGGCCAGCGGTCGGGACGATGCGTCGAGACCGGCAAGGCGCGCGCCTGCGGCTGACAGCTCGACGAGGCGATCCATCGCGGCGTCCAGGCCGACTGCCTGGTGCGAGGCCGACGGTCCGCGCGCTGCGGCCAGCAGATCGCCGTCGGGACCGACCAGCGCGAGGTCCGTCTTCGAGTTGCCGACGTCCACGGCGAGGACCGCGACGGGAGGGGGCGTCATGGGAGGCTCTCGAGGTCGGCGGGAAGGCCCCTCGGTCGCTCAGCGTCGGCGAGCTGGTCCACGGTGACAAACGCCACGTCGCGCGAGCGCAGCGCGTCGATCGCCGCGGCGACGGCCGGCACGGTGGCCGACGGCCAGCCGTGGAGCAGCACGACGCAGGTCCGACCGGAAGTCGCGCCCCGCACGATCGCCTTCTCGATCTCCCGCGCGGTGCGCTCGGGCTCCCAATCCCCTGAATCGGCATCCCATCCGATGTGCCTGTACCCGAGCCGCTCGATTGTGGAAACGACGCGGGGGTCGTCGATGCCGTGCCCAAAGGGGAAGCGGAACCACGGGTGTGGATCCACACCCGTTGCGTCGCGAATCGCAAACTCCGCCCGGCCAACGTCCTCGACGAGTCCCTCCTCGGACAACAGCGGGAGACTCGCGTGGAAGAACGAATGGTTGCCGACGACGTGACCCTCCGCCGCGATACGGCGAGCGGTCGTCGGATAGGCTTCCGCCCACCTTCCCTGTACGAAGAAGGTGGCGCGCACGCCCGTCGCTGCGAGGACGTCGAGGAGCCGGTCCGTCGCGTCCGGCTGCGATCGCGGGCGGTCCGGGTGCTCCGCGTCGAATGTCAGGGCGACCCGGTGCGGGAGAACGAGGGCCGAGTCCCGTGGCGACCGTGCCGGGCCCGGAATGGGTGCGTCGTAGCCGACGGTCGGCTCGACACCGCCCGCGGCTGGCACGTCGCGTCTGCTCTCCGTCTCCACGTGCTTCGCGACCCGCATGATCAAGATCCCGCCCCAGAAGATGCGCCAGAAGACAAGGAAAGAGGCGATGGGATGGCGATGGTGAGCATCGTACCCGCCTGGACCATCCGCGGGCTCTGCGCCTCGTGCAGCCCGCTCAAGTTAGCGAGCCCCGCCCGTGGCGGCACGATGTCATCATTGCCCACCGGTCAGGCCGTCGCCACGTGCGCATGGTGCTCCTCCTGCTCCTCATGATTGTTCGTCCCTGACTCCGGCTCGGCGCCGTCCTGCGAGTCGGGGATCGGCTCGGCCGAACGCGCTCGACCGCCGGTCGTCTCGAGGGAGTAGCGCGCACGCTCTCCCGACACGACCGTCCGGCCGAACTCCACCGGCCCTTCGGCCGCGAACGCCGTCCCCTCGAGCCGTAGCGACGCGCGGGGCCGGAGCATGTCCAGGAGCCGGGCCTCCCGCGTGTCCGGGACGTAGGCTGCGATCGTCTCGCGAGTCCAGGCGATCCGGCATCCGTACCGGCGCTCCAGCACCTCGTACAGCGACGCGGCCGTGTAGTCCTCGTCGAGCAGGCCGGGGAACCGCCCGGCCGGCAGGTACGCTTGCTCGAGAAGGAACGGTACCCCGTTCGCGCCGCGCACCCGCTCGAGGTAGTGCACCGCGGCCCCGACGGGCACCTGAAGCTCCGAGGCGACGGCTGGCACGGCCGGCTCGGTCCGGGCGGTGACCACCACGGCGTAAGGCCGAAGGCCGAGCGGGCGCATCTCGTCCGTGAACCCGATCGGCGCCGCGAGGTCGCGAACGATCGGCGGCAGGGTAACGAAGGTTCCCCGCCCCCTCGTGCGCTCCAGGCGGCCCTCGCGCACCAGCTCGTCGAGCGCGCGACGGACGGTGATGAGACTGCAGCCGTATTCGGCGACGAGCTCCCGTTCCGTCGGGAGGCGGTCGCCCGGTCCCCACTCCCCCGAGTCGAGGGCGGCACGCAGATCGAGGTAAGCCTGGTGGTGGAGCGGAATCGGACCGGGCTTGAGACGACCGCGTGGCATGTTGCATATCATGATAACGTTATAGGCAATCCGCAAGTGATCCGCGGGGTTCAGGTCGAGGAGCGGGGTGACAACGACAATGGGCGTGAAGATCGCGGTAGTTGGCGCCGGGTCGACCTATACACCCGAGCTGGTCGATGGCCTCGCGACGCGCGCGGACCGCCTGCCTGTTGACGAACTTGCCCTTCTGGACATCGACGGCCCCCGCCTGGAAATCGTGGCCGGCCTTGCCGGGCGCATGCTCCGTCGCCGGGAGTGGTCGGGCCGGCTGACGACGACACTGGACCGCGACGCGGCGCTCGACGGCGCGGATTTCGTCGTCATCCAGTTGCGCGTCGGGGGGCAGGCAGCGCGCCTCGTCGACGAAACGCTGCCCCTGCGCTTTGGCTGCATCGGCCAGGAGACGACGGGGCCCGGCGGGTTCGCGAAAGCGCTGCGCACCGTGCCGGTGGTGCTCGACATCGCCGAGACGGCCGCGCGCCGGGCGGCACCCGGCGCCTGGATCCTCGACTTCACGAACCCCGTGGGAATCGTCACGCAGGCGCTGCTCGATGCCGGTTATCGGGCGGTGGGTCTGTGCAACGTGGCGATCACGCTCCAGCGCCGGATCGCCGCTGCGCGGGGTGTCGCGCCGGAACGGGTCGAGCTCGAACACGTCGGATTGAACCACCTGACGTGGGAGCGCGCGGTGCGCGTCGACGGTCAGGACATCCTGCCGGAGATGCTCGACGACGACGTCGCCGCGGCGAACCTCGCCGCCGAGCTGGAGCTCCCAGTAGACCTCCTGCGTGCGCTTCGCGCCATCCCCTCTTACTACCTCCGCTACTTCTACCGGACTTCTGAGGTGCTCGCCGAGGAGCGAGCGGGTCACACGCGAGCCAAGGAGGTAATGGAGATCGAGCGGGGGCTCCTGGACCTGTATCGGGATCCCGCGCTGGACGTCAAGCCGGCGCTGCTGGAGAAGCGCGGAGGCGCGTTCTACAGCGAGGCCGCAGCGCAGCTCATGGCATCTCTGCACGCCGGCACCGGCGACGTGCAGGTGGTGAACGTAAGGAACGCGGGAGCACTCCCCGACCTGCCGGCCGACGACGTGGTCGAGGTGCCTGCGCGCGTCGATCGGGACGGAGCGCATCCGCTCCCGCTCCAGCCACTCGCCCCCGAGATGCGCGCGCTCGTCCAGCACGTGAAGGCGTACGAACGGCTGACGGTCGAGGCCGCGATCTCGGGAGACCGCACGACTGCGCTGCGGGCGCTCCTATCGAATCCGCTGGTCGCCGAGTGGGACGTCGCGCTGCCGCTGCTCGACGCGCTGCTCGACGCGAACCGCGACCACCTGTCGCGCTTCTTCCCGGTCGGGAGGCCGTAGGGAGCGGGCCTGTCCGGCCGGGGGGGCGGCGCGAAGAGATTCATCGCGACCTGGCCAGGCGGCCGGACTCGTGCAGCGGCCGCGTGTCGACGGTGCAGATCCCGTCTTTCAGGGGCCGGGACACCGCTCGCGCTGGTTGCCGTCGATCTCGACCCCAGCCTCATCCACGGTGCGCCAGGCCTCGCGGGAGATCGGGATCACCGCGGCGAACTCGCTCGTCGGCATGACGCGCGACTCGAATGCTGCCCGCGCCGGCAGGCGTCGACCCACCCGCCAAGGTCGTCATCCGCGACTCCCGCGGCGCGGCGCTTCAGCAACCTCACCCATTGTCTGGTCGGTGACACAACCGGAAAATAGTCGGTAGCGAATCGCGGCTCATCCAACACGGGAGGAACAGGCCACATGCAGGCACAGACAGCGGGGCGTCTACGGAAAGTGATGCTCATCGTAGTGGTCGGCCTCGCCAGCAGCCTTGTCGGCCTCGCCTGCACTGCCCTACCGGCCGCCGCGACCGTTGGGGCTCCGCCCCCAGGCTTCACATTGACGTGGAGTGACGACCTCAACGGGGCGGCCAACACAGGCGCCAACACGGCGAACTGGCTCTATGACACGGGGCCTGGGAGCAACTTCGGCACCGGTGAAATCGAGACCATGACGAACAGCACCGCGAACGTCTATCAGGACGGCGCAGGGCACCTCGTCATCAAGGCGATCCATACCGGCACCAACCCAACGGCCGGCTGGACGTCGGGTCGGATCGAGACTCAGCTGGCCACGTTCGGCGCCCCCGCGGGTGGCATCGTTCGCATGGAGTCGGTGATCCAGCAGCCGAACGTGACCACGACCAACGGTCTCGGCTACTGGCCCGCCTTCTGGATGCTCGGCGCACCGCTCCGCAGCGGCGTGGGCTGGCCGACCTCCGGCGAGGTCGACATCCTCGAGGACATCAACGGTCTCAGCCTGGTCTACGGCACGCTCCATTGTGGTACGCCCACGGGCGGCCCGTGCAACGAGACCAGCGGTCGCGGCAGCGGCGCAGTTGCCTGCCCGGGCTGCCAGACCGGCTACCACGACTATGCAGTCGAGATCGACCGCTCGAC
>PMXQ01000146.1 GCA_003171065.1 Chloroflexota bacterium
GTCAGACCCGGGCCATGCTGCCGGACGTGACGCTGCGGCGCGCAAGCGCGTCGACCGACACGGCAGCCAGGAGCGTGAGGGCGGTGGCGATGTACTGGTACTGGACCGGAAGGCTGAGGAGGTAGAGGCCGTCGTAGATGGCTCCGATTGCCAGACCGCCGATCAGGCCGTGGATCGCGCGGCCCCGACCGCCCATCAGGCTCGTGCCCCCGATGACCGCGGCAGCGACGGCGTACAGCACTTCCTGCCCGCCGTTGAAGTTGGTGGTGATGCCGTTCTGATAGGAGACGGCGACAATACCGCCGATGCCGGCGGTTGTGGCGGAGATAACGAAAGCCCACGTGCGGATCGAGGTCACGCCGACGCCCGCGCGGCGGGCGGCTTCCGGGTTGCCGCCCACGGCGTACATGTGGCGGCCGAACTGCGTCCGCTCGAGCACGAAGGTCCCACCTCCAACCACGGCCAGGACGAGCGGCACGACCCAGGGCACACCGATGATCGGCAGAGTCCCCAGGCTGCGATCGACACTGCAGATGGCGACGACGACGATCCCGGCCACGGCCAGGAAGGCGATCTTCGCGACCGTAAGGCCCACCGGTGGGGCGACCAGGCCGCTTCGACGCCTGCTGGCATCCCGCAGCCACATCGACCCGCCGAGCAGCAGGAGGATCACGGCCAGACCGAGCCATGCAAGCCAGGCGTCCAGGTAGTTGTAGACGATGCCGTAGATCTGCCGCTGGTTGCCTGGGCTCGACGGCGAGACCGACAGGCCGCCGGCCTGGCCCAGGATGATGATCATTACGCCGAACCAGAACATCTGCCCCGCCAGGGTCACGACGAACGACGGGAGTCGAAAGCGGGTGATGATGAGCCCCTGAAGGGCCCCGATCGCCGCACAGACGAGCAGGGCGGCAGCTATGGCGCCCAGCCACGGCCAGTTGTGCAGATAGTCGGACGGGGGCGCCTGCGGCTGCACCAGGAGACCGGCCACGATCCCACCGATCGCAGCGATATAGCCGATGGAGAGGTCGATCTCGCCGAGCAGCAGCACGAAGGTTTCGCCGACTGCCAGGATGATGAAGACCGAACTCTGGGCGAACAGGTTGACCAGGTTCCTGGGCGAAAGATAGACGTGGTGCGGGCTCAGGATCTGGAACACGATAGCGACGAGGACGAGGGCGGCCACCACGGGCAGCACACCCGCGTCGCCGGACTTGACGCGCACGAACCAGGCCCGCAAGTACTGGCTCAGGGACTGGGCCATTATCTCCGGCGGGATGACATCTACTGCAGCCGCGGTCAGGTCCGGGGCCGTCTCAGCCTGCGCGGCCAGATCCTCGATATCCTTCCCGCCCCCAGAATTGCCTCCGACTCCGGCCATCGATCAGTTCCTCCCCGTGGTGGAGCCTGACGCGGCGATTTCGCGGCTCGAGCCGCCGGTGGTCATGTAGTCGACCGCGCTCTGCCGGTCGAAGGCCGAGGCGCGATCCTGGGCGACCATGCGGCCCAGATGCAGGATCGCGATCCTGTCCGCGACCTCGAAGGTGTCGTT
The DNA here is from genome assembly GCA_003171065.1 of Chloroflexota bacterium. Classification (GTDB taxonomy): domain Bacteria; phylum Chloroflexota; class Limnocylindria; order Limnocylindrales; family CSP1-4; genus Fen-1039. Next base: position 1,553 of record PMXQ01000146.1, read on the forward strand.
GAGATTGTGCGAGATCATCATCACGGCCAGGCCGTGGTCCTTGAGCCGCTTGACTAGGTCCAGCACCATCCTGGTCTGGGCCACGCCCAGCGCCGCGGTGGGCTCGTCGAGCATGACCAGCTTGGAGTTCCACATGACCGCCTTGGCCACGGCCACCGCCTGGCGCTGGCCGCCGGAGAGTGTGGCGACGGGCTGGCGGATGGAGCGGACGGTGGTTACGTGCAGGCCGGCCAGCGTCTCGGCTGCGGCTCGCTCCATGCTGTCCTCGTTGAGGGTGAAGCGCCTGAGTCTCTCGCGGCCCAGGAACATATTCTGGACGATGTCCAGGTTGTCGGCCAGGGCCAGGTCCTGGTACACGGTTTCGATCCCCAGTGCGGCCGCGGCCTTCGGACTGCGTATGTGGACGGGCCGGCCCTCCCAGAACATCTCGCCGTGGTCTGGCTGGTAGATGCCGGCGATCGTCTTGGTCAGGACCGACTTGCCGGCGCCGTTGTCGCCGCACAGTGCGGTCACGACTCCCGCCTGGAGATCCAGGTCGACCTCGAACAGTGCCTGCACGGCGCCGAAATGCTTGCTTACGCGCCTGAGCCTGAGCAGGGGCTCCGAGCCCGTCGGCGTGGCCTGCGCCGGCCCGCCGGGGGCCGGGGTCCCTCCAGCTGGTTCGTCCATGGGAGTAATGCTCATGGGGCCGTCCTTCGGGCTATCGGGCGCCTCCGCGCCTTCACGTATCGCCCCCGTCCCCGTCCCCGGCCCGAGGCCGACCGGCGGAGCCGGCGGTGTTGCTTCACACCACTATGACGCCGAAACAAGACCGTGTCGCACCCGCGCTGTGCGGGTGCGACACGGCTGTATCGCGACGACGCTGGGCGCTTTCGCGCTATCGAGGTCGCGGCATACGACTGCCTAGCTGATGCCGTCGGCAGTGCAGACGGCAGCGGTGACTGTGTTGCACAGGTCCGTCACGCTGATGAAGTTGTCCTTGATGACGGTCGCTTCCATGTTCGCGGCGTTGACCCAGTACGGGACCAGGAGAACGGCCGGCTCAGTGATGGTGGTGTCCGCCGGATCGGTGGTCTTGCCATTGACGAGGCCGGTGGGCGGGGTCTGGCCGGCGCGCAGGTAGGTGGCCAGCGCAACGGCTGCCTGGGCCTCGAGGTAGATCGGCTTGTAGACCGAACCACACTGCCAGCCCTCAAGAACGTTCTCCATGCCCTGGATAGTGGCGTCCTGGCCGGTCGTCGGGATCGTGTTGGGCTTGACACCGGCGCCCTTGAGGACGGTGATCACGGCATTGGCGAGCCCGTCATTGGCCTCAACCGTGGCGTTGATGGTGGGACTGGCCGTGAAGGCCGTCTGGAAGACGGTCTGGCCCTGGGTGTTGTCCCATCCGGGGGCGATCTGGTCGCCGACGAGCGTCATGCCGGCGCTATTGGTCGTGCCGGCGGCAATCTGTGCGTTGGCCGTCAGATCGGTGCCCCAGATGACGTTGTTGTAGCCAGCGGCGAACGAGATGGCGTTCGGATCGGTGTCCTTGCCGCCGTCCAGCTCGAAGACCTGAGGACTGGCGACCTTCCAATCCGAGACGCACTGCATGAAGCCCTTGCCGATGAGCGTGCCCACCTGGACGTTGTCGAAGCTGACGTAGTAGGTGGTCGTGCCCTGGAACGTGGCTCGGTCGTAGCTGATGTACGGGATGTTGGCCTGGGCGGCCAGAGTCTGGATCGCGAGGCCCGTGGGTCCGTCAAGCGGGTCCAC
>PMXQ01000066.1 GCA_003171065.1 Chloroflexota bacterium
CATCGTTCGGGGTCGCCGCCCGCTCCGTCGGCACCCGACGCCGCCACCGCGGCCCAGCGCCCGAGGTCCCGTGAGTCGACGTAGAGGCGGCCATGGGCGCAAGTCGAGGGAGCCGTCGGTTCGGTTTGTGCAGGATTCCCGCTGCACGAACGCTATGCAGAGCGTGGCCGCCCGATCCCGGGTGGACTCGCCCGGCACGCCGAGTTCGCCGGCCGGAGAGCATCGCCTGCGCTCCGAATCGCCGCGATTCGGCCGGCAGACCGGCCCGAAGCGCTGTCGCCGGCCGGTTCCGCCGCGCGTCCCTGAATAGCGCCCGTCACATGAGAATCTTGCAGAAATAGGCCGCCCGCCGCACCTCCCTCGCAGCAGGCGGCGCCGCACCGTTCGGCCGGCGTGCCATCGTTCGGAAGCCCCCGACGCCGCCGATCCGCCCTTCTGGCGTAAAGTTGGGCGGCCATGCCAGGGATCGAAATCGTGGACGTCACCGACGAGACGCGCTTCGGGCTCATCCCGCCCTGCGCGGATCCCGCGTTCGACCACCGAAGCTGCGACTACTGGGAGGACGCCGATCGAGGGTCGAAGGCGAGCCGGCCGAGCTGGCTGCCGGCGGGTGCCGGTTCGACCGCCGGATCGGCCGCGGGTTCGACCGCCGGTTCGACCGCCGGTTCGGCCGCGGGTTCGAGCAATCCGTTCGCGCTGCCGCCCAAACGAGAGGTGAACCCGTTCGCCCCGCCGCCGAAGGCTTCGGCCAATCCGTTCGCCCCGGCCTTCTCCATGCCGGCGCGCAACCCGTTCCTCGACGAGGCGGCCGATCCGCTGGCCGACAACCCGTTCGCGCCGCGGCGCCCCGCCCGCCCGACGATCGCCGCCGAGGCGCCGCGCAAGCTGCAGCTGCTCGGTCGAGGGCTCGGCATCTTCGGCAGCTACGCGAAGGTGCTGCTCGTCGACGGCGAGGCCGCGGCCTACTGCCAGTTCGGGCCGCTCTCCGCGTACCCGCGCGCGCTCCGAACGCGGGAGCTGTACCCGAAGCTGCCCGACGCCCCGCTGCCGGCGGTGATCTCGTGCATCGCCACCACCCCGGCCGCGCGGAAGAGTGGCCACGCCCTGCGGCTCGTGGCGGCGGTCTGCGCCGACCTGGCCGGCCGTGGCTTCGCCGCCGTAGAGGCATACCCGGAGGCGCGCGTTGTCGCCGACGCCACCCCCGCCGCCAGACCGCAGTTCTGGATCCGAGCCGGCTTCGTCCTGGCCGTGGATGACGAACGCTACCCGGTCATGCGGAGGGAGCTGTAGATGCGGATTCGGATCGGCAGGTCGATGGCCGCAACGCTGGCCGCGCTGGCCGTCGTGACTGCCTTCGTGTCGGGCTGCAGCTACACCGTCATCGCGCAAACCCCGACGCCCGAGCCGGTGCCGACGGGAGTGAGACCGGGCGTCGCAACCCAGGTCCCGATCGAGGCGACGCCGTGGCCGAACGGCACGGTCGGAGCGGACGGTCTGCGCATCGATCCGAGTCTGATGAGCAACATCCCGTCGATCGTGGGCGGCAATCCGCTGGTCGAGGACGTGGAGGTGGAGAGCGGCGCCCTTGACGACTCGCACTACGCGGACGCGTTCAGCAGCTACTACGCGGCCCACCTCGGCGAGATCACGGACCTGAACTGGGTCCAGGTGAATCTCGGCGCGCTCAAGCCCGATGCGCAATCCGAGGACTTCTACACGTCCTGGCGCGACGACTGGTTCAACGCCACCTGCTCGCAGGCCGACGGCATCGGCTCGACCAGCGTGCAAACGATCAACGACTGGCCGGTCGACGTGGCCACGTGCAACGGCGGTGTCGACGCCTACACCCTCAGCCTGGACGACGGCATCCTCGTCTCGATCGCGGATTTCGGTCCCCGCCGCCTCGGCAAGGAGCTGATCCAGGGCATCAATTGAGCCCGGCGAATCGGGACACCAGGGGCGATCCGGATGACGTCCCGGCCGAACCGGAGCAGACTGGAGGCGAGCACCCGGGTCAGGCCCGGTAGTCCTCGGGAGGCTTTCATGGGCATCGAAACCGGCGCCGCATCGGGCACGACTGCCAGGTCCGGGCCTCGAACCGTTCGCGCGCCGCGCGGTCCGGAGCGGAGCTGCAAGGGTTGGGCCCAGGAAGCGGCGCTTCGAATGCTGATGAACAACCTCGACCCTGAGGTTGCCGAGCGCCCGGACGACCTCGTCGTCTACGGGGGCACCGGCCGGGCGGCCCGAAGCTGGGACGCCTTCGACGCCATCGTGCGCGAGCTGCGCTGCCTCGAGAACGACGAGACGCTGCTCGTCCAGTCGGGCAAGCCGGTCGGCGTCTTCCGCACGAACGAGTGGGCGCCCCGCGTACTGATCGCGAATTCGAACCTGGTCGGCAAGTGGGCGAACTGGGACACGTTCCGTGAGCTGGAGCGGGCCGGCCTGACGATGTACGGCCAGATGACAGCCGGTTCCTGGATCTACATCGGAACGCAGGGAATCCTGCAGGGGACGTTCGAGACCTTCGCCGAGCTGGCCCGCCAGCATTTCGGCGGGACGCTGAAGGGCCGCGTGACGCTGACCGCGGGCCTGGGCGGCATGGGCGGCGCGCAGCCGCTCGCCATCACGATGAACGACGGCGTGGCGCTGGTCATCGAGGTGGACGAAGCCCGGGCGCGCCGGCGCCTTGAGATCGGCTACGTCGACCGGCTCACTCATGCACTCGACGAGGCGCTCGCCTGGGCGCGTTCGGCAGCAGCCGAAGGGCGCGCGGAATCCATCGCGCTCGTGGGCAACGCCGCCGAGATCGAGCCGGAGCTGGTGCGCCGAAGCGAGCGCTTCGACGTCGTCACGGACCAGACCTCCGCCCACGACGCGCTGAACGGCTACGTGCCGGCGGGAGTTTCCGTGGAGGCGGCCGCCGAGCTGCGGCGCCAGGACCCCGACGAATACGTGCGGCGCTCGATGGCATCGATGGCGACCCACGTCCGGGCGATGATCGCGCTGAAGGAGGCCGGAACGGTCACCTTCGACTATGGCAACAACATCCGCGCCCAGGCCCAGGCAGCCGGAGTGGCCAACGCCTTCGATTTCCCGGGGTTCGTGCCCGCCTTCATCAGGCCGCTCTTCTGCGAGGGCAAGGGGCCCTTCCGGTGGGCCGCGCTCTCGGGCAATCCGGCGGACATCCTGGCCACCGACCGCGCCATCCTGGAGTTGTTCCCGGAGAACGAATCGCTTCGGCGATGGATCGGGATGGCGCAGGCCCGCGTGCCGTTCCAGGGCCTGCCGGCCCGGATCTGCTGGCTCGGCTACGGGGAGCGGGCCCGGGCCGGGGCCGCCTTCAACGAGCTGGTCCGCTCCGGGGCGGTCGGCGCCCCGATCGTCATCGGCCGCGACCACCTCGACGCGGGTTCCGTGGCGTCGCCCAACCGCGAGACGGAGTCGATGCGCGACGGCTCCGACGCGATCGCCGACTGGCCGCTCCTCAACGCCCTGGTGAACACCTCCGCGGGCGCGAGCTGGGTGAGCATCCACCACGGCGGCGGAGTGGGGATCGGGTACTCCCAGCATGCGGGCATGGTGATCGTCGCCGACGGCACTGACCTCGCGGCGCAGAAGCTCGAACGGGTCCTGACCACGGATCCCGGCATGGGCGTGATCCGCCACGCCGACGCCGGCTACGAGCGAGCCATCGAGGTGGCCAGGGAGCGCGGCATTCGCATCCCGATGAGCGAGGACTGACGCGCCGGTCTACGCCGTGGCCGCGTGGGTCTTCGCGGGTTCGGGCAGCCGTTCGGCCGTGACAGCCATGCCGGCCCCTTCGCCGCCACTCTCCTCGGGCATCTCGTGCAGGGAGCGGAGTGGGGAGAAGAACACCCACAGGATCGAGGTGAACGATCCCAGCGCGGCGATAACCAGCGCCACGCGCACAGGCAGCAGGGTCGCCATCACACCACCCATCAGCGAGCCGATGGGAATGGTGCCCCACACGATGAAGCGCATCGTGGCGTTCATTCGGCTCTGCATCGCCGGCGGTGTGATCGTCTGGCGCAGGCTGATCTGGGCGACGTTGTAGATGACCTGAGCGAAGCCGACGACGAACCAGCCGGCGAAGAGCGTGACCGCCGCCCACCCGAGCGAGGCTGGCGTGAGGGTCATGAGCAGGAAAGCCGGGGAGCTCAGGGCGGCCGAGGCGATGATCGTCGGTCCGATGCCAAGGCTGCGAGGCAGGCTGTTCGAGGCCACCGCGCCGACCAGGAAGCCGAAACTCCCCAGGCCCATGACGGTTCCGTAGAAGGCCGGCGAGAAAGCCAGCTCGCGCCAGATGAGGACCGGGAAGACACCGAACAGCGCCGCCCCGAAGAGATTGGAGGTGCCGGTGCAGCCCGCAATCGGTCGCAGGTATCGATCGCCCAGGACGTAGCGCAGGCCACTGGCGATCTCGGTCCGAAGCGAGGTCGGCCGGCCGCTCTCGTCGAGCGTCCGCTCGGGCCTGGGTTCGCGCTTCTTGATGGCGCTGATCAGGCCCCCGGAGATGAAGAAGCTCAGCGCGTCGACGACGAGGGCGAAGGGCGCCGCGACAACCTGCAGCACGTTGCCGGCCAGGGTCGGGCCGCCGATCTGCGCCGCCGAATAGCTGAGCTGCAGCCGAGCGTTGCCCTCGACCAGGTCTTCGCGTTCGAGCAGGCCGGGCAGGAACGACTGGTCGGCTACGTCGAACAAGGCGGTGAAGGTGCCGGTGACGAAGGCAACGACGAAGAGCTGCCAGATCGACAGACTGCCGGCCACGTAGCAGATCGGAATGCTCATGAGCACCACGCCGCGGCTGATGTCAGATGCCACCAGCACCGGACGCCGGCGAATGCGGTCGAGCCACGCCCCCGCCGGCAGGGTGAACAGCAGGAACGGCAGCATCTCGACCGCGGCCAGCATGGACACCTCGAACACGCTGGCGTGAAGCATGGTGAGCGCGATGAACGGCACGGCGATCAGGGTGACCTGGCTGCCGAGGATGCTCACCGTGGCGGCGGTCCAGAGCTTGCGGAAGTCGCCGTGACGCCAGAGTGAGGGGCGCGCTATCCCTAACATACCTGTTCCATATCTCGCGGCATGGTATCCATCCCCTCTCTCGCAGGCATTAGGCGATCCGTCTCATTGCGGCTGTGCCACGATAAGCACCGGCTAGACGGGCGGGCAGTTACTGTCGGATCGGAGGAAGCGTGACCAGGCTGGTCGAATCGGTCCCCAACTTCAGCGAAGGCCGGCGACTCGAGGTCGTCGACAGGCTGTGCATGGCGGTCGAGAGCGTGCCCGGCGCCCACCTGCTCGACCGCACCAGCGACGCCAGCCACAACCGCAGCGTCCTGACAATGGCCGGCGAGGCAGCCCCGATTCTCGAGGCGCTTGAGCGCGCCTTTGCCGTCGCCGTCGCCGAGATCGACATGGAGTCGCACACCGGTGAGCATCCTCGCATTGGGGCAGTGGACGTGGTTCCGTTCGTTCCTCTGGGCGACACGAAGATGTCCGACTGCGTGGAGCTGGCGCGGGCCTTCGGGTCGCGCGTCGCCGATCGCTTCGCGGTCCCCGTCTACCTCTACGGCGAAGCGGCCACGACTCCGGGTCGTCAGCGGCTGGCGGACGTGCGGCGCGGCCAGTACGAGGGGCTCAAGACCCAGATCGCCGAGCCCGGCCGTGAGCCGGACTTCGGGCCTTCGAAGATGCACCCGAGTGTGGGTGCGGTGGCGGTTGGGGCGCGACCGTTCCTGATTGCCTACAACATCAACCTCGCGAGCGATGACGTGGAGCTGGCGAAGCGGATCGCGCGCCGGATCCGCGAATCGAGCGGTGGCCTGCCGCGGGTCCAGGCGAACGGTTTCTGGATCGAGGAGATCGGGCGGGCTCAGGTGTCGATGAACCTGCTCGACTTCCGGACGACGCCGCTGTGGCTGGTCTGGGAGGCGGTTCGGGCGGAAGCCGCCGAGGACGCGGTCGAGCTGGCCGAATCCGAGCTGATCGGGCTGGCGCCGCTGGCGTCGCTGCTCGATGTGGCCGCCCATGCGGGCATTCCCGCGGACCGGCCCACGACCGAACGGCTGGCCCGCGCGGCCGACTTCCTGAAGCTGCGCGACTTCTCGCCGCTCCAGGCGCTGGAGCTGCGCCTGGATGCGGTTCGCAGGACATGATGGGAGCGAGCGAGCGATGACCGGTCTGTTGGTCGAGGGGGCGAGCGGCATCGCCACGCTGGCCGGGGGTCTGCGGCGCGGTGGCACGCAGCGGGACGCCGGGGTTGTTTCCGGGGGAGCGCTCGCCGTCGCGTGTTGGGAAGGGCGGATCCTCGCCGCCGGCGCGGCCGACGAGGTCAACCGCCAGATCGCGGCCAGGGGGCTCCCGATCAACGCCTTTCGCCGTTTCGATGCGCGAGGCGGCCTCATCACGCCCGGCCTCGTCGACGCTCACACGCACCTGCTCTTCGCCGGCACGCGCGAGGCCGAGTGGCAGCTCCGCGCCCGTGGCGCCGGCTATCTCGAGGTTCTGGCCGCCGGCGGCGGGATCCTCTCGACGGTGGCTGCGACGCGCGCCGCGTCCGACCAGGAGCTGCTGGCCGGCGGCCGGGCCCGCCTGGCTCAGATGCTGGCCAGCGGCACGACGACCGCGGAAGCCAAGTCCGGATACGGCCTGGACGTGGCCACGGAGCTGCGGCTGCTGGAGCTGATCGGCCGGCTTGGTCGCGAGGGGCACATCGAGCTGGTGCCGACGTTCCTGGGCGCCCACGCCGTCCCCGCAGAGTTCCGCGACCGCTCGCCCGCCCCCGGCGCCGACGCCGGGGCGCCGCCTGCCGCCGGCCCCGACGGGACCGCTACCGCCGCCCCCGGGCCGGCCGCCACGGACGCGTACGTCGCCCACGTCATCGACGAGCAGCTGCCGGCCGTGGCCCGCCAGGGGATCGCCCGCTTCTGCGACGTGTTCTGCGAGCAGGGCGTCTTCTCCGCCGACCAGAGCCGCCGCATCCTGCGCGCCGCCGCCGGCCACGGCCTGGCCCTCCGCCTCCACGCCGACGAGCTGGCCCCGTCGGGCGGTGCCGAGCTGGCCGCCGAGCTGGCCGCGGCTGCGAGCGCCGAGCTGGCCGCGGCTCCGGGTCCCGGCTCGGCCGTGGGGCGCGGCTGCCTCTCCGCCGATCACCTCGGGGCGCCGTCGGATGAGGGGATCGCGGCGCTGGCCCGAGCTGCCGAAGCGGGCACTCCCGTGGTTGCGACGCTGCTCCCCGCCACGAGCTGGTTCCTGGGCAAGCATCATTTCGCCCCGGCTCGCCGGTTCATCGACGCCGGGATTCCCGTGGCCCTCGCCACGGACCTGAACCCGGGCACGAGCCCCACTCTCAGCCTGCCGTTGGTGCTATCGATCGCCTGCGTGGAGATGGGTCTGACTCCGGCCGAGGCGCTCGCGGCGGTCACGATCAACGCCGCCCACTCCCTGGGCCTGGGCGCGCAGATCGGCTCGATCGAGCCCGGCAAGCAGGCCGACCTGGTCGTCTGGGATGTGCCCGCTCTCGAGCAGATCCCCTACTGGCTCGGCGCCCGCCTCGCCCGCACTGTAGTCAAGCGCGGGAGCATTGTCTTCGAGCGAGGCTGATCGAACGGGGTCGCCCTCTCGGCCGCAGCCTGGTCGGTTGGCCCGACGGCCATGCGGCCGGCCTCGACGTCCCAACGCGGTCGAGTTCGGTCGAGCTCGGTAGGTTCCCGCGTTTTTCCCGCACCGTGAACGCTGTTCAGGACTTGGGCGCTCCTGGGCCGGTGGCGGTCGCCCCGAAGACCCCTGGCGCCTCCGCCCGACGCCGTTTCGCGCGCCCCTGAGCGCGAAACGGTCGTGGCAGCGCTCGGACCCGCGGCTTCCGCCGCGCAGGATCTGCACAACGCCCACCGTGCGAGCAATGTGCAGAAACCGCGCCCGGCGGGGCTGGCCGCGCGAGGAGTCTGTAGGGACCGCGCCCGGGAAGGCGGGCCCCGTGAGCAATCCGCAGAACCCGCGCCCGGTCGGGCCGGCCGCGCAAGAAACCGGTGGAAAACCGCGCCGGGCGACCGCGACCTCGCGCCGACGGGCGTCGCTTCCCTTCGGCCCCCTCGTGACTAGATCTTGCCGCGCTGCTCCAGCAGGACCGTGGTCACTTCCGCGGGCAGCGACGAGGGCATGAGCACGAGCTTCGACTGTAGCGCCGGTGCCGTCGACACCCCCATCTCGTGGAGGAACTTGGCCAGAGCCTCGCCCGAATCGGCGTCGTCGCAGACCAGCATCGGCACGACGACCTTGGCATCCAGTTGGGCCACCAGCTCGGCGCCCTTCGTTGTGGAGAGAGTGCCGCCCACGGGGATGCAGACCACGTCCACCGGCCCGATGTCGGTCAGCTTGTCCTCTGTCAGCAGATGGCCGATGTCGCCCAGGTGGATGACGTGGATGCCGTCCAGCTCGACGATGAAGGCGATGTTGCGGCCGCGTTCGGCGCCCTTCTGATCGTCCCGGAAGGTCTTGACGCCCGTGATCAGGACGTCCTTGATCTCGTACTCGCCGGGCCCGTCGAGGCAGAACGCTTCTTCCAGGCTGCCCGGCAGCAAAGTGGAGCCGTCCCGGGAAAGGCGGCCCTTCGCCTTGGGATGAGGCGCGTCGTCCGGATGGCTGTAGGTGACGATGTCGCCGGTGATGCCGCGACCAGTCGGCCCGACGACCGCCTGATAGGCGTCGGCGACCACAACCGCGTCTTTGCTGCGCATGCGCACACAGGTGCGTCCGTACCAGGTGAGTTCCATGGCCTGATTCTTGCACAAGCCGATCCTCGCCCGCTTACCCGGGGCTCGCGCCCCTACCCGGCGCGCACGCCCGGCCCTGCCTGCTGTGGCGGCCCGGTTCTACCCCGCTCAGCGGCCCACGTACCCCTCGACCTCCACATCGACCCCCACAAAAGGAGGACCGGAGGCGCCTGCCCAATCGGCACCTCCGGTCGGAGGGAGGGAGGATGGAACCTCAGGAGGCTCGTCCAGTGTTCCGCTTCAGAATCTAGACCGACTCGATGAAAAGGGGGTCCGTCAGAAGGTTAAGAAACGTACACCGTGGAACAGGTACCGCAGAGATGGGGAAGCGGGCCCGACCGAAGGTTCCCGCGGCGTCGCCGGCGATCACCTCCGAGGCCACGACGGCAGCCCGGCTGTCCTGGAGGCCCTCACCCTGTCCCGATGGGTCTCGGTCGGTCGGCCAGGCAGGTTCGATCGGGCAATCGGCCCGCGAACACCGCAGCGGCAACTTGTGACGCCTGGCAGAATTCGCGACATGCATTTCCACTCCCGCTTCGGTGGCGTCCTGCTCGCTTCGGCGATCGTCGTGGCCGCCTGCGGCTCGTCCCCGGCGACGGCAACGCCCACGCTCGGGCCTACCGCCTCCGCTCTCCCATCGGCCGGCATCACGGCGTCCGCAACGCTCGGCGCCACCCCTGGTGCCACCCCCAGCGCCACGCCCAACGCCTCCGCGGATCTGGCCACGTACACGCAGATCGAAACGCAGGTGGAGGCGCTGCGCGAGCTGGCGCCCAAGTCCTCCGTGACGCCGATCCTGCTCGACGAACAGGGTGTTCGCGATTGGATGACCAAGGCGATGGAAAGCGGCGTGGACCACACGGCCCTGGCTGCCGAGAGTCGCCTCTTCTCGCACTTGGGCCTGCTGCCGGCGGGAGCTTCGCTCGAGCAGCTGGAGCTCGACCTGGACGCCGGCCAGGCACTCGGCTTCTACGATGCGGACACTAAGCAGCTGTACCTCCTGTCGACGTCCGGGACCGTAGGGGCCGAGGAGCAGTGGGTCTTCTCGCACGAATTCACCCATGCCCTGCAGGACCAGAACTTCGGGCTGGACCAGCTGGCGATCGACGCGCCGAATCAGGGCGACCGCGACCTGGCTCGAACGGCGTTGCCCGAAGGTGACGCCACCCTTTCCATGATGCAGTGGGCCGAAAGGAACATGTCGATCCTGGGTCTGCTGTCCAGCGCCTTCTCCGCGCTCGGGCCCCAGACCGACCAGTTCAACAACGCGCCGGCGATCCTGCGCGAGGACTTGATGTTCCCCTACGACGCCGGCCTCAGCTTCGTCGAGGGGGTGTACGAGAAGGGTGGCTGGGCCGCCGTCGACAGGCTGTATGCCAAACCGCCCAACTCGACCTCGCAGATCCTTCACCCGGAGCTGTACACGGCCGGCATCGGTCCGGTCGCCGTGACTCTAGGCGCGGTGCCCGCGACACTGGGGACTGGTTGGAAGCTGACCTACCAGGACACGATGGGCGAGCTGCAGCTGCGCGTCTGGCTCGGGGGCGAGCATCCGACCGACGCGCAGGCGAAGGCGGCGGACTCGGCCGCCTCCAGCTGGGCCGGCGACCGGATCGGTCTGTACGAAGGCCCGAGTGGAGCGTGGGCGGTGGTCCTGCGGACGCAGTGGCGCAGCACGTCGGGGCGCACTGCCTTCGTCGCTGCCGCGAATCAGACGCTCGATGGGCTCTCCAGCCCGTCGGCCGTCTGCGGCGATGCCATCCATGCGGACATCATCATCGCCTCGGACCCGACCGTCCTGGGGAGCTTCACCACCTGCCAGCCGGGGGAGTAAGGACCGGCGCGGCCCGTCCGGCGCCGCCGCGCGGGGCGGTTTGGCCACAGCGCGGCCGAAGCGGCGCGCCCCCGTCCGGCGGCCGTCGCTACATCGATTCGGGGGCGGAGATGCCGAGCAGGCCGAGCGCGTTGGCGAGGGTCGTCATCGTGGCCGCGACCAGGGCGAGGCGCGCCGCCGAGCGGTCGGGTTCGTCGGGGTCCAGGACGCGGGCGTCGCGATAGAAGGCGTGGAACGTCGTCGCCAGCTCCGTGGCGTAGGCCGTGATGCCGTGCGTCTCCTCACTCGCGGCCGCGTCCTCCACGACCTCGGGCAGGCGCACGATCTGGCGGGCCAGCTGCGCCTCGGGCGCGCCGGAGAGGATCCCGGCCAGCAGCTCTGCCAGGCGCGGGTCGTCCGCGGCGGGCGGTGCCATCCCAGACTCGGTCGCCTTGCGCAGGATCGAGGCGATTCGAGCGTGGGCGTACTGGACGTAATAGGCCGGATTCTCGCTTGACTGCTTCTTCGCCAGCTCGATGTCGAAGTCGATGCCGCTCGAGGCTGCCCGTGAAGCGAAGAACCAGCGGGCGGCGTCGACGCCGATCTCGCCCAGCAGCTCGTCGAGGGTGATGAACTCGCCCGTGCGCTTCGACATCGGGACTTCCTTGCCATCCCGAACGAAGCGGACCCAGGCCGTGAGGATCATCTGGACGTGGTCGTCGTCGAAGCCGAGCGACTGAGCCGCGGCCTTGACCCGGGCCACGTACCCGTGGTGGTCCTCGCCCCAGATGAAGACGATGCGCTCGTAGCCGCGGCTGAACTTCTCCACGAGGTAGCCGATATCGGCCGCGAAGTACGTGGGCGCCGCGTCGTCGGTCGAGCGCAGGATCACGCGATCCTTGTCGTCGCCGTACCTGGTCGATCGAAAGACGACCGCGCCGTCCTCCTCGTAGACGTCGCCGGCGGCCCGCAGTCGATCGACCGCCTTCGCGACCCAGCCGTCGTTGTGGAGCGTGCTCTCCGAGCGCCAGATGTCGAAATGGCAGCCGAGGTGCTCGAGGCTGGCCTCGATGCCGGCTCGAACCTGCTCGGACGCCCACCGGCCGACCGCCCAGGAGGGGTCCTCTCCCGACTTCTCGGCCCCGGCCAGGACTTCGGGCGGGATATCGCGCGCCATGTCGTAGACGTAGTCGCCGTGGTAGCCGTCCTCGGGGATCTCGCAGCCTTCGCGGATGGCCACGACCGACGCCCCCAGGTTCTTGACCTGGCTGCCGAAGTCGTTGAAGTAGTACTCGCGCGTGACGGTGTGGCCGGCAGCCGCCATGACCCGGCAGAGCAGGTCGCCGGTGAAGGCGCCGCGGGCATTGCCGATGTGGAGCGGCCCGGTGGGGTTGGCCGAGACGAACTCGACGTTGACGCGTTCCGGATGCGCGGCAACGGTGCGGCCCCAGGTGGCCGGATTGAGCAGGATGTGCTGCGTCGTGGCCGCCAGAGCGTGGTCGGCGAGGCGGATGTTGAGGAATCCGGGCGGCGCGACCTCCACCGAGGCAATGGGGGAGTTGGGGTCCGTGGCAGTAGTGGCGACGTGCGCGGCGATGGCCCTGGCGATCTCCAGGGGCGCGCGGCGGTAGGGCTTGGCCAGCCGCAGGGCGATATTGCTGGCGAAGTCGCCGCGGGTCGGGTCCGCCGGGCGCTCGATCGTGACGGGCGCGTCGTGCGGCTCGGTGGTTTCGGGCAGGCCGGCCTGGGCGCGCGCCCAGGCGTCTTCGATGGCCTTGCGGACCTGAGATCGCAGGCTGGGATCGGCGTTGGGGGTCATCGCCAAATGGTAGCGAGCCGGACGCGGTTGCGCGGCTCGGAGTGCGTGGCCGCGGCGGCGCGACCAGGCCTCGGCGGCCAGGGCGACGCTAGCGCGTAGCCCCGCCGACTCGATCCGCCTCGAACACGCCCAGATCCGTCGGCCCGAAGGCGACGCTAACGCTCACCGCCAGACGCAGCCGCGGCTCGGAGAAGTCGAAGCTGAACTTCGCCCGAAGGGCGTCCGTGTACACGCAGACGTCGAGGTCGAGACAGTCCGGGCGCGGCCAGACGCCACTCGCGACCAACGGCTGGCCGCGCCACCGGGGCACGAGCGCGGACTTGCCCCTCCGCCACGCCCCGCGCCCGAACTTCACGGCTCGCGGCCGCCGGCCGGCGCCACTGCGCACGACCAGCTGCCCGCCGCGAGGCGAGAACTCCAGACGCAGAGTGTCGATTCTGAACGGGTTCGGCCCGACCCGGAACTCGACGCCGTGCAGATCCGCCTCGATCGGCGACGCAACAGCCGCGGACTGGGGAGTCAGGCGGAGGCCTGCCAGACGCGACGCAAGCACTCGCTGCGTGGCGGGGTTCTCGGGCAGCGAACCCGGAGCCAGCCGCGCCAGGATCAGGTTCCACAGGGCCTCGAGAACCAGATGCATCGGCCCGATCCCCGCGGTCATCGCCACGACAAGATCGGCGCCCGGCACCACCACGCACAGCTGGCCGAAGGCCCCATCCGCTCGATAGCTGTCATGTCGGCCGCGCCAGAACTGGAAGCCGTAGCCCTGGATCCAGTCCGGGTTCGGGTTCAAGATGGGCCCCGTGTCTATCTGGACCGACGTCGCCGCCTCGATCCACTCGGCGGGAAGCAGCCGCTTGCCGCCCCAGACGCCCTTCTGGAGGTACAGCTGGCCGAAGCGGGCGAGATCCTCGGTCCGGAGCCGCAGGCCGAACCCGCCCATGCTGATTCCGCGCGAGTCGGCCTCCCAGGTCGGCCTCGCGATCCCCAGAGGCTCGAACAGTCGCGGCTGCAGGTAGTCCACGAGGTTCAAGCCGGTCCGCGTCTGGACGATGGCCGAGAGCATGTAGCTGGCAGGCGTGTTATAGATGAAGCGAGTGCCGGGCGGATCGGCGACCGGGAAGGACAGGAAGCGGCGAATCAGGTCGGCGCCATCGTCGAGGTCGGCCCCGTCGACGGTTTGCTGATCGTGACCGGTGCACATGGCCAGGAGGTGGCGGACCCTCATCGCCGCGAGGTTCGGGCTGATCTGGGCCGGCGCCTCGGCGGGGAAGAACGAGACGACCGGGTCGTCGAGGCCGAAATGGCCTTCCGCGATGGCCAGCCCGACGGCCGTCGAAGTGAAGCTCTTCGAGACGGAGAAGAGCGCGTGGCTCAGTTCAGGGGCGTTGGGAGCCCACCAGCCCTCGGCCGCGACCCGTCCGTGCCGGACGATCATCAGAGAGTGGAAGTCCGGCGCGATCCGCTCCAGCTCGTCCACCCACTCCAGGATGGCGCTCGCCGGGATCCCGAGTGATTCCGGGGTCGCCCGCTCCAGGGTCTGTTCCACGCTTGTCCCTCCTGGGAGAGTTTGTGAACCGCGGGCGACCGCGGGAGCGGCCGCCACGCTTCGGCGATGGACCGGGCGACGAACCTAGTACGGCCAGGCCCAGTTTGCGATCTCGGGGGCGTCCTCGCCCTCGGCGCGGGTGTAGGCCCGAGCTTCGGTGCGCTTGTCCTGCATGAGCTGACGGACGTGCGCGACCTTCGGCCCGAGGCCGGGGATTCGGTCGATGGCGTCGATCACCAGGTGGTAGCGGTCGAGGTCGTTGAGCATGACCATGTCGAACGGGGTGGTGGTCGTGCCCTCTTCCTTGTAACCGCGGACGTGGATGTTGTCGTGGCCGTGGCGCCGATAGGTGAGGCGGTGGATCAGCCACGGGTAGCCGTGGTAGGCGAAGACGATCGGCTTGTCGGTGGTGAAGAGCGAGTCGAACTCCTGGTCGGTCATACCGTGCGGATGCTCGGTGTCGGGTTCCAGGCGCATCAAGTCGACGACGTTGACGACGCGGATCTTGAGGTCCGGCATGTGCTGGCGCATCAGGTCGACCGCGGCCAGGGTCTCCAGCGTCGGCACGTCGCCGCAGCAGGCCATGACGACGTCGGGCTCGCCGCCCTGATCGTTGCTGGCCCAGTCCCAGAT
>PMXQ01000137.1 GCA_003171065.1 Chloroflexota bacterium
ATCAGCGTGCGCAAGGAGGCGGAGAGCCAGCTGCTCCAGGCGCAGAAGCTCGAGTCGATCGGAAGATTGGCGGGCGGGATCGCCCACGACTTCAACAACATGCTCTTCGTGATCCACGGTTACGCGGAGCTCCTCACCGACGATCTTGCCTCGACTAATCGGGCTCGCCTCGACCCTGACAGCGCGCTGCTCAGCGTTAACGCGATCAGCAACGCAGCGGAGCGCGCAGCGACGCTGACGGCCCAACTGCTTGCGTTCAGTCGCCAACAGGTCATCAGCCCGAGCGTGCTCGACCTCAATGCCGCCATCGATGGTCTCGAGCCGATGGTGCGTCAGCTGATCGGCGAAAACATGCGGCTCGTCGTGAAGCTCGACCACGACGCCGGTTACATCCGTGGCGATGCAGGCCAACTCGACCAGATCCTCGTCAATCTCGTCGTCAACGCCCGCGACGCGATGCCCGACGGCGGAACCGTGACGATCGAGACAGAGAACGTGTTGGTCGACGAGCCGTATGCGATCGCGCATTTTGATGTGAGGCCCGGGCCGTATGTCCTGCTCTCGGTCACTGACACCGGGGTGGGAATGGACCGCGCGACGCGCGAACACATCTTCGAGCCCTTCTTCACGACGAAGGAGCTCGGCAAGGGGACCGGCCTCGGGCTGGCCACCACCTACGGGATCGTCCGCCAGGCCGGCGGCCACATCTGGGTTTACTCGGAGCCCGGGGTCGGCTCATCGTTCAAACTCCACTTCCCGAGGGTCGATGCTGCGGTAACGACCGAACTGCCGACGGTCGCCGCTACCCCTGCCGTCGGAGCCGGCACGGTCCTTGTCGTCGAGGACGAGCGCGTTGTCCGCGACATGACGACGCTGCTGCTCACCCGGTCCGGCTACCAGGTGATCGCGGTCGCCGGTGGCGCCGAGGCGATGACCCGGCTCGCGGCACTCGAAGAGCCGATCGACGTGCTCGTCACCGACGTTGTTATGCCGAACATGTCCGGCATCGAGCTCGCTGAATGGACCATGGATCGGTATCCGCACGTTGGGGTCGTGCTGCTCTCAGGGTACACGGCCGAGACGCTCAACCTCGAACGGGTAACAGCCCGAGGCGCGACGTTCGTGCCAAAGCCCGTCACCTCAGCGCAGCTCCTCATGGCGGTTCAGAAGGCCCAGGCTTTGGGCGGGGCCGCCCAACAGGGCGGACCAGCCACAAATGAGGCTCAGGAGTCAGTGACCCTCAAGTGACAGCGCCCTCAACCAACACGGAAGCTAGGATCCTCGTCGTCGATGACGACGCCGGCACACGCGCGCTCGTAGCGATCGCCCTCCGACGCGCAGGCTTCGACGTCCTCGAGGCGGCGAGCGGCGAGGCCGTACTCGGCCTTATCGAGGATGCGGCCATCGGCCTCGTCGTCCTGGACATGAGCATGCCGGGCATGTCGGGCACAGATGTCATCCGCGCGCTCCGGGAGCGACCGCAGACGGCAACCTTGCCGGTCATCCTCTTGACCGGCAAAGGTGACGACTACCCTCTCGTCACAAGTCTCGGCGCGGGCGCGGACGACTACCTCACGAAGCCAGTCCTGCTCGACGAGCTCGTCGCGCGCATCCGGGCGCACCTGCGGAGAGGCGCGGCCTGGTCGAGCGTGGTAGAGGAGGCGCTCCGCAGGCGTTCGGCAGTCGTCGAGGCCCTTGGTCACCTGACCCTCTCACCGGCGCCCGAGGAGGCCGCCGAGACGGTGGTGGCCGAGCTCGCGCGACGGACCGCGTGCGATTTCATCGCGGTCCTGCAGCTCGCCCGAGGCGGCCGCCTACTCGAGCTCGCGACGTACAACCGGATCGCCGGGGTCCGTCGTGGTGGGGCGCTCATCAGTCCGAACCTCGCGCGCGACCTTGTCGCCCGCGCGCGTCAGGGTCCGTGGGTGGAGGATATCGTGCCGCCCGCGGACGGCGTGCGCACCCCGGCGTTCTCTGCTTCGGACATCGCCGTCAGTACCGGCGCGCCGATCTACGCCGGCGATAAGCTCGTCGGCCTGCTCTCGCTCGGCGTCAGTGGCGAAACGCGGCGGCCGACACCGGCACGTAAGGCCGGGCTGCTTGCCGACGCCATCGACTATGCGAGCATCCTGAGCGTCGTCGCCGGACCGGCGCTCGCCGATCGGCGCGACATGGCCGAAACCCGGTCACGGCTCGAACACGCGCTCACAGAACGAGAGTTCCATCTCGTCTTCCAGCCGATCGTCGACCTTGGATCGCGCGAGATTGTCGGCTATGAGGCCCTAACGCGGTTCACCGATGGCACTCGGCCAGACCTGCGGTTCACCGAAGCTGCTTCGGTGGGGCTCGGGCCCGATTACGAGCTCGCCACGATCGAGGCAGCGCTCACGGCGGCGTCACACCTCCCCGCAGAGGCGTTCCTGACGCTCAATGTGTCGCCGGGCCTTGTGCTTGAGAGCGGTCGTCAACTCCGAAGGCTGATCCGGGCGACCAGCAGACGACTCATCCTCGAGCTGACCGAACATGTCCCGATCGACGACTACCCGGCGCTCCGTCAGGCGATCGGGAAGCTCGGTGACGTGGAGATCGCTGTCGATGACGCTGGCGCCGGCTACACGAGCCTGCGTCACATCCTCGAGCTGCGGCCGACGTTCGCGAAGCTCGACATCAGCCTCGTTCGGGGCATCGAGACAGACGAGCTCCGGCAAGCACTCGCGGCCGGTCTCGACTACTTCTCGCTCAGGAGCGGGTTCCATCTCATCGCCGAAGGCGTGGAGTCGGAAGACGAGGCGACCGCGTTGCAACGGCTGGGCGTCGAGTTCGCCCAGGGCTATTTGTTCGGGCGTCCGGAACCGATCGCGCGCTGATCAGGCGGTCGCCGGGGGCACTGCGTCGGAGTGCCTACGATTCGGTGGAGTTAGCGGGCCGGCTCGTCAGCAGATCCGTCTAGAGCTTGTCAGCCGCCCCGATAAGGAGCTTGGTCAGGTTCTCGGGCACCAGCCCAAAGAGCGCCGCATACAACGGCTGGTGCTGTTCGATGACAGATCGAAGATGGCCGATAGGGCGGGCCTGGGCGAGCCGCTCCCTCGATGGGAAGCAGAGCGGGCAGTGCCCCGACCAGGTAGACCCCTCCGATCGTCGCCAACCCCGAGATAAAGACCGTGGCCAGCAGCGCGCCTGGAAGAGCCACGACGGCTTGTTAGTCAACCCTGAGGGACCGTCTGCGCCGAGGACGGCTTGTGCCTCGGCGCGCCGCAAGAGCCAGCGCTACGATCAGCCGAAGTAGAACGACGGCTCGCCTGCGACGGAAATGCTCTGCTCCAGCATGGCGACGATCATTTCGGCCGACAGGCTGGTGCGTTGGCCCACGTACTCGGCTATCAGCAGAGGCTCACCGGCGCGCCGCTTCATGGCTCCTGGGTTCAGGCGGGGCCAGATGAGCATCGCCGCGCGCCCATAGGCGTCCGAATTCACCAACGTGAGCTGAGACGGAAACCTCACCGAGGGGGGCATGGCCGCGACCTTCCCCTGCGACATTTAGCGCTGACTAGAAGGGAGCCCCACGCCTGTCTCAGGAGTCGAAGTATGCGCGTCCTTGGGTGGCAGGGCAAGCGACGCCGGCACGCCGCAGGCGGGAAGTCGCGCTGGCGTCGGCAAAGGCGGCGCCATCCGGAAGGCGACCCTATGACCACATCGCGGCGTCCGAGTGACAGAACGCTCTCCCATGGCCGCGCTCTGTCGCACTGGGACGGGGCATGAGGAGTCCACTTCCTCCTCTCGGGCCCGACACCGCTCCCACTTGACTCGCCAGCGTGATCACGCCGATGCTGACCCTGGCAGGAGGAGTCATGAAGATCGCGGAGGGATTCCAGCTAGTGTCGCGATTCACTTGTA
>PMXQ01000077.1 GCA_003171065.1 Chloroflexota bacterium
TGGGCTGAGTACTAAGTTGGAGGGAGGAGCTGTAGGCCGTCGGCAGCACTCGATTTCGGCTCTGTCGGGTTCCGGGTGGTCGGGTCGCGAGCCGTTGCCGCGCTCGTTCGGCGCTCGGCGGCGCGAGCGCACATGCCGCGCGAGCGCTTCGACCTCCTCGATACGCGTTGGGTACACCCGCGGCCCTCCACAGTACTCACCCGATGCGTGTTAGGGAGGAACCAGACGCCGCGCAGGAGTCCACGGGGCTCCGCTATCCAGCGGCGCACTTCGCGGTTGCGCGCCGGCAGCGCCGCGGCGAATAGCGCGCCATGCCGGGCCACGGCTGCGCGGTGGATGTTCGCATCGGGAAGCACGAGAACGGCGGCGATAGCCCGGGCCGCCCAGCCATGCTCCGAGCTGACCACTCGGGGAACGACCCGGGCTTTCACGTCAAGCGTCCGCACCGTGTCCTGCAGGTCGACCAGTTCCGTCTTTATCTCGACGAGAAGGAGGGCCCGGCAGTCGGGCCGCCACGCCAGGATGTCGACCGATCCGCGCTCGCCGAAGTGGTTGAACGATTCCTCGACGCGGACCTCCCAGCCGGCTTCCGAGAGCAGGCGCACGACCCGATCCTGCAACTGAGCGTGCCTTCGATCGAGCAGCCGGGCCAGCTTGGGTCCTCGCCATCTCAGTCCGATCGTCAGGTCCGCCTCGATCGCCTCGGCCTTGGCCTCCAGAGCGTCGGCCGAAACGGGTCCGAACCTGCCGCGCTCCACGCGCGAGACGGTCTGCTGTGAGGTACCGGCGCGGGCGGCGACGTCGGCCTGTCGCAGCCCGAGCCCCAGGCGGATGGCGCGGAAGGTTGTGCCGAGATGGACGCGATCCACGGCGTGAGAATGGGCCGGGGGACTTTGCTGCGGCTTATTCGCGCGGGGGGCGGGGCGCTGGTGCGGGGAACGGGCGCCGGCCGCCGTTGTTGCCGAGTGGCCGCCGGCGCGGCCGCCGCCGATGCGGCCCAGCTGGGCGGGCCGTCGCCGGCCGCCCTGGTTGCCGAGTGGCCGCCGATGCGGCCCAGGGTGCCGGTTCGCCTCAGGTCCGGGTTCGGCCCAGTTGGGCGGCGCCGCCCGCCGGGCTACGGGCCCGGCTACACGCGCGCCAGTCGATCCAGCGCGGCCGCAAGTTCGTCGGCGTCGGCGGCGACCTCGGTCGGGCGTTCTGCTGGCGGCAGGGCGGCCAGCTGCGCGGCGGTGCTGATACCGGTCAGCATCAGGACTGAGCGCGCGCCCACGGCGATGGCCGCCGGAATGTCCGTGAGCAGGCTGTCGCCGACCATCACGGCCTCGGTCACGGGCCGGCCCATGGCGCGCGCGGCCACTTCCAGCAGGAGCGGCCCGGGCTTGCCGAGCGAAACCGGCTCGACGCCGCTGGCGGTAACGATGGCCGCGACCACGGACCCGGCCCCGGGCATCAGGCCGTGCTCCATCGGATAGATCGGGTCGCGGTTGGTGGCGATGAAGCGCGCCCCCGCTCGAACGGCGGCGGCCGCGACGGCGAGTCGCGCGTAAGTGAACTCGAGGTCGAGGCCGACGACGACGGTATCCACGCCGCGCGTCGCTGCCGCGGCGTCTCGGCCGTTGGCGGTCCATCGCTCGGCGGCTTCGGCCGAAGGCATGACTTCGATCCCGACGTCGCGCAGCTCGTGGACGAGGCCGGCGCCTCCGACGACCAGCACGCAGCCCGGCCTGGGCGACTGTTCGGCCAGGTAGAGAGCGGTCGCGCGGGCCGAGGAAACGATCCGGTCGGGCGAGACGGGAGCCCCCATACTCGACAGGCGGGTAACGTAGTCCGCGCGATACCACATCGAGTTGTTGGTGACGTACGCGATGTCGTCGCCGGCGGCGTCCCGAGCCGCCAGGACGGCGGCGATACCCGGCACGGGCGCTGCGCCGCGATAGACCACACCATCGAGATCGACAAGCAGGAGCATGAACGGGATGCTACCGGACGGACGGCCAAAGCGCGGGATCGGCCGAACAGCTTCAGGCCGAATTGGCGCGGGCCCAGCAGCTACGGCGTGCGGCGCGGTCCGAATTGGCGCGGTCCGAATTGGCGCGGTCCGAATTGGCGCGGTCCGAACCGAGGCGGGCCGACCAGCTGTGGGTCGAACCGGCGCGGTCCGATCCGGCGCGGTCCGAATCGGCGCGGTCCGAACCGAGGCGGGCCGACCAGCTGTGGGTCGAACCGGCGCGGTCCGAATTGGCGCGGTCCGAATCGGCGCGGTCCGAACCGAGGCGGGCCGACCAGCTGTGGGTCGAACCGGCGCGGTCCGAATTGGCGCGGTCCGAACCGAGGCGGGCCCAACAGCTGCGGCGTGCGGCGCGGCCGGCCGGCGATCGATTGTGGCCGAGCAGCGATCGACCGTGGCCGAGCAACGACGTCCGGCGGACGAGCGAAGACCGACCGTGGCCGAGCGACGACCAACCGTTGTCGAGCAACGGCGAAAGGCGGCTGGCGCCCGAACATCGCGGGCCGGCCCGAGTCCCCTGGCTTGGTCCCATGCCTGACGACCGCCGCGTCCTCGACGGCATCGCGCGCCTGATCGTCGACGGCACCAACGTCCTGTACGCGATCCGGCGGTCGCCGACGCCACTCCCCGACGCGGCCCTGATCGGCCGGCTTCGCGCCATCGTGCCTCCAGGAGTCGCGATCACCGTCGTCCTCGATGGCTCGCCGGAGCACGGGCTCGTCGCTCGCCACGTCGCCTCGGGCGTGGAGGTTCGGTACGCCGGACGGTCCACCGCCGACGAGCTGATCGCCCACCTTCTCGAGGATCCGCGGACCGACCACTCGGGCACGCTGGTCGTCACCGACGACATTGAGCTGTCCAACTCGGTCAGGCGATCGGGCGGCCGAACTGCTCGAACCGGCTGGCTGATCGGCCGGCTCGAGCGCCAGCGCCTCGTCGCCCCCGCTCCCGGCCGGCCGGGCCTGGTGCCGCCCGCGCCGGCGATCGGGCAGGGGAACGTGCGCGCGGGCTCGAACGCCGGGCCCGACGCAGGCGACGCGGACGGAGCCGAGCCGCCGCGCTGGTCGCCCGGACGAGGCGCCACTCGCAAGCGCGGCCCCTCGCACCGTCGCCCGGCGGGGGAGCGGTAGGACTCCCGCGCCTCGGCCCGCCACTCCGCCCCGCCACTCCGCCCCGCCCGCTGCACCCGCCGCCAGCCGCGTGCATCGAATTCAGGTGGCGTGGATGCAACGCAAACCTTCGAATAGACTTCATTCGGTGCCCGCCGGCAGGTTTTTGCGTCATTCGAGTGATGCTGGAGACGCACGGTCGGGTTCAGCATTGGTACAGCCGGGCCGTCGTCCGGAGCGCGGTAGGCCCGCCACACCCAGAATGGGGAAGGAATTGGACGCTCGGGTTCCACCTGGGGAGCGTCAACCGGATGCCGTGGCTCCGCCGCGGCTGCCGGAGGACTTGCACGACCGGATCGGCCAGATGGTGTTGGTCGGCTTCCGCGGCCTGACGCCGCGCGAGGCAGAGCCGACGCTGCGGCAGATTCGAGCGGGTTCGATCGGTGGCGTCGTGATCTACGACATCGACGCCCAGACCGGTGGCCCGCGAAACGTCGAGTCGCCCCCACAGCTGAGGGAGCTGGTGGCCAGCATCAAGGCCGCGGGCGCCATCCCGCCGCTCGTGACCGTCGACGCCGAGGGCGGCTTCTTTCACCGCCTCAAGACGTGGCACGGCTTTGCGCCCGCGGCTCCGGCTATGGACATCGGCGAGCGCAACGATCCCGCTTTGACTCGGTCGAGCGCGAGCGCGATCGCCGAGATGCTGGCCGATGTCGGCATCGACATGAACCTGGCGCCTGTCGTCGATCTCCTGAACACGGCCAGTCTCAGCGACAGCCGCACCCGCCGCAGCTTCTCATCGGACCCGGCCGTTGTCACGGCCAACGCTCGAGAGTTCATCCTGGCCCACCGGGCGTACGGCTTGCTGACCACGATCAAGCACTTCGCTGGCACGCATGGGGCGCTGCGGCCATATTCCCCGGGCCGCGGCGAGTTGATCGAGAACTGGTCGGCGACGGAACTGGAGCCCTATCGGGCTCTCATCTCGGAGGGTCTCGCGGACGCCGTTCTGGCTTCTCGAGTGACGTATCCCCAGCTGGACCCCGACTATCCGGCCTGCTTGTCGAAGAAGATCGTGGATGGGCTGCTCAGGTCGGAGCTCGGCTTCGACGGAGTGGTCATCTCGGACCAGCTGGAGCTGCAGGCGATCTGGGACGCCTACGGCTTCGGGGCGGGGACCGTTCTCGCCGTCAACGCCGGGGTCGACCTCCTGCTCATGGGCAACGTGTCGAGGCTCGTACCCTATAGCGACAACAGGGCCGAAGACGCCATCCGAGTCGTAGAGGGCGCGGTCGCTCGTGGTGAGATCGAGGAGTCGCGCATCGATCAGGCTTGCCGGCGAATACTCGCCCTGAAGTCGCGCCGGCTCGGAAGCTAGGCCGCGTTCGCGCGCGAAGGCCCGCTGGCAGCGCGCTCGCGCAGCAGGAGCGTGATCGCATCCGAAGGCAGTGGCCGCGAGAACAGGTAGCCCTGGCCAATGTCGCAATTCAGGCTTCGCAGCCTGTCCGCCTGCTCGACCCGTTCCACGCCTTCAGCCACCGTCTGGAGGTGCAGCGTCTTCCCGATTCGGATCATCGCGTCCACCAGGGCGCTGGCGGTGGGCTCCGTCGCTACGCCGTCCACGAACGACTTGTCGATCTTGAGGATGTCGACGGGGAAGCGGCGCAGGTACGCGAACGACGAGTAGCCGGTGCCGAAGTCGTCGATCGCCAGTCGCACCCCCAGCGACTTGAGCTGATAGAGCCGGGTGAGCGTCGCCGCGGTGTCGACCATGAGGACGCTCTCGGTGATCTCCAGGACGAGACGGCTCGGCAGCAGGCCGCTGTCGTCCAGCGCGTCGGCGACGTCGCGCACGATGTTGTGATGGCGCAGCTGGCGGGCGGACAGGTTCACGTTCAGGGCGATCGGCTCGCCCGAGGGGATCTCCTGCTGCCACAGTCGAACCTGGCGGCAGGCTTCCTTGATCGTCCACTGACCGAGCGGCACGATCAGGCCACTCTCCTCGGCCAGCGGGATGAACTCCATCGGCGGAACGAGGCCGCGGCGCGGGTGCTGCCAGCGAACCAGTGCCTCGACGCCGGTCAGCCGGCCGGTGTGGAGGTCGATTGTGGGCTGGTAGTGGAGCGTGAACTGCGACTCTTCGATCGCCGTCCGGAGCTCCGACTCGACCTCGATGCGTCGGATCGCCTCGGCGTGCATCTCTGGGTCGAAGAGCGCGTAGCCGGCCTCGCTGACACGTGCGCGGTGCATGGCCACGGCGCCGTTGCGGAGTAAGTCCTCGGCGGTTTCATCGCCGCCGACGGAAACCACGATGCCGATGTGCGGCTGGAGCTCGACCTGCGCGCCGGGCAGCTGTATCGGCTGGCGCAGCGTGCTCATGATCCGTTCCATCGCCAGGGTGGCGTCGACAGCCGAAGTGAGCCGGTCGAGGAGCAGGCCGAACTCATCGCTGCTCAACCGCGCGACGGTGTCCTCGCCCCGGACGCACGTCCGCAGCCGGTCGGCCACCGTCAGGAGCGCCGTCTCGCCCGCGCTGTAGCCGAGACTGTCGTTGAGGCGGTTGAAGCCGTCCATGTCGCAGTACAGGACGGCCATCTGGGTGTTGTGGCGCTTGGCCTGGAGGAGCGCGTGCTCGACGCGGTTGATGAACAGGGCCCGGTTGGCCAGGCCCGTCAGAGAGTCGTGGAAGGCCTGGTGGCGGAGCTCGGCCTCGAGGGCGTGCCGCTCGGTGACGTCGCGGGTGTTGAGGACGATGCCGGCGATCGCTGGCACGTGCAGGAGGTTCGAGATCCGCGTTTCCGTGTCGCGCCACGAGCCATCGGCATGACGGATGCGGCACTCGCAAACCGGCGCGATCGCCGGGTCTGCGGCCACGCGACGGAAGTCGAATCGGATCTGCTCGACGTCGTCAGGGTGGACCAGCTCGAGCAGGTCGCGGCCAAGGATGTCATTTGCCTCGTAGCCGAAAACCTGCCGCACGGACGGCGACTGGAACCGCACGCGGCCGTCAACCGCGGCAATGGTGATCACGTCGCTGGAGGCCTGAACCAGGGCCTCGAAGCGCTCCGAGCTCTGGATCTCGATGGCGCGCTCCTGCAGGTCGGCCCGCGAGATCGCCAGCGAGACCTGCGTGACCAGGGCCCGGATCGCATTGGGCAGCTCGTCCGGGATTGGCTCGCGCGATTCCACGACCAGCACGCCCCGGACCGTGTCCTCGACGCTGACGCTCGTCAGCAGCACGTCGCCGTCGCGGAACGGGCAGGGTTGTCCGAGACCGGATGAGGTCCCGTCGCCTGGGCCGGCCTCGGCGGTCGCGTGCCCGTGCAGCAGCCGCTGGCCTGCCAGCGCTTGACCGGCTGGGGCGATCGTCGCCTCCTCGATGACCTCGCCCTTCAGGTCATCGGCGCCGTTCCCGGCCGCGCCGAGCACCGTGAAGCGCAGCGGCCGGTTGCCTGGCTCATCGACCATCGCCAGGCTGACGCGGACGTCCCTGCGGGTTCCGCACAGGGCCAGCCCGCTCTCGACTACGGCCGCGGCTATCTCGGCTAGATCGGATGCGGCCACGAGGTCCAGGCCGGTGGCGGCGAGAACCTGCTCGCGCCTCGACGTGGCCTCGTAGAGCGCCACCGAGTTGACCATGCCGCTCATCAGGCAGGCCACGATCACGAACCCGACGGCGAAGACGACGGCAATCGTGAGCGAGGCCGGATCGGCGAGGCCCTCCCCGACCTCGATCGCCACCATGGCGGTCGTTCGGAGCAGCACATGCGGAAGCGAGCCATAGGCCGAGGTGAAGATCACGGCCGCCGCCAGCAGGACAAGGAGGTAGCCGTGCCAGCGATCGTCCACGGGGATGGCGATGAGGCACATGCAGCCGATCGTCAGCGCGTCCTCGAGCGGCCCCATGGAGCGGTTGCGGTGGCTGCTCAACCAGGTCATGGCCAGGACGGGTGGAGCCATCAGGCCCAGGATCCAGAACAGGAGCAGGTCGGGCCGGGAGAGGAGGACCATGGGGAAGATGCCGGCGACGCTGAGCAACCCGAGCGCAAGCAGCAGCAACTGCAGGCGACCGAGCAGGTCGCGAGGACGGGCTCCGGCGCGGAGGCCCGCGAGGATCTTCGCCGTCTTGCGTGGCACCGAGTTTCCCTGTGCCTCCGCGTCCGAGAAGGTGAGCGATGGGTACTGGACCCCAGGGCCCAAAGTGAGGCCCTGTCTTCGGCTTCGGACGTGGACGCGCGCGACTGAGGGCTTACCCGTACGTCAGATGCATGATCTTGCGGTGGGGTCATCGTTCGCGGACCGGCCTGGGCGGCGCGGTGTAGCATCGCCGCGATTATGTCGTCCTCGAATCGGCCCTCACACTCTGACCGGGACGCCGCCCAGCACCCTCTGGATCTCCTCCGGTTCGACCGCTTCGGACCGGAGGAGCACGAGTTGACGCCCGAGGAGGCCGATCCTGAGGGCGGTGACTACTCCGACGATGGCTGGCGGGCCAGGTTCAGGTCCGGGACTGTCTGGGTGATGGCGCGCCTCGCCTGGATCGGGCTGGCGGCGGTGCTGTCGCTCGGTTCGGCGGGTATCGTCGCCGCAACGGGACAGTCGCCGGCGAACGGCAGCCGGCCCGAACTGACATACGGCGAGGACCAGGCGCTGTCGGGCCGGCTGGACGCCGGCGTCCAGGATCTGGCGAGGCTCAACAACGAGGTGGTCGTCCTCGGCCAGATGGCTCGCAACGTGCTGGCCGACCTGTCGCAGGTGAACCAGGTCGGGCTCAGCGCCGACTACCAGGACGGCGACACAGCCGTGCAGAACATCGACTCGGGCGCCGCCGCCCTGAGCACCCGGCTGGAGTGCAAGCCATGGCCGGGCACCCGAGACGCCGACCTGGCCCGAACGTACAGTCAGGCCTTGATCGCCCGCTGGCACGCGGTATGCGCGGCCATCGATTCGGTCGCTCCGCTCGCCGGGGATTGGGCCGCCATGGAGAACGGCGCCGGCGTGGCAATGGAGGTGGCAAACGACATCGACGTCAACGACCAGAGCGTCAAGGGCGCCCTCCAGTCCGCCACGGCGGGCCGATACCCCGACGCGCTCGCCCAGCTCGCGACCGCGACGGCCGCGGTCGCGGACGCCCAGCGCATCGCCACCGAGCTCTCGAAAGTCGGCGACGTCTCGACCCTGACCGATTGGCTGAGCCGCACCAAGACATTCGACGACGCGCTGGCGCTGCTGTGGGAAACGATGATCGACTCGAACGGGCGGGTCACGATCCAGGTTACGGCCGCGCTCACGGCGGAAGGCGAGGCCGAAGCTCTCCTGCCCGACAACAACTCAGTGCTTCAGGTCGTGCTGTACGAGCTGGCCGGAGACCTGACCTCCAACGGGCTCTCGATCGAGTCTGCCAAGGGCCAGCTGGCCACGGCCCTGAGCGATCTCACCGGCGGCATGGTCGTGGGCCAGTAGCTGCGACTGCGAGCCCGGCGCGGGCGCGGCGCCGGCCCTGGCAGGGGCGGGGCGACGGGCTAGACTTGAAACCAACGTCATCGCCGGCCCGTGTTCGGCCGGCACCACAGTCACGCGGCCGCCCGTCCGGCCGCCGCAGCCCGGAGGCCACTCTCATGCAGTTGCGTGTTGTCGCCGATCAGCCATGGGACGTGGCTGCGGACGTGCTGGCCGTACCGTTCGTCGGCGATCCCGGGTTCGAGGCGAGCCTCGGCGAGATCGACCGCAGGTCGGGCGGCGAGCTGCACGCCCTGGCGGACTTCGGCGAGCTCAAGGGGGAGCGGTACGCGGCGGTGATCGTGGCCCCGGGTCAGCTGCGGGCGAGCCGGCTCATGGCGATCGGCGCCGGCCCTGCGGACGAGCTGACGCGCCAGATCGTTATCCGCATCGCTTCCAGCGTTGAGCGGCGTCTGGGCGGGCGCCGAGTCAAGAGCCTGGCCATCTGGCTCGGCGACCTTGCAGATCGCGTCGAAGGCGGAGCGGAGGCGGTCGCGGAGTTGCTCGCCCGAGGCGTCGTGGAGGGCAGCTTCGAGCCGGCGGGGATCTATCGGGACGATGTGAAGACCGCGCCGCCGGCGCTGGACGAACTGATCCTGGTCGCTCCGGGCGCTAGCCCGGCGGCGTTGACGCGAGCGGCGGAGCGCGGCATGGTGATGGGCGAGGGTGCCAACCTGGCCCGCGGCCTGGCCAATCGCTCGGCCAACGACGTCTCTCCGGAGGTGCTCGCCGGAGAGGCGCGCGCCATCGCCGAGCGCTACGGGCTATCGATCGACGTGCTCGGGCCCGAGAAGGCAGCCGAGCTCGGCATGGGCATGTTCCTGGCGGTCGGCCGCGGCAGCGACAACCCGCCTCAAATGATCGTCCTCCGATCGGGCGATGCAGCGGCGAAGGATTTCGCCGGGCGGCATCTGGCGCTCGTTGGCAAGGGCGTCTGCTTCGACTCCGGCGGCATCAGCATCAAGCCGGCCGACCGGATGGAAGAGATGAAGATGGACAAGACCGGCGCCTGCACGGTCATCGCCGCCATCGCCACCGTTGCCCGTCTCGCGCCCGGGACCCCGCTCCTGGCCGTGGCTCCGGCCGTGGAGAACATGCCCGGCCCGCACTCGACGCGGCCGGGTGACGTGGTCAAGGCCATGAACGGCAAGACGGTCGACATCCTGAACACCGACGCCGAGGGCCGCCTGATCCTGGGCGACGCCATGTGCTACGCCGAGAAGCTCGGTGCCACGCACATAGTCGACGTCGCCACTCTGACCGGCGCGGTGGCGCGCGCCCTGGGCGACCAGATGACCGGCACATTCGGCACCCCCCAGGCCTGGTACGAACAGGTCGCCGCGGCCGGCGAGCGCGCCGGCGAGCGCTACTGGCAGATGCCGTTCATCGACGAATATCGCGCCGATCTCGACAGCTGGTATGCCGACTTCACCAACACGGGGTCCGCGGAGGGCGGCCTGATCAAGAGCGCACTCTTCCTGCGCGAGTTCGTTACTGTGCCGTGGGCCCACCTGGATATCGCCGGCACGGCGTACTTCCGCAAGAAGACGCCTTACGCCCCGGCCGGGGCCACGGGCGTCTCCCACGCCACTCTGGTCGAGCTGGCCCTGGCCGGCGCGAAGAAGGCGTAGCGACGGGGTGGACCCGCTCGCTGTCGTGTTCGGCCTGTTCGGCGCAGCCTGGGGAGTGGTCGCCGACCGCGTCTCCGCCCGCTGGCCCGCTCACGAGGATGGTTCGGTCCGTCGCGTGGACTGGCGTACCCCGATCGTGGCGGTTTTCGGGGCCGTGGCGCTGGCCGCGGTCCCGATCCGCTTCGGCGATGTGGCGGAGCGGGCGCTCTTCGGGGCGGTGTTCGCCGCGCTGGTCCTGCTCATGGCCACGGACCTCGATCAGCGGCTCCTGCCCGATGTGATCACGCTGCCACTCTTCGCCGTCGGGGCTGCGGCGCTCGTGTGGGGCGGCGACACGCTCGTCAACCGCCAGCCGGCCTGGCTGGCCATCGCGGTCGCCATCGGCCTCCCGCTGGTGCTGTACGTGGCCTCGCTGCCGTTTGGGGAAGGTGCCTTCGGCGGTGGTGACGTCAAGTTCCTGGCCGGCATCGGCCTCCTGACCGGAGGCCTGCGGCTCGTCCTGGCGGTTTTTGCGGGAGCGCTGCTGAGCAGCGTCGTGATCGTGGCGCTGGTGGTCGCGAAACGGATCACGCTGAAGAGCTACATACCCTTCGGGCCGTTCCTGATCGTCGGTGCGGTCTGGGCAGTTCTGCTGCCCGCCGCTTCCTGAGCGCGAAGCCGCTCGGGTGCCGGCCCCGTCCGGCTACGTGCCCGCGGCAGGCAGGGGCGCGTCGCAGCTGGGGCAGAAGTACGCAGGCTCGTTCGACCCGTCCTGCTCGAACCCGAGCAGGTCCGTGATCAGCTCGCGCGTGTCGTCCGGGAGGATTCGCGTCGATGGATAGCCGCACTGGCACCAGTCCACCTGCTGATTGCCCGCGGGTTCGAACTGGTGCTCTTCGGCCAGGAAGGACGTCAGCGTCGCGCGCTTCTCATCGTCGGCGCCCTCTCCGTCCAGGACGCCGAGGGCGTGCTGGACCAGATCCAGACGGGCGAACGGGGCGGGTCGCTCTTCACCGAGGGCCTTGAGAGCGGCCGCGGCCGCGACGCGCTCGCGCCACCCGGGGGCGCTCTTGACGATGTCGTCCAGGACCGCGACGGCGGGTGCGCCGATCTCGACGCACTTGTCCCAGTTGCCCTGCGCGGCCCAGAAGGATGCGGCTGTCGCGTCCAGCTCACTCGGCTGCCAGTTGAGAGCGACCAGCGCGGCCTGAATGTCGGACCGCTCGTGGGTTTGCGACCGAGGGAAAGCGGCTACGAGCAGCGGAATGGCCGCCGTGCCGCACTCGGCGCATCGTCGCCAGTCGCGCAGGGCCGCCCAGTAGTGGGCACCGGTTTCGTCGGAGGGTGGTTCCCAGCCGATCTCCGCCAGACCGCGCGCGGCGGATCTGCGAATGATCGAATCCTGATCGTCCAGGTGGGCCTCGAGCATTTCCGCCACCATCGGCGAGTCGATCCGGGCCAGCCGCTTGATGGCCATCTCGCGGACTTCGACGTCGTCGTGACCCAGGGCTGTCTGAAGCGCATCGACGGCCTTCTCGTCGCACAGCACGTCGAGCGCCTGGCCAGCCGCCCGTTCGACCGCCAGGCTCGACCGCCCGCTCGCCCTGGCTCGATGCTGCTCGTGGGCCAGCATGACGATCAGCGGCCCAACGGCCGCGACGTCGCCGATCGACGCCAGCGACCTGACCGAGGCGACGCGCACGGTTTCGTCCGGGTCCATGATCGCCCTGAGCAGCGACTCGACCGCATCGGCGGCCTTGATGCGACCCAGGGCTGTGGCCGTCTCTCTGCGGGCGTCCTGGTCGGGGTCCGTCATCATGCGGCGATAAACGGCCTGGGCCGCGACGCTTCGCACGTCCGGGTCGTGGTCCTGGAGCGCGGCTATCAGCGGCTCGACGACGCGCACCCCACCGCGGGCCGACAAGGCTCGCACCGCGGCCCGACGGACGCCCGGATCTTCGTCGCGGATGAGAGCCGTGAGCGGCTCCACGGCCATCGGGTCACCCAGCGGGCCAAGCGCGTCGGCAGCGGCGATCTTGATTTCCGGGTCCCTGTAGGACAGGGCCTTGATCAAGCCCTGGATATCTCTTTTGGCCTCCAACTGAGCTATGTTTGGGGGACCAAAGAGCGGCATCGGGGCCTCCATCCCTCGGGATCAGGACGAGCGACGTTGCGGGAGTCGTCTGCGTCCGGAATTCGCGTTCAATGGAGAGGCTAGCACCGATTGGGGCACCTTTGCGAGGGCCCAACTGGGCCATAGGCCCTGCCTGGTGAGCCCTGCGCACCGGATTCGCCACAACCGCACCGGACCGAGCCCAACCGCAACGGCCTGTCGAGCTGCAACGCGCTTGATTCCCGAACCGGATTGCGTTGTATGATGCATCTCAGCCGGAGTCGTCCCGAGTCTGTGCCCCTTTCGAAGGACGGCGTCAAACCGGCGGGCCTACCCGCGATGTGTGCTGGTGCACACCGCAACGGAGTTGCTCGCACGATGACTGCCACGCACGACCGACACTCCTCGAGCCGCCACAGCCGCTGGCGGTGGGTTCAGTTCCTCCTTGCCGCAGCCCTGCTGATGCCCGTCGTCAGCGTTGGTGCGCCGGCTACCCCTGTCCGCGCCGACGACCTCACCGACGCGGTCCAGCAGCAGATGGCGCTGGACAAGCTCATCGCCGCGCAGAAGAAGCAGCTGACGACCATCGCCGCTCAGCAGGCGCAGCTGACGACCCAGATGGCCACCACGCAGACGAACCTCGACCAGGTCAACCAGAACATGGACGAGCTCCAGGGCGAGATCACGGGGCTCCAGGGCCAGGTCGATGCGATAGCGGTCAGTTACAGCGACCTCGTCAGCCAGGAGAGCCAGCTCCAGTCGCAGCTCGACGGTCTGGAGGCCCAGGAACAGGCGAAGCAGGCTGAGCTCACTGAGCGCCAGCAGATCCTCGCGGACCGGCTCGTCGCCGCCTACAAGACAGAGCAGACGCCGCTCCTGACCCAGCTCCTGACCTCGGGCTCGCTGACCGACGCGCTGTCCGACGTTTCCTACTACATGGACCTGGGTGCCCAGGACAAGGCTCTGGCCGAGCAGATCCAGGAAGACGAAACCAACCTGGAACAGATGAAGCAGAACGTCGAGGCCTCGCGTGCCTCTGTCGCCGTGCTGGCCAGCCAGGTGGGTCTTCAGAAGCAAGATCTCGACGGGCAGATGGGGCAGCTGACCACCGCCAAGGCGAAGCTCACCTCCCTTCAGAACAAGATTGCCGTGGAGATGGCCAAGCAGGCATCTGCCAATGCCAAACTCGCCAAGAACAAAGTGGCGCTCGCCGCGGCCATCAAGTCCAACGGTGTCGACTCCGCCAAGCTGGCGCAAAAGATCGACAAGCTGGCCGCGGAATATGGCGGCAAGGGCCGCATCCCGTCCAAGTACAGCGGCACGCTGCAATGGCCGATGGGTGGCAGGATCAGCCAGGAGTTCGGCTGCACCGGCTGGCCGACCGAGCCGCGCGTTGGCAACTGCGCTCACTTCCATCAGGGCATCGACATCGTCGCGCCGTGCCTGACGCCGGTCCACGCCGCCGGCTCCGGGGTCGTCGTCTTCGTTGGCTACAACCCCTACGACTCGCCGCCGCGAGCCTGGTTGGTCATCATCGCTCACTCCACCAGCCTGGTCACCTGGTATGCCCACATGACAGGCAAGGCGCCGGCCGGCGTCTACGTCGGGGCGCAGGTGTCCGCTGGCCAGGTCATCGGCACGGAGAACACGACCGGCCACTCTTCGGGCTGCCACCTCCACTGGGCCGTCCTTGTGAACGGCGTGTTCATGAACCCGCGCCTGTTTGTCTGAGCCTGGATCGACCGGACCGCCGCTTGCATCTCGCTCGGTCAGCCGGCGCATTCCGGCGCTGGCTCCCGCGCTTCTCGCTCATGCACCTGCAGGTCGCTCGCTCTGATGCTCGTCGCCGCCCTGGCCTGCGCTAGTCGGCCCGGCGATCTGTGGCGCGTGACCGGTGGATCCGGGCTAAGCACCGCCTCGTCCCCGGCCGTCGCCGTCGCGACTGGCCGGCCCTCGTCGCATTTGCCGCAGACCCGGTCGGTGTCTCGTGTCGGAGGAGCGGCGGTGGTGATAGGATCGAGGGAGTCCGGACAACCCGGGGCTAACCTCGAGGACGCCCGATGAAGCGCACTCTGGCGGTGATACTCGCTGGCGGCGAAGGCGAGCGGCTGTCGATCCTCTCCTCGATGAGGGCCAAGCCGGCCGTCCCGTTCGGCGGCAAGTACCGGATCATCGACTTCGCGCTCTCCAACTGCGTGAACTCGGACATCGACAATGTCGTCGTCCTGACCCAGTACAATCCCCATTCCCTCAACGACCACATCGGCATGGGCAGGCCGTGGGACCTGGACCGCAACCAGGGCGGCGTCCGGATGCTCCAGCCGTACATCGCACGCGGCCGCGTCGCGGAGTGGTATCGCGGCACCGCCGATGCCGTCCTGCAGAACCTGAACGTGATCGAGCAGGCGCCCGGCGACGTCGTCCTGGTCCTGGCCGGCGACCACATCTACAAGATGGACTACCAGCCCTTCGTGGCGGCCCATCGCCGTCACCGGGCCGACGTCACGATCGCCGTGCGGCGGGTGCCCCTGGCCGATGCGACGCGAATGGGGATCCTGGCGCTCGACGATAACGACCGGATCGTCGAGTGGCACGAGAAGCCTCGCCAGCCCAAGAGCGACCTGGCCAGCATGGGCGTTTACGTCTTCTCCAAGCGGGCCCTGCATCAGTGGCTTTCCGACACGCGCGCGGACTTCGGGCACGACGTCATCCCGGCCATGATCGAGGCCGGAGCCCGTGTCTACGGCTACCGTTTCGATGGCTACTGGCAGGACGTGGGAACGGTCCAGTCCTACTGGGAGGCGAATCTGGCGCTTCTTTCCGATGCCCCTGAGCTGGATCTCTACGACCGCGAGTGGGTCATCCACACCCGGTCCGAGGAGCGGGCGCCGGCGAAGATCGGAGCCACCGCCCAGGTCCACCGCAGCCTCATCAGCCATGGCTGCGTGATCAACGGCTCCGTGATCAACTCCGTTCTCTCGCCCGGCGTCGTCGTCGACGTCGGGGCGGTGGTGCGGGACTCGATCGTTCTCTTCGACTCGGTCATCCGGCCCGGTGCGGTGGTGGATCGCGCGATCCTCGACAAGGAAGTGGCGGTCGGTCCGGGCGCGATCGTCGGGGAGGGGACCGACTACGACGAGGTCAACCGGCGCGAGCCGGGTCGCCTCAACACCGGAATAACGGTGGTCGGCAAGCGGGCGGTCATACCGCGCGGCGTTCGCATCGGCCGAAATGTGCTGATCGGCGAAGGCGTCAGGGCCACCGACTTCTCGTCGCGGCTGGTCCGCAGCGGATCGACCATTGAGCGGCCCAGGGACCGGGTGACTCGCTCCGCGGTCCGAATGGCCGTGGACAAGTCGCCGGACGGGATGGATGCGCCATCTGAGGGCGGGTCCGACGCTTCGCCCCACAGCATCGATGGCAGCCGAGTGGGCCCCCGCGAGAGCCTGCACGCGGCCGAGGCGAAAGACTGAGCGAGGCGCAAGCGCGTCGTGCCGGCGGGCGAGCTCGCGCGGCCGCATGACGCTCGAGGTGATCGGCGATGGTTCCTGGTCGCGGCCGCTATGCGAGGGGTCTTGCCGCCGCTGCCCTGATTGCCGGTGCCGCCGCTCTCTTGCGGGGGGCCGCGCCGGCGCCGGTTGAGGCCGCGCAATCGGGCCTCTTATACACCTCGGTTGCGACCTGGACGGTGGACCCGACCCTGGGGAGCGTCCACGTCGACCTTGAGATCAACGTCACGTCGAACACGATCAACAGCGGCGGCCGGCGCTACTACTACGCGGGCCTGCAGCTGACGCTGCCCCTCTCGACTGCCAACTACGTCGCCTACGACGACGAGGGCCAGTCGCTGCCCGTGTCGGTCACCACCGGCGAACCGTCGGGAGTGGTCGTCTACGTGCCATTTCGGCAGCGGCTGTACTCCGGCCAGAGCGTTTCATTCGATCTCAAGTTCGACCTCGTGGACATGGGTGGTTCGACCAATCGTGACCTTCGCATCGGCCAGGACGTCGTCTCCTTCCCGGTTTCGGCCTTCGGAAGCGAGGGCACGCCGGGCGGCTGGGTCACCGTCATCTTTCCCGCCGGCTTCATCGTCCAGGAACAGTTCGGCTCCCTCACCAGCTCTGTCACCAGCGGCGGAGAGACGGTCTTCTCGTCCGGTCCGGTGCCCGACGCCACCGCCCTCGATGCCTGGTTCACCGCCTCGCGGACGATGCCCGACGCCGACTTCGCGGTCGAGCAGCTCACCGTGGGCCCCCTCGATGTAACGCTGCGCTACTGGTCCGACGACCCGGGCTGGGCTGGCCAGGTCGCGCGAGTGCTGCAAGCCGGATACCCGGTGCTGCGCGAGATGATCGGCCTCGGCGATCCGACAACAAAGACATTGACGGTCGAAGAGGCCACGACCCAGGGAATCGACGGCTTCAGCGGTGAGTACGACCCGACCGTCTCCCTGGCCAGGGTCTCGTACTACGCCGACCCCATCGTGATCCTCCACGAGGTGGCCCACATGTGGTTCAACGGCGATCTCGTTTCGGATCGCTGGATCGACGAGGGATTCGCCTCGTTCTATGCCGAGCAGGCAGTGCTCCAGCTCGGGATGCCCGATCACGCCCCGGCGCTGAGCGCGTCGTTGATGCCGGCGGCCATTCCGCTCAACGACTGGACCGTGGCCGGGATGCCGGATACGACGACGGAGGCATACCTCTACGGCGCCAGCCTGGAGGCGGCGCGCAGGATTGTCGCGATCGCCGGCACCGACGGGATGAGCAAGGTCTGGGCACAGGTTCGGGCTGGCGCCGCGGCATACGCCGGGTCATCCGACCTTGCGGCCGGAGGCCCTGCTGACTGGCGCAGTCTCCTCGACTACCTGGAGGAGACGACCGGTCAGTCGTTCACGGCAATCTGGCAGCAGTGGGTCGTGACCCCGTCCCAGGTCGCACTACTGGATGACCGGGGCTCCGCTCGCGCCGACTACGCGGCTACCCAGGCGGCGACCGGCGGATGGCTGCTGGGGCCGGATATCCGGCAGGCGATGAGCAACTGGCAGTTCAGCACGGCGACGACGCTGCTGAGCCAGGCACGGCAAGTGCAGGCGCTGCGTCAGCAGATCGACGATTCCGCGGCGAGCGAAAGCACCACCGCGCCGACCTCGTTGCAGACTGTCTTCCAGACGGTCGGTGTGGGCGCCGCCCTGACCGAGGCGCAGAAGGAGTTGACTGCGCTCGACGACCTTTCGGCGGCTCGCCTGGCGAAGGCCGACAGCAAGAGCGCTGCCAGGGCCGTCGGTCTGCTCGGCACCGACCCGGACGCCGATCTGGCGGCTGCCCGGAAGGCCTTTGCCGAGGGCGACATGGGGGAGGCGGTTTCGCTGGCCGATTCCGCGCGGTCCGCATGGGTCGGCGCAAGAACAGTCGGCCAGATCCGGATCCTGGGCACGGCGGCCGGAACCGCAGGCGTCCTGTTGCTGCTGGCGCTGTATGTCTGGACGCGATCGGGGCGATCCAAGGAGAAGGTCCCTGCGGATGCCGAGGCCGCTGCGGCGGAGCAGCTGGATGCCTGATCTGGCCGGGGCGGCCGAACCGGGTGAGTCGGCGGAGGAGCGCGAGACCGCCTATGAGCTCCTGCGGCGGGGCCACGAGTTGCTGCGCGCACGGCACAACGCCCAGGCTGCCGTGGTGCTGGAGCGGGCCGCTCGCGCGGAGCCGGGCAAGGGCTCGATTCTCGAGGCGCTCGGTCGGGCCTACTACGACAGCGGCCAGCACGCCCGAGCCGCGGCGACTTTCGAGGCCTTGCTCGAGGTCGATCCGTCGGCCTGCTACGGGCACTTTGGTCTGGCCCTCAGCCTGGAGCGGCTGGGTCGACGGGGCGAGGCCCGCACCCACCTACGCCTGGCCGTCGCCATGAATCCCGAGAATGCCACCTACCGGCGGGCCCTGCAGCGGTCTGAGGCGGGCTGAAGGGCGGGCCGAAGGGGCGGGCTCCGGCCCGAACCCACCGGCGCGCACCGATCGAAGGATCCGGGCTTCAGAGGCCCCGGGCTTCCAGGCGTCGGGCCAGCATCAGGATTCCCGCGATCGACTTCGAGTCCTCGATAATCCCGGCTTCGATGGCCTCGATCGCGTCTCGCCAGTGCAGCCGCACGAGCCGGATCCGTTCGTCTTCGTCGGGGCCGAGCCGGTCGCGCAGCGCCGGCGCCAGATCGGTGGCAAGGAAGAGCGACAGATACTCGGTCAGGAAGCCCGGGGCGCTGTAGTAGCCGCCGAGCCGCTCCATCTTGCCCGCCCGGTAGCCCGTCTCCTCTTCCAGCTCCCGACGAGCCGTCGCTTCCGGCTCCTCCGCGACGCCGTCGTGCGCCTCCAGGCTTCCGGCCGGCAGCTCGAGCATGGCGCCGTTGCCGGCGAGGCGGTACTGGACTACCAGGAGCAGCTGGCCAGCCGCGTCCAGCGGGGCTATCACCACCGCTCCGTGATGGACAATGACGTCGCGCGACGACTGGAAGCCGTCTGAACGCAGGATCGCGTCCTTCTCGACAACGACGTACCGACCACGGTAGATCTCTTCACGCCTTACGACACGCTCCTCGAGCTCGATGTCGGCGGTGGCCAGCTCGGTGAGGATCGCATCGAGAGCGGGCCGGCCCGTCGGGGCGGGGCGAGGCCTGCGGTTGGCGAATGGATTTGCCATGCCCCAACTATACGGGAGCCACGACGCAGGCCCCGGGCCCGATCCGGGCTTAAGCGCCAACGCCCCGGCGAGATGCCGGGGCGTTGGTCTGCTGGGCGAGTGTCAGGCGGTAACAGCCCCGAACGAGAGGGCGAAGTTGGTGTCCGGGTCGAACAGCTGGATCTTCTCGAGCGGGACGCGCAGCTCAAGCATATCGCCCGGGCGGACGCGGTACGCGGAGTCGACAATTGCGACGATGTCGCGATCGGCGCAACTGGCGTGGATCAGCTCTTGGTTGCCGAGATACTCGACGACCTCGGCCTTGGCGTTCACGACGGCGGTGGCGCCGCCGAGGGGGCCGAGAACCAGGTGCTCGGGCCGATAGCCGGCGATGAGCGTGCGGCCCGCGCCGCCGATCGACTGCCGGAACTGCGGGGGAACGGGGATGGTGACGCTGGGGGCGGTCAGCGTGATGCTGTCGCCGCTGCCACCGACCTCGACCGAGATGAAGTTCATCGACGGGCTGCCGATGAAGCCGGCCACGAAGCGGTTGATCGGCCGGTCGTAGAGCTCCTGCGGGGTGCCGACCTGCTGCAGGCGACCCTCGTTCATGACCGCGATGCGAGTGCCCATCGTCATGGCCTCGATCTGGTCGTGGGTCACGTACACGAACGTGGTGTTGAGCCGCTGGTGCAGGCGCAGGATGTTCGCGCGGGTCTCGACGCGCAGCTTGGCGTCGAGGTTGGAGAGCGGCTCGTCCATGAGGAAGACTGCCGGCTCGCGCACGATGGCTCGCCCGAGGGCGACGCGCTGGCGCTGGCCGCCGGAGAGCTCACGCGGCTTCCGGTCGAGGTACCGGGTCAGGTCGAGGATCGCCGCAGCCTCCTTGACGCGGGCCTCGATCTGGACCTTGGGGACGTGCCGTAGCTTGAGGCCAAACGCGAGGTTGTCGCGGACGGTCATGTGCGGATAGAGGGCGTAGCTCTGGAACACCATCGCGATGTCCCGGTCCTTCGGCGGCATGTCGTTGATGACCCGCTCGCCGATCCGCAGCGTGCCCGAGGTTATCTCCTCGAGGCCGGCGATCATCCGGAGGCTGGTGGTCTTGCCGCAGCCGGACGGCCCGACGAGAACCATGAACTCCGCGTCACGGATGTCCAGGTTGAGGTCGTCAACCGCAATGACGTCGCCGAAGCGCTTGCTTACGTTCTCGAAGGTGACTGTAGCCATCAGCAAATAACTCCATGTCCTGGTGGGCCGACTGGACGATCCTACCAAGCAACTGCGAACGTGCCCTCTGCCTCCCGGCCCGCGGGCTGCTAAACGTTTAGCGTGGGCTCGAGGAGGCACGGCCGCGAAGTCGGCGGCGATCCTGCCGGGGATGCGTCCGAGCCTCGATAATGTTCAGGATTGCTTCAGGCCACAGCCCAAAGATCGGCTCAGATTTCGGATGCAAGCACAACCAGGAACCGGAGCGCAACACATGAGCGCCAACGAAGCCAACGATCGTCCCGAGGAGATTGCCCCGGCCACACCTGACCCCGACGTTCGATGGTCACCTGAGCCGGAGATCGATTCCCCCCTCGCCGCAGAGAACTCGCAGGCCGCGGTCGTCCCGCCGCCGCCGCCCTACTTCCCGCCGCCCTACTTCCCGCCGGCCTATTCCCAGCCAGTCCAGCCACCCTGGCCGCAGGCCTCGCCCGCGCCGCAGTCCGCCCCTGTGCAGACGTGGCTCTCGCCTTCACCTTGGGCCGCCGGCGCACCCGCGCCCGTCGCTCGCGACTCGGGCAAGCGCCGGATCATCCCGCTGATCCTGGCAACGGCGCTGCTCTCGGCGACGCTCTCCGCCGCGGGCACCTACGTCGCCTTCACGGTGGCGCCGCGTACTACGACCGTCGCTCAGACCGGAGCCAATGGCAACGCGTCAGCCGTGCAGACGGTGAGCCTGACTCAGTCCCAGGCCATCGTTCGCGTGGTGAACATGGTGAATCCGTCCGTGGTCACCATAACGACCACTGGAACGACAAGTTCCGGGTTTCGTTCGGCGCAGTTCACCGGCTCCGGCTCGGGCTTCATCGTGAACGCGAACGGACTGATCTTGACCAACAACCACGTGGTCACGGGCGCGAGCACGTTGTCGGTGACGCTCAATAACGGCAGCGACCTGCCGGCCACGGTAGTCACGACAGATGCCACTCACGACCTGGCTCTCATCCAGGTCAAGGCGACAGGCCTCACGCCGGTCACTCTTGGCGACTCCTCCACCGTCCAGGTGGGCCAGCTGGCGATCACCATCGGAAGCCCGCTCGGCACCTTCACGGACTCGGTGACGTCGGGGATCGTTTCCGGACTGAACCGGAGCATCACCGTCGGTGACAGCTCGTCGAACCTCACCGAGGACCTGTCGGGCCTGATCCAGACCGACGCGGCCATCAATCCCGGTAACAGCGGCGGCCCGCTCCTCGACGCCAACGGCACGGTCGTCGGCATCGTGACCGCGGCCTCGAGTGACGCCGAGGACATGGGCTTCGCCATCCCGATCAACCAGGCCAAGCAGATGATCTCCGCCGCCACGTCCAATGCGTGAGTGGCTGCTTAGCCCGGCCGGCGTTTGCAGGCCGGGCTATAGGGCTTCAGGAATGTTTCAGCCCATGGAGACATACATCACACGAGCGTTCCACATGACCGCGGAATGTCGATCTTCTTAGCAACTACAGGGACGAGAGGCGCAGCCGGATGAAAACACGATTGGCAGCGATTGCCTT
This sequence comes from Chloroflexota bacterium, assembly GCA_003171065.1. GTDB lineage: Bacteria > Chloroflexota > Limnocylindria > Limnocylindrales > CSP1-4 > Fen-1039. Next base: position 21,768 of record PMXQ01000077.1, read on the forward strand.
GATTCTCGTGGGAGTGGGGGCGGTGGCGCTGGCCATAGTCGGTCCCAGCTTCGCAGGGTCAACGAGCTCGCAGTACATCACCCAGGCGGTCACAGTCGGCACGGTCAGCGCCCAATCGGTGGCCAACGGAACGATCTCGGCCAGCACCGTATACGGCTTCAAGTTCGGAGCCAGCCCGGACATCGTCAGCTCCTCGGCCACGACTTCGGGCACGGGCGGCTCGACCGGATCCAGCGCAGCCTCAACCGCCAGCGTCACGTGGCCGGTTACGACGGTTTCCGTGACGGTCGGGCAGACGGTCAAGAAGGGCGACACCCTCGCGGCGGCGGACTCCACGGCCGCGCAGCTGCAGCTGACATCGGCGCAGGCGACGCTCGCCTCCGCGCAGTCCAAGCTGACGACGGACTCCGGCGGCCCCAGCTCACTGACCAAGGCCCAAGCCCTCAACCAGCTCAACCAGTCGAAGAGCAGCTACAGCCAGGCCGTCGCGAACAGGAAGATCACCGGCCAGCAGAACTCCCTGACCCTGAGCCAGGCCGAGGCGGCGGTCACCGCGGCGCAGGCGGCATACAAGGCCACACCCACGCCCCAGAACCAGGCCGCCGTGCAGTCGGCGCAGAACAACCTCACCACGACGCGGCTCAAGATCAGCCAGTCCAACCAGCAGGCCGGTCAGCAGGTGACCAACGCGTCGCTCAGCCTCAAGGCGGCCGAGCTGCAGTACCAGAACAACACCGCCGCCGCCCCCAGCGCCACCGTCACGGCCGACCAGGCCCAGGTGGCGGCGGCCCAGGCAACGGTGAATGCCGATCAGCTGGCCGTGACCGACGCCACTATCCTCGCTCCCGAGGACGGGCTTATCGTCGCGGTCAACATCCTGCCCGGCGTCAGCGCCCCGAGCGGCTACGCGATCGAGGAGTCGGTCGCCCCGATGGTGGCCACGGCCAGCTTCACCGAGTCGGATATCTCCAACCTCAAGGTCGGTCAGGCGGCCGTGGTCAACGTCACGGCGCCCAATCTGACGGTCAACGGGACTGTCACCCAGATCGTCCCGACGGCCTCTACGTCGGGCGGCGCGAGCAGCGTCGTGACCTACGCCGTGAACGTGACCCTCAACGACCCGCCGGCCACCGTGCTCTCAGGGATGAGCGCGACCGTGACGGTCACAACGGCCACTGTCGACAACGTCGTGCGCGTGCCGGCGACCGCGCTCGAGGGGTCGGCCGCGGCCGGCTACAGCGTGCAGGTCGACAGCAACGGCACCGTGACCACCCAGGCGGTCCAGGTCGGCCTGGTGACCACCTCTTATGTCCAGATCACCAGCGGCCTCAGCGATGGTGACACCGTGGTCGTCGGCACGACGACCACCCGCAATAGCACCACCACTACCACCGGCGGAGTCAACCTCGGCGGGCTGACCGGCGGCGGCGGGTTCACCGGCGGCGGTGCCGGTGGGTTCGGTGGGCGATGAGCGCGCACGCAGTCGAGCC
>PMXQ01000114.1 GCA_003171065.1 Chloroflexota bacterium
CCGAACTGGGCCTTGCCGCCCAGGGGCTGCTGCGTGATGAGGCTGTAAGGTCCGGTGGACCGGGCGTGGATCTTGTCCTCCACCAGATGGTGGAGCTTGAGCATGTAGATGTAGCCGACAGTGATCGGTCGATCGAACGGCTCCCCCGATCGTCCGTCGCGGAGCGTGATCTTGCCATCCTCGGGCAGCCCAGCCTCGCGCAACTCGTCGCGGATCTGCTCTTCGGTGGCTCCGTCGAAGACGGCGGTGGCGGCCTTGAGCCCGCGCTCGTGGAGCGCCCAGCCAAGGTGCGTCTCAAGGATCTGGCCGATGTTCATTCGGCTCGGCACGCCGAGCGGGTTGAGGACGATGTCGACCGGAGTGCCGTCCGGAAGGAACGGCATGTCTTCCGCCGGCAGGACCTTGGCGATGACACCCTTGTTGCCATGGCGGCCGGCCATCTTGTCGCCGACGCTGACCTTGCGCTTCTGGGCGACCGAGACGCGGACCAGGCGGTTCACGCCCGGCATCAGCTCGTCGCCCTCCTCGCGGGAGAAGATGCGGACGTCGACGACCTTGCCGCGCTCGCCGTGGGGCAGACGCAGCGAGGAGTCCTTCACCTCGCGGGCCTTCTCGCCGAAGATGGCGCGCAGGAGGCGCTCCTCCGCGGTGAGTTCGGTCTCGCCCTTGGGCGTGATCTTGCCAACCAGGATGTCGCCCGGCTGGACCTCGGCGCCGATGTAGACGATGCCTTCCTCGTCGAGGTCCTTGAGGGATTCCTCGCCGACGTTGGGGATGTCTCGAGTGATCTCTTCGGGCCCGAGCTTGGTGTCGCGCGACTCCAGCTCGTGCTTCTCGATGTGGATGCTGGTGAAGAAGTCTTCCTTGACGAGGCGCTCGCTGATGACGATGGCGTCCTCGTAGTTTCCGCCCTCCCAGCTCATGAACGCGACCAGGACGTTGCGGCCGAGGGCCAGCTCGCCGTGGTCCGTAGAGCTCGAGTCGGCTATCGGCTCACCCACGCCGAGGCGCTGGCCGACGTCAACGATGGGGCGCTGGTTGATGCACGTCCCCTGGTTGGAGCGAACGTACTTCTGAAGCGGGTACTCGTCGAGCTCGCCTGCGTCGGTCTCGACCTGGATTCGGTCGGCGCTCACGCTCGTGACCACGCCCGGACGGCGCGAGACAACCACCTGGCCCGAGTCCAGGGCCGAGCGCCACTCCATGCCGGTGCCGACGATCGGCGCCTCCGGCTCAAGGAGCGGCACGGCCTGGCGCTGCANNTTGGCGTCGTCGTGCTCGAGGAACGGGATCAGGGCCGTGGCCACCGAGACGACCTGCTTGGGCGACACGTCCATGTACTCGATCTGGCTGGGTCGAGCCTCCGGGAACTGGTCGCGGAAGCGGCAGGGGATGCGGTCGCGGACGAAATGGCCCTCGGCATCCAACTCGGCGTTGGCCTGGGCGACGAAGTGCTCCTCTTCCTCATCCGCCGCCAGGTACTCGATCTCGGCGGTGACGATGGGGCGGATCTGGAAGGCCCCGGCCTTCTGGCGCTTCAGCTCGGCGATGGCGGCGTCGTTGAGACGCTCTCCGGCCTTCAGGATGACCTTGCCGTCCTTGCCGACCAGATCGACGCCGGCCTCGCGGCGGGCGATATCCGGATCGTCCCAGGCGATGGTGCGCTTCACCTTGCGGTACGGCGTCTCGATGAAGCCGTAGGGGTTGATCCGGCCGAAGGTGGCGAGCGAGCCGATCAGGCCGATGTTCGGGCCTTCCGGCGTCTCGATCGGGCAGATGCGGCCGTAGTGGCTGTGGTGGACGTCGCGNNCGAACGTCGAAGCCGGCGCGCTCTCGCGAGAGGCCGCCGGGGCCCAGGGCCGAGAGGCGGCGCTTGCTGGTCAGCTCGGCCAGAGGGTTGGTCTGGTCCATGAACTGGCTCAGCTGGCTGCCACCGAAGAACTCCTTCATCGCCGCCACCACCGGGCGGATGTTGATGAGGGCNNGACGACGCGCTCCATGCGGAGCAAGCCGACCCGGAAGGCATTCTGGATGAGCTCGCCGTTGGCGCGGATGCGGCGGTTGCCGAGATGGTCGATGTCGTCGGCGATGCCCGTGCCGCGGTTGAGCTCGATCAGGTGACCGACGATCGCGGCGATGTCCTCGCGGGTGATGATTCGCTGCTCGCGATCCAGCTCGATCCCCATTCGATCGACGACCGGGGTCAGCTTCTTGTTGAACTTNNAGGTCGTAGCGGCGGAAGTTGAAGAAGAGGCTCTCGACGAGTTGGCGGGCGTTGTCGCCGGTGGGCGGGTCGCCCGGGCGGAGCTTCTTGTAGACCTCGATCAGGGCCTCCTGCTGGGTCTTGGTCAGATCCTTGTCCAGCGTGGAGGCGATGTACTGATGCTCGGGGTCTGTGTCGACGGTCGCGAACAGGGCGCCGATCTCGTCGTTGCTCTCGTAGCCGACGGCGCGCAGCAGCGTGGTCGCGGCGATCTTGCGCTTGCGATCCACCTTGACCGACAGGAGGTCCTTGTTGCTCGTCTCGAACTCGAGCCAGGCGCCGCGGTTGGGAATCACCTTGGCCGAGTAGAGCGTGCGGCCGCTGGTCGGGTCGTCGGCGGCGCTGTAATAGACGCCGGGCGAGCGAACGAGCTGGCTGACGACGACGCGCTCGGCGCCGTTGATGATGAAGGTTCCCTGGTCAGTCATGAACGGGAAGTCGCCCATGTAGACCCGCTGGCGCTGGATCTCGCCGGTCTCCTTGATCAGGAGCTCGACGTTGACATACAGGGGCCGGCTGAAGGTGAGGTCCTTGGTCCGGCACTCGAGCTCGGCGTACTTGGGCGCCCCGAACTCATAGTCCAGAAAATGGAGCTCCATCACCTTGCCGGTGAAGTCCTTGATCGGGCTGATCTCGTCGAACAGCTCCCGGAGCCCCTTTTCCACGAACCAGTTGAACGAGGTCAGCTGCAGCTCGATCAGGTTGGGAATTTCGAGGACCTCGGGGATCCGCGCGTATCGCCGTCGCGGCGTGATCGCGGAAGCGCGAGAGGACTCAGCGACAGACAGCATGAACCGCTCCTTGACGGAGGAGAAAGGGAAGGGCCGCGCTCACAGAAGGAGTAGGATACCGCGATTTCCGCCGGTGTCAAATGGGCACGCCGGAAGAACCCCAGGGCCCGGCCGACGCAACGGCCATCGCGGGTTCGGCCCGGTGGGGCAGCCGTCCACCCCACCGTCCGAGTAGAGATTACTTGATCTCGACCTTCGCGCCCTGCTCCTCGAGGGCGGCCTTGATCTTTGCGGCCTCGTCCTTGTTGACGCCTTCCTTGACCGGCTTCGGGAAGCTGTCGACCAGGTCCTTGGCCTCCTTGAGGCCGAGGCCGGTCAGCTCGCGCACGACCTTGATGACCGGGATCTTGTTCGGGCCGATCTCCTTGAGGATCGCGGTGAACTCGGTCTGCTCCTCCACCTCGGCGGCAGCAGCCGCTGGAGCGGCGACCGGGACAGCGCCGACGGCCACCGGGGCAGCGGCGACGACGCCGAACTTGTCCTCGAACGCCTTCTTGAAGTCGGCGAGCTCGAGAACGGTCATCGAGGCGAAGGCCTCGAGCAGTTGGTCCTGAGTCAGCTTTGCCATTTGATCAGCTACTCCTCGTTGGCCTGGGGCCACAGGGCTCCGGGCGGATTGGTCTCGAAAGGGCCCGGGTCAGGCGCCTTGCCTCTCGGCGAGGGCTTGCACCAGGCCGGGGATCTCCCGCAGCGGGGCTTCGAACAGGCCGGCCATGGTGGCCAGCGGCGCGCCGATCGCGCCCGCGACCTGGGCCAGGACGACTTCCCGGCTGGGCAGCTGCGAGAGCCGCATGACCCCGTCGGCGTCGATGACGCGGGTCCCGAGAACGGCACCCGTGATCTTGACCAGGCGGTACGGTCGCACTGCGTCGAGAACTGCTCTGGCGGCAGCGGCCTCATCGCCGCGAGCGAAGGCCACTGCCGTGGGACCCTCGAGGAGGAGACCAAGGGTCTCCGCCCCGGCGTCGCGGGCGGCGATCTTCATCAGCCGGTTCTTGACGACCTGGTACGTGACGTTCTGCTTGCGCAGGGATCGTCGAATCTCGCCGAGCTCGGAAACCTTGAGGCCGCGGTATTCGGAGACGATCATCGTCGTGCTGCCCCGAGCTTCCTCGGTCAGCTCCGCGACGGTCTCGCGCTTGGCCTCGGTAGGCATGGTTTCCTCCTTCGAGTCGACGGCCTCAACTCGGGTCGCCGAACCTCGATCAGGTTCCATTGCGCGCAGCCGGCGCGCGGCGGTGGGCGGTCGGGTCCGCGTTTGCGGCACCGACCAAAACGCCCCTGCGACGGCTCATCGCCACAGGGGCGCTCCCACCCACGCGGATGGAGGCCTGGTCCCTGCCTCGGCGTGCCCGCCGGCGTCTCGGCCGGCGAATTGAGTCGGGGAGCCGCGACCTCGGCCGATCTCTCGGCCGGTGCCACGGCGCGCCGACGCATGCTGTCTGCGGCGGTCCGTCGTATTCGGTTCGTGGCGGCTGGCGCCTGGGCGGCGCTTCGTCGCCTGGCGGGATCCACGTCGCCGTGGCCTCGCCTCATATGTTGGCGGCTCGACCGTTCGGGCCGGCCGCGGGTGCGCGGCCTAGGAGGCCGCGGCGATCGCGAGCAGGGCCGGGATGTCGATCCGGATGCCGGGGCCCATGGTCGGGACGATGGTGAGCGTCCGCAGGTACTGGCCCTTGGCGCCGCTCGGGCGCGCGCGGTTGATCGCATCCACCAGGGTCGCCAGGTTCTCGACCAGCTGCTGGCTCTCGAAGCTCGCCTTGCCGAAGGGAACGTGAATGATGCCGCCCTTGTCGACCTTGAACTCGACGCGGCCGGCCTTGACTTCCTTGATGGCGCGCTCGAGGTCGAAGGTGATCGTCCCCGACTTCGGATTCGGCATGAGGCCCTTGCGGCCGAGGATGCGGCCGAGCTTGCCGACCATGCCCAGCACGTCCGGGGCAGCCAGGGCGACGTCGAAGTCCGTCCAGCCGGCCTCGATCTTCTTCACCAGATCATCGGCGCCGACCTCGTCGGCACCGGCGCGCAGCGCTTCCAGGGCCTTCTCGCCCTGGGCGAAGACCACAACGCGGATCTTCTTGCCGGTGCCGTGGGGCAGAACGACGGTGCCGCGGACCATCTGGTCGGCGTGGCGGGGGTCCACGCCGAGGCGGAGATGCGCCTCGACGCTGGCGTCGAACGACACGTAGCTGGTCTTGCGGGCCAGCTCGGCGGCCTCGGGCGGGGCGTAGAGCTTGGTGCGGTCGACGAGCTTCGCCGCCTCCTGGTACTTCTTGCCGTGGTCTGCCATTCCGGTCTCCTTGTGGCGGTCCCGCCCGGTTTCCCAGGTTTCGACCTTCCCCTGGCGCGGGGTTGACGTCCGGCTGCGTCGCGACCGGAGCGCGTGGCTTTCGACGTGCGGTCGATCGCCGTGGGGTTTCGGCCTGGGGCCGGCCCCTTCCTTTTGTTAGCCGACGACCTCGATGCCCATGCTGCGAGCGGTCCCTTCGACCTGAGCCATGGCGCCGTCCATGTCGGTGGCGTTGAGGTCCGGCATCTTGATCGTGGCGATCTCGCGGATCTGGTCGCGGGTAACCTTGCCGACGGTCTCACGGCCGGCGGTACCGGTCCCCTTCTGGATCCCGGCAGCTTTGCGCAGCAGATCCGCGGCCGGCGGGGTCTTGAGGACGAACGTGAACGAGCGGTCCTCGAAGATCGTGATCTGGGCCGGGATCACCTGGCCGACCTTGTCGGCGGTCTTCTCGTTGTACGACTTGGTGAACTCGACGATGTTGATGCCGTGGGGACCGAGCGCCGTGCCGACGGGCGGCGCCGGCGTCGCCTTGCCGGCGTTGAGCTGGAGCGTGAGGACGATGCGGATCTTTTTGGCCACGAGAGTCGCGGTTCCTTTCTAGGACAGATTTAGTGAGCGCCGGTCCGGACGAGTCCAGGCCAAGGCGGAGCCGAGCACATGAGCGAGCGCACTCCCGTGCGCCAGCGAATGCGCGGAGGCGACAACGCCGGCAAGGGCCGACCGGTCGGTGCTCACAGCTTCTCGACCTGGAGGAAGTCCAGCTCGACCGGGGTTTCGCGGCCGAAGATGCTGACCAGCACCTTGACTTTGTTGCGCTCCGGGTTGACCTCGTCGACCGTGCCGATGAACTCGGCGAATGGCCCGTCGGTGACCCGAACGTTCTGACCCTTGGTGAAGGCGACCCGGTAGCGCGGCGTCTCCACGCCCATCTGGCGGAGGATCTGCTTTACTTCCTGCTCGTCGAGCGGGATCGGCTCGCTCCGGACGCCTGGAATGTTGCCGCCGCCTACGAAGCTGGTGACACCGGGCGTGTTGCGCACGACGTACCAGGAGTCCGGGTCGAGGATCATCTCGACGAGGACGTAGCCTGGATACACCTTCTTCTGGACGGTGTGGCGCTGGCCCTGGCGGATCTCGATCTCGTCTTCCATCGGCACCAGGACCTGGAAGATCCTGTCGTCCATACCCATCGATTCGATGCGATGCTCGAGGTTCGCCTTGACCTTGTTCTCGTAGCCCGAATAAGTGTGGATGACGTACCAGCGCTTTTCGGGCGGCCGAACGGCCTCGCTAGCCTGCTCCGTCTTCATGCCTGAAATCACCCGCCGCTGATGCGCGTGGCAATCGCGCCAAAGATGATATCGAAGAAGGCGATGTACAGACCGACGACGAAGCTCACGGCCAGCACCAGCACGGTGAGGTTGCGAGCCTGCTCGGGCGTCGGCCAGTTCACCTTCTTCAGTTCTTGGTACGCCTCGACGAAGAAACGGCGGATCCGTGACACGGGCTGCTCTCTAACTGGTGTGACTGACGAAGCTGGCAGGCGCCGCGGGACTCGAACCCACAACCCCTGGTTTTGGAGACCAGTGCTCTGCCAATTGAGCTAGGCGCCTGCGATATCTGCTTACTTTGCCTCGCGGTGCAGGGTGTGCCGGCGCTCGCGAGGACAGTACTTGCGGAGCTCGAGCCGGCCGGGATCGTTCTTCTTGTTCTTGCGCGTCGTATAAGTCCGAACCTTGCACTCCGTGCAGGCCAGCTGGATGATCGGACGGGCGTCTACTTTGGCCATGGCGGTTACTCGGTGATC
>PMXQ01000100.1 GCA_003171065.1 Chloroflexota bacterium
ACACAGGAGTCTTGACGGCGCCCTTGGCCGGCCGCGTCTTGGCCGGCCTCATGGGCCGCGGCCAGCCGTCGAGGCTCGACCGGAGGGCGGTCGCTGTCCAAGACGCTTCACTGGTAGGTCGCAGCCAGGGCGAACCGGCGATCAGCCCCCGAGCGCGTTCCGGTAGAGGCGCACGGCAGGCCGGCCGCCGGCGCCGGGTTCGACTACCGCCAGGTCCAACGCCAGCGGCAGGCGCGGCAGTTCGTCGCCCCCGGGGAGGCTCCCCAGTTCGAGCAGGCGTGCGATCCCGGCCTTCAGATGGGCTCGCTTTCGTTCATCGAAGGTTTCCTCCGCCAGCCCGAACTCCCTCGTGCGCCGCCACCGAACCTCGACCACGACGAGCCTTTGCGGCGGGCCGAGGTCGATCGCGACGATGTCCAGCTCGCTGCGACCGACGTGGACGTTGCGCGCCAGGATCTGCCAGCCGCGGGCCGCCAGGCGCTCGCAGACAAGGCTTTCGGCTGCATCGCCGGCCTTCTGTCGGTCCGTTCGTTCGGCCATGACTCCTCCGGTGGATCCTCAGTCGAGCAGCTCGACCTCCTCGGTCATGCCGCCCTCGTCGGCCTGCTCGCCGAGAGAGTCGGCATCCGCGGTGTCCGCCGGCGCATCGTCCCACAAGCCCATTTGCTCGCGATCACGGCATGGCGCGAACGAGAGGCGATGGATCGGGCAGAGGCCCAGGGCGGCCAGCCCGGCGCGATGCTCGGGAGCGGCGTAGCCCTTGTTGCGGGCCAGGTCGTAGCCGGGATAGCGCTCGCCCATCTGCTCCATCAGGCTGTCGCGGGCAACCTTGGCGATCACCGAGGCCGCGGCCACCGAGGCGCATAGCCGATCCGCAGAGACGAGCACGCGCTGGTGGACCCTGACCTCCGGCAGCGAGACGGCGTCGAGCAGGAGCGCATCGGGCCGGATCGGGAGGCGGGCGGCGGCCAGGGTGCTGGCCAGCAGCGTCGCCTGAAGGATGTTGATGCGGTCGATCAGCTCGGGGCCGACGAACGCGATCGCCCAGGCGATTGCCCGGCCGCGGATCTCCACGTCGAGGCGCCGCCGATCCTCCGGCTTGAGCAGCTTGGAATCGCGAAGACCGCGCGGCTTCCAGTTGGGCGGGAGGATCACCGCGGCCGCGGTCACCGGGCCCGCCAGGCAGCCCCGACCGACCTCGTCGATGCCGGCGACGTGGCGGTAGCCGCGCGACCAGAGAATCCGTTCCTCGGCGAAGTCCGGGTCCAGGCGTTCCCTGTGCCAGGCCGCGACCTCGAACCGGCCAGTGGGGGCGCCTGGCGCGAATACAGTAGGACCCCGTCGCGGCGCCGAGGGCGGGCTGCCGGGGTCCTCGATCCGAAAGATGGAGCGTCGGGCGCCGGGCATGTGGCTCCCGAGCCGATCTAGCTCTTGACGCGGCGCTCGCGCAGAGTGGCCGCCTTGCCGACGCGCTTGCGCAGGAAGTACAGCTGAGCGCGGCGCGCCTGGCCGTGGCGCACGACTTCGATCTTGTCGATGCGGGGGCTGTTCACCTTGAAGGTGCGCTCCACGCCCACGCCGCTGGCGATGCGACGGACGGTGATCGAACGCTGGATGCCGCCGCCGCGCAGGCGCATGACGGTCCCTTCGAAGACCTGGATGCGCTCACGGTTCCCCTCGACGACCCGTGCGGCCACGCGCACCGTATCGCCAGAGGCGAGCTCCGGGGTGTCTGTCCGGATCTGTTCCTGGGTGATCTCGTCGAGCACGTTCACGGCGTTCCCTACTCTTCGTCAAGCGGCGCGGCTGCGCTCTGTGGCCGATGTTGCCCGCAGCCCGGCTGCGATGAAGACACATGAAATGAGGCCGCCAGAGCGGCCGACGGCGAAGGATACCACAACCCGACGCGGTCGCGGCTCCTGGCGGTCGCGGCTCGTGGCTCCTGGCGCGACCTGCCGCCTGGTCGCCTACCGACGTTCCACCTCGGCTTGCTCGGCCGCTTGTGCCGCGTCCACCTCTGCTGCATCGGCCGCCGCGACCGTCTCCTCGTGGCTGACCTCCGCCAGGAGCTTCGCCTCCTCCCGGCTCATCGGCCGGTCCTCGAGCAGGTCGGGGCGCCGGCGCCACGTCCGGCGCAGCGACTCCTTGAGGCGCCACTTGCGGACGGCCTCGTGGTGTCCGCTCGTCAGCACGGCCGGCACCGCCATGTCTCGAAACACGGGTGGCCGGGTGTACTGCGGATACTCCAGCAGCCCGGCGGTGAACGATTCCTCGGCCGTGGACTCGGCGTCTATCGCGCCGGGCAGCAGCCGGAGCACCGTGTCCACGATCACCAACGCCGGAATCTCACCCCCCGACAGCACGTAGTCGCCGATGGACAGCTCCACGTCCGCGAGAGCGCGAATCCGCTCGTCCACGCCCTCGTAGCGGGGGCAGAGGAGGATGAGATGAGGGCGGGCGGCCAGGTCATGGCCGCGCGCCTGGCCGAACACTTCGCCGCCCGGGTCCATGAGGATGACGGTACTGTCGGGCCGGCGCAGCTCGTCGAGCGCCGCTGCCACCGGCTCCGGTCGCAGGACCATCCCCGCTCCCCCGCCGTAGGTGTAGTCGTCGACGGACTTGTGGCGGCCCAGACCCCAGTGGCGCATGTCGTGGACGCGGATCGTGGCCAGGCCTCGGGCCTGGACTCGGCCCGGAATGCTCTCGGCCAGGGGCGCCTGGAGCATTGCGGGAAACAGCGTCAGGATCTCGATCTCGAGGGATTGCCGCCGCGGTTTGACGGCGGCCTCGTCCTCGCCGGCCGCAGGCTCGGCCGTCACGCGCCGGCCTCGGGCTTTGGCTCCGGCTCGGCGCCGCCCTCGGGTTCGTCATTCCCTCGCAAGCCGAGCGCTTCGCCGTCAACGACGATCTCGCCGCGGGCCGGCGCGAATACCTGCACGACCGAGCGGACGAGGGGCACGTCCAGCTCGCCGGCGGGCCCCGATACGACCATCACGTCTGCGCCGCCGGCGCGGTAGATATCCACGACCTCGCCGAGCACGCTGCCATCGACGTCCGCCACGGAGGCGCCGACGACCTGGTGCCAGTAGAACTCGCCGCGCGGCAGCTCCTCGCCCGGGGCCACCACCGCTTCGAGGTACGCGTCGCGCAGGCCCTCGGCGGCGGTCCGGTCCGTCACCTCGGCGAAGCGCACGCGCCAGCCAAGCGAGTCGGGCCCCGACTCGACCACCGTCAGTGGGGCGTCGCTGCCCTCGACGAAAAGCGACTTGCCGACGGCAAATCGTTTCTCTGCCCGATCCGTGAGCGACTCCAGTCGCATTGTCCCGCGCAGCCCGTGAAAGCCCCGGACCCGAGCCACCACGAGCCTCTCACCGGCGGTCACGGCCGGAGGCTCAGCTGATCTCCAGCGACACGATTTCACCGTCGCGCGCGGCCATGACCTTGAGCAGCGTCCGCAGCGCCTTGGCGACGCTGCCGTTGCGACCGATCACCTTGCCCATGTCGTCTTCGGCGACATGGAGCTCGATGACGGTTCCGTCCGGGCCAGTGTGGACTTCAACCTGAACGGCGTCTGGGTCGTCCACGAGGTTGCGGGCGACGTACTCGACGAGATCCTGGGCTGCCATTGGCTACCTCTTTTTGTGGTGCCCTTTCCGCGTGAGGCAGAGTCGGGGCGGCACTACGCGCCGCCACACGACCCGACTACTTGGCGACGGGGGCTGCCTTTCGCTCCGTCTTCGGCAGGACGCCGGCGTCCTGGAGGAGGCGGGCCACCGTGTCAGAAGGCTGGGCGCCCTTAGCCAGCCAGCCCTTGACCTTGTCGACGTCAACGACGAACTCGACCGGATGCACCCGGGGGTTGTAGTGGCCGATGGTCTCGATGGCGCGGCCGTCCCGGGCGTTTCGGCTGTCGGTGACGACGATGCGGTACGCGGGCTGCTTGGTGGCCCCGACGCGGGTAAGGCGGATTCGAACTGCCATGTGCGAGCGTGCTCCTCCCAAAGGTGCTGCCGACTCGGACCCGGCCTACTTGGCCGTGAAGACGAGTCGCAGGGTAACGGTACTGCCGTCGATGCTGGTGAAGGCTGCTCCCCCGACGTGATCGACATACGGCTTGTAGTTGAGGTTGTAGTAGCCGGAGTCAGCGGGGAAGAAAGCCTGACCGATCTGGTCGGCGACGGCCGAGATGTTGAAGTACCCGTATTCCGCGTTGGACGTGCCCGCGGCGGCCATAACAGTCTGGTAGTCCGACTGGGCAGCCAGCGAGTCCGCCGACGTGGTGTCGAGAACCGCTTTGACGAACGCGTCGCCGTAACCGGCCACCAGCAGGTCGCCCTTGGTGGCGATGGCGATATCCATGGCCCCAACGATGCCTTCGCTGCCCCCCACGCTGATGACGGTGATCGTCGTGCCCTTGTAAGTCTCGTCGGCCTGGGTGATACCGCTGCCGCCGAGGCTGGACAGCGTGATGAGGTTGGTGATCATCGCCTTCTTCGCGGTCGCGGTGGCGCTGTCCGGGGTCTTGACGACGAGCCCGCCGCCGTACGACGAGCCATCCTTGGTCAGCACTATGTCGGCGTCTCCGATCCAGTCGACGCCACCGACCTGCGACAGCACGTCCTGGACCTCCTTGATCGCGCCGGGCGCAGCGGACGCGACGGCCGAACTCGCCAGTGTCTTCAACTCGTCGTTGACGAGCTGGCCGACCGAATGAACCTCGACTACGGCAACCGTCGAGCCGGGCAGCTGAGAGGCCACGACCGACTCACTATTGCCCGGACTGAGCGCTCCCTTCAACTTGGGCATGGTCATCGAGACGGTCATGTAGCCCGACTCGGCTCGCACCGATCCGACCATCCAGGCGGGCATGTCCGCCGACGTGAAGTTCATCCCCGCGGCGGACAGGTCGCCCAAGGCGGACAGGCCGGTCATCACCGACTGCAGGCACGCTTGCGGGTCCATATAGAACGTGGCGATGCCGTCGCCCGACAGCGAATGCATGGCCATCTGGTAGTTGGCGTTGTCAGCCAGGGAGCCCTTGGCCGGGGCATCCAGCGCGGCCTTCACGGCGGTTATGTCGCCTGCCACGAAGACCTTGTCGGTGAAGGCATAGGCGGCGGCCAGCCCGTCCGTGGTCGTCTGGGCCACGTAGAGCGTCGTTCCGGCGTAGCTCTGCGACGAGAATGCGATTCCGGTCCTGGATACCTCGGAGCTGACCCAAGACTCGCCCGCGGCCCGATCCTTGAGGGCGACGATGACGGCTCCGCTGGGCGGAGCGGTCGTGCTGGAGCTGCCCAGGCTCGTCACCGCCAGCGAGAGCTCGCCGGTCGTCCAGTTCTGGAACGCCGACGTGTAGGTCAGGTCCGGCGAGATCGCGCTCGTGATCTCGTTCAGAATCTCATCGTAGGCGTTGTCGAACTGAGCCCGATCCGCAAAGCCCGGGAAGTGGCTCATGAAATCGGCCAGGTTCTGGTGCTGGTCGCCGGGCAGGTCCATGCGCAGGTCCACGAACATGATCGTGGCTTTGGGCGCGTTGCCGGCAGTGAGCGACTTGGCCGCCCCGCCCGCTCCGGAGAGGACGAACGCCCCGCCCACGGTCACGAGCGCGACGCACAGGACGACGCCGAGGGCGATGGCCCAGCGGAACCGGCTGGTCCCTGGCCCGAGCCTGGCTGGGCCCACGCCCGTGGCCCAGGTTTCGCCGAGCGGCTCGAGGCGAGCCGGCGGCGCGCCCTGCGGCGCCACGGTTCCAGTAAGGGGCTCCGGCGAGCCCATCGGGTACTGCTGCTGATCCATCAGGAACCTCCCTCTCAACGTTGCCCGGGCATGCCGGGAATGCGACGCGGGAACCGCCCGCCGGACATCTGCTTCATCATCTTCTGAAGCTCGCTGAATTGCTTGACGAGTTGGTTGACATCCTGCAAGCGGGTCCCCGACCCATTCGCGATCCGGCGCCTGCGAGAGCCGTTCAGAACGTTCGGGTCCCGCCGTTCTTCCGGCGTCATCGACCGAATGATCGCCTGGACGCGCCGCAGGTCGCCGCGGTCTACGGCGGCCTGAGCCTGCTTGGCCATGCCGCCCAGGCCTGGGATCATCTCGATGAGCTGGCCCATCGGGCCCATCTTCTGGACCTGCTCCATCTGCTCGAGCATGTCCTCGAGCGTGAAGCTGTTCTTGCGCAGCTTCTCGGTCATCCGAGTCGCTTGCTTCTCGTCGTAGGTTTCTTGGGCCCGCTCGATGAGCGTCAGGACGTCGCCCATGCCGAGAATTCGACCGGCCAGCCGATCCGGATAGAACAGCTCCAGGGCGTCGATCTTTTCGCCGGTGCCGAGGAACTTGACGGGCAGGCCGGTCACGGCCGAGATGGAGAGGGCCGCGCCGCCACGCGCGTCGCCGTCGATCTTGGTCAGGACCAGGCCCGTCACCGGGACGACCCCCGCGAACGCCTCGGCCACGTGGACCGCTTCCTGGCCGGTCATCGCGTCGACGACGAGAAGCGTCTCGGCGGGCTTGAGCGCCGCGCTCAGGTCGGCGATCTCCGCCATCAGCGGGGCGTCGATGGTGAGGCGGCCGGCGGTGTCGATGATGACGGTGTCGCGAACCTGCTTGCGGGCGGCCTCCAGGCCGGCTGTGGCGATGGCGAGGACCGTGGTGCCGGTGGGGGCGCGGAAGACGGGCACGTCCAGCGACTTGCCGAGGGTCTGGAGTTGATCCGCGGCGGCAGGCCGGTACGGGTCCGCGGCGACGAGGATCGGCCGACGGCCCTGCTTGACCACGTAGCGGGCCAGCTTGGCGGCGCTGGTCGTCTTGCCCGAGCCCTGCAGGCCGACGAGCACGACGACGGCCGGGTTCCCCGTCAGATGGAAGGTTCGATCGCCGGCGGACAGGAGCGCGACCAGCTCCTCATTGACGATCTTCACGACCTGCTGGCCGGCGGTCAAACTCTCGAGGATCTCGACCCCGGTCGCGCGTTCGCGCACCCGGGCCACGAAGTCCTTGACGACCTTGAAGTTGACGTCCGCCTCGAGCAGCGCCAGCCGAACCTCGCGCATGGCGGCATCGATGTCGGCCTCGCTGACGCGCCCGCGGCCCGTCAGGGCACCGAGGGTCTTGCGCAGCCGCTCGCTCAGCGCGTCGAACATTGGTGGAGTGGACTCCTGATCCGTCCCGCCGGTCCGAAGCAGCTGGACCGGCGTTGGGCCGCGGATTCTGGCGGCACCGAAAGCTCGCGCAGTCTACCGCATCGCGCCCGGGGCGGACAGGGGCGCCGACCTTGATCCGCGAGCGGCCCGAGGAGAGGCTCGGCGTCGGTCCGGCAACGGCCGCCTCGCAAGTCGCTCAACGTCACCCCTGGTGACGCCAGGACGGACTTCGGGCTGAGCGACGCCAAGTCCGCCCGGCTCAGCCCTTCGGCCAAGCGTGAGAAGCGGCCTCCGTGCCGGGGAAGCGCCCCGATCTGGCCTCCGTGCCGGGGAAGCGCCCCGATCTGGCCTCGATCCCCACTGAACGTCACCCAGGCTGACATTGCGCAACTCTTCTACTGCGGGTCACCGCGACACGTGACTGCGGACGGCGCGACGCCAACCTATGCCTGGGGCTTGACCGTTTCCGGGTCGCCTCGAGAATGTGTCAGTCAATAGTCCCGGCGGATGGTCCGAGGAACCGTGCGACCTGCGCGGTGGGATCCCATCCCGGCGGCGGCAAGTTCCCGGGATCGGACCACGGCATGTCCCGGCCTATCCACTCGTCGCGCCAGCGTTCACAGAGCTGCCGACGGCGGGACAGGTCACCCCCGCGCTGTCCGTGTAACCGAGCTGGGTGCCGCAACACGGGCAGGTGAAGGTTGCGTTGGCCATTCTTCGACCCTACGCGAACAGCGCGCTGACGAAAGCTGCCGGGTCAAACGGGATCAGGTCGCCGAGCTTCTCCCCCACTCCGACGAAGCGGACGGGGACGTGCAGGGTGTCTTCGATGGCGAAGACGATACCGCCTTTGGCGGTCGAGTCGAGCTTGGTCAGGACGATGCCGGTCAGGCCGACGGTCTCGTGGAAGACGCGGGCCTGGGCCAGGCCGTTCTGGCCGGTGGTGGCGTCGAGGACGAACAGCACCTCGGGCGCTGCGCCGGGCAGGCGTCGGTCGATGACGCGCCGCATCTTGGCCAGCTCGTCCATCAGGTTCGACTTGGTATGCAGGCGGCCGGCGGTGTCGGCGATCACGATGTCCACGTGGCGGGCGACGGCGGCGTCGATGGCGTCGTAGACGACGGCGGCCGGATCCGCGCCGGGGGCGTGGGCGACGAACTGGCAGCCCGAACGATCGGACCAGATGCGCAGCTGGTCGATCGCGGCGGCGCGGAAGGTGTCGGCGGCGGCGAGCAGGACGGAGCTCCCCTCGGCGCGGTAGCGATGGGCCAGCTTGCCGATGGTGGTGGTCTTGCCGGTGCCGTTGACGCCGACCATCAGCAGGACGGCAGGCTGGTCGGCCGTGGCGCGTGCTGGGCGCCACCTGGGGTCGCTGGGGATCAGCAGCGCCGCGAGCTCCTCGCGGACGGCGGCCTCGGCCGTGGGGGCGTCCTTGCGGGCGCGGGCTCGTTCGACGACCTCCGCCGCCAGCGCGCCGCCCACGTCGCCACCGATGAGCAACTCCTCGACCGAATCCCAGTCGGCCACGGCGGGACCGCTCTTGAGCAGACCGCGCAGGCGCGACATGAAGCCGCCGCGAGTCTTCTGCAGACCTTCGGCCAGGTCGCCGGGAGTCTCGTCGGCCGCGGGTGCGGGAGGCCCCGCGACATCGACCGAAGGCCTGGCTGGCGCCGGCTCGACCACCGCCGGCTCGACCGAGGACTCGACCCTGGGAACTTCCACGGCTGAATGGTCGACCGACTGTTCCGCCTCGGGTTCGGCCTCGGGCGCCTCCGGAGCCTGTGCGGCCTCGGCCTCGATCTCGGGCTGCTTCGGCTTGCGGAAATGGAACACGGGTCAGCTCCCTGAGCCGGCTGTCGCCGCGGCGTTCTTGCGCGTCACCTGGTCCGCCATTTCCCGGGCCTCCTCCAGGCGCAGGCTGATGACTCGACTCACTGCGTCGTCGCCGACCGTCACGCCATACAGGGCGTCGGCGCTCTCGATGGTGCCGCGATTGTGCGTGATCACGATGAACTGCGTCTGGTCCGCCAGCCCGCGCAGCGCCTCCGCGAACCGGCCGATGTTCGCCTCGTCCAGGGCCGCATCGACCTCGTCGAGGACGCAGAACGGGACGGGGTGGACCTCCAGCATGGCGAACAGCAGGGCAACGGCCGTCAGAGCTCGCTCACCGCCGGAGAGCATGCCGAGCGGCTGCGCCTTCTTGCCGGGCGGGCGGGCCACGATCTCGATGCCGGTCGTGCTGAGGTCCTCGGGATCGGTCAGGCTCAGACGGGCGAAGCCACCGCCGAAGAGCTGGCGGAACCGGCCGTCGAAGGCGGCCTCCAGGGCCGTGAAAGTCGAGCGGAACTGCGTGGAGATCATCGCGTTGAGCTGCTCGATCAGGGCGCGTGTCTTCGCGATCGCGTCGGTCAGGTCTGCACGTTGCGTGTCGAGCCCGTCGAGGCGGGCTCTGACCGTCTGATACTCCTCGGCCGCGAACGGGTTCGGCGCACCGAGCTCGTGGAAGCGGCGGCGCAGGGCGGCGAGCCGGCTGGCAACCGGCGGCTCCGCGGCCGGGCCTTCGACCCAGCGCTCGGCCGCGGCAGCGAGAGCGTCCTCGAGTGAGTCGACGGTCGAGTCGTCGGCCTCTTCGTCGGCGCCGAGCCCGTCGGCAATCGACTCGGGCACGTCGACATCCTCGTCCAGGTCGCCTTCGACTGCGAGCAGGCGCAGACCGAGATCGCCAAGGCCAGCCAGCTCCACGCACACCTGCTCTCGAATGGCATCGAGGGCGAGGCGCGCCTCCAGCTCGGCCACCTCGGCGTTGCGGACCCGCTCCTGACAGGCGCGAAGGCGCTCACGCGCACGCGCGGCGGCGTTCTCGGCCTCGGCGAGCTGCGCCCGGGCCACGGCCTCGGCGCTGCGGATCTCGTCCAGCTCTATGCGCACGGCGGCCTCGCGCAGGCCGGCCGCGGCCAGGTCCTCGCCCAGCCCCTCGCGTTCGGCCGAGACGGCGCGCTCGCGCTCGGCGAGCTCCGCGGCCTGGCGCTCCAGCTGCCCCATCCGGATCTGGTCGAACTCGACGGCCGCGGCGGCTCGGGCGCGGCGGCCCTCCGCCTCCCGGCGAGCGGCCTCGAGCGTGGCCTCTTCGGCGGCCAGCTCGTCGCGGCGGGCACGCAGCGAGGCGGCGCGAGCCTCCCACTGGCGCACGGCGCTGACCTGCTCCGTGTCGGGAGCGGCGTCGCCCGCGGCCGCAACCCCCGTCGCGCCGGCTGTGCCGCCGGCCGCTTCCGCCTGGCGGACCGCGGCCGCCAGGCGTTCCCGATCGGCTTCCGCGCGCGCCGCCTCGGCCGTTCGCCAGGCCGCTTCGCGGGCCACGTTCTCCAGGGCGCGCGTCACGCGCCTCTCCGCTTCCTCGGCCTCCCGTCGAGCGGCTCCGGCGTGGCGTTCCGCCTCGCGGGCGGCATCCAGCGCGGCGCGCCCGGCGGCGGCGCTCCGCGTGGCGGTGGATGCCTCTGATGCCGCCGCCCGAGCATCGACCTCGATGCGCGCGACTTCCTCGCCCAGCCGCTCCAGCTCCGCGCGCCGATCGAGGAGCGACTCGGAGCGGCCCAGCGTCACGACGCCCGCTGCCGTGGCCACGGCGCCATCGCGCGTCACGGCAATCCAGCCCACTGGCAGGCGCGGCTGCACGGCCAGTGCCGCGCTCAGGTCCGGCAGCCACACCGCCCGAGCCAGCAGCCGCGAAGCCGCTCCGTTGGGATCCACGCGGACCGCGTCGATGAGCTTGCCGCCGCCCTGACTCGCGGCAGCGGCGATTGCCGCCTCGCCCGCCTCCGTCAAACGTTCGGCTGCGCTCTCCGCCGCTCGCTCCGCCGCCCGTTCGGCCGTCCGCCCAATCTGGTAAGCGCCGCCCGCAAGGCTGCCACTGGCCGATCCACTCCCCGTCCCGTCACCACCCTCCAGGACAAGCGTGCCGCGCTGCCCGTCGAGGCCCAGCACGCCTTTGCGACCCATGACGTAGCCGCGCATGGCCTCGCCCAGCGCGGCTTCGACTGCCACCCGGAACCCCGCCTCGACCTCGAGGCCCTCCGCCAAAGGCTTCCCGCCCAGCCGCTTCGCTGCCTTTGCGATGCCGCGCGCCTCCTCCTCGGCCAGCCGTGCCTGGACCGCTTCGTGGCGCCCCCGCAGGCTCGCCGCCTTGCTCGCAATAGAGCCGGCTCGCTCGGCCGCAGCCTGTCGCGCGCCCTCGAGCGAGTCCATCTCCGTCCGGGCCTTGTCACGCGCAGCCACGGCCGCTTTCTCGGCCTCGACCGCGGCCTGCGCCACCCTCCGTGGCCCCGCACAGCCGGCCTCGGCCTCCGCCAGCCGCCGGGCCGCCTCGTCCGCCGCGGCCAGCTCGTCAACCACCGCCCGCACAGCCTCGCCCAGCCGCCGACGCACGGTCTCGAGCTCGGCAGCGCGCGCGGCCTCCACGCGCCTCAACGCCGCCAGGGCCTCGCCCTCGACCTGCTTTGCCGCCCGCATCGCGCCCAGCTCTTCTAGCGCCTCAGTCAGCGCCCGCTCGGCTTCGGCGAGCGACCCGGACAACGCCAGATCGCGCGCCGGCACCGGCGCAGCCACCTCGCGGCTCTGAACGGCCAGATCCGCCTCGGCGGCCGCCAGCTCCGCCTCGAGCCGGCCCCGGTCGCGCAGAACGCCGGCCGCGTCGCTCGCAGCCCGCGCGTCACGAAGCTGCAACTCGGTGAGCAGCTCCCGCGCCGCCTCGTGCGCCGCCCTTCGCTCAGCCTCCGTCTCCGATCGGGAAGCCAGGTCGCGCGCGATCGTCGCTGCCCGCGCCTCGGCGTCGCGCAGCGCCGTCAACGAGGCCTCGGCCTCAGCCCGACCAGCGTGTAGCTGTCGCTCCGCGACTCGCGACCGCCCGGCGGCTTCGACCCAGCGCGAGCGGGCCAGGGCAATGATCGCCCGACCGTATTCGCGCCCGGCCGTCTGCCTCGAGGCCTGTTGCTCGGCCTGGGCCGCCAGCCGTCGGGCCTGGGGCCGCAGCTCGGCCAGGACGTCCTCGACCCGCGCCAGGTTTGCCTCGGCTTCGGTCAGCTGGTCTTCGGCCCTGGCCTTGCGCCGCTCGTGCCGACGGACGCCCGCGACCTCCTCGAACAGGGGCCGCCGCTCTTCGGGCCGCAGTGCGAGCGCCTGGTCGACCATTCCCTGGCCGATGAACAGGAAGGCGTTGTCGGCCAGATGGGCGGCGTCGAGCAGATCGACCAGATCCTTGAGCCGGACCCGCTGCTTGTTCAGCAGGTAATCATTCTCGCCGGAGCGGAAGAGCCGCCGTCCGAGCTCGACCGTTTCGTAGTCGATCGGAAGCAGCCGGTCACCGTTGCCGAAGACCAGAGTGACGTCGGCCATACCGAGGGCGGAGCGCTTCTCCGACCCGGCGAAGATGACGTCTTCGGACCTGCGCAGCCTCAGGGCCTTGCCCTGTTCGCCCAGGGCCCAACGCAGAGCGTCGGCGAGATTGCTCTTGCCCGAACCGTTGGGGCCGACCACCGCGCTGATGCCGGGCCCAAACTCGACGAGGGTCCGCTCCCCGAAGGACTTGAAGCCCTGCAGGCGGAGCGCCAGCAGACGGGCAGGCGCCGTCATCGGGGCCAGCCTCCTCGGCGGCGGTCGTCAGCGCCCAAGGGTGGCCGGAGGCCCTGGATCGTCATGACCACCGACTGTCGCCTCGACCCGCTTCCGAACCGGCATCGGGTGTCACGTCGCGGCCAGCGTCGCTCGGGAGCTCGAGGTCGAACTCGATCCATGGCTCGGCCGCGGACCCCTCCGGCTCGGCGAAGGCCTCCCATTCCTCACCCTCTAGGCCCTCGGCCTCACCCTGACCGGGCCCGAAGGCGACCAGCTCTGGCGCCCCTTCGGTCTGCGCGGCGAGGTCGCCGGGCGTCTCGCGCAGGGCCTCGATCGCGCGCGCAGCTGCCGCCGTCTCGGCCAGGCGGCGCGAATGCCCCTCCCCTACTCCGATGACGCGACCGGACACTGCCACTTCGACGCGGAAGACTTTGTCGTGGTCGGGCCCGACGGCATCGACCAGGTGGTACTGCGGCCGCTCGCCGGACAGGCGCTGGGTGAACTCCTGTAGCCGGCTCTTGGGGCTCTTCAGCGACCCAAGAGGTCGGTGCGCGGTGAGTTCGGGAGAGGCCAGGGCAACCACGAATCCGCTGGCGGCCTCGTATCCGAGATCCAGATACAGGGCGCCTACGACGGCCTCGAAAGCGGATGCCAGCAGAGCCGGCCTGCGCCGCCCACCGCGCTGCGACTCGCCCTCCCCAAGGAGGAGGTACTCGCCGAGCGAGAGACGCCCCGCCAGCCGAGCCAGACCGGCCGTGCTGACGATGGAAGCGCGCCGAGCGGAGAGAACGCCCTCGTCGTCGTCAGGGTGGCGACGATAGAGGGCGTCCGAAATTGCCAAGCTCACCACAGAGTCGCCGAGGAATTCGAGGCGCTCGTTGTGGCCGACGGCCAGGTCCCGATGTTCGTGCAGGTAGCTGCTGTGGATCAGGGCCTGCTG
>PMXQ01000107.1 GCA_003171065.1 Chloroflexota bacterium
GACCTTCACCTACACGATCACGAGCGGCTCGCTCGTGAGCCCCGATGTCTTGAGCGGCTCGCTCAGCCGCGCCGCCGGCTCGGGCGTCGGGCTCTACGCCATCACCCAGAACAGCCTCACCGCGGGCGCCAACTACAACCTGACCTTCGTCTCGAACAACTTCTCGATCACCGCCCGCCCGATCACGGTCACGGCCAACGCCGGCCAGACCAAGGTCTACGGCGCGTCCGATCCGACCTTCACCTACACGATCACGACCGGCTCGCTCGTCGGAAGTGACGCCTTCAGCGGCTCGCTCAGCCGCACTGCCGGCACCGGCGTCGGGACCTATCCCATCAACCAGGGCACCCTCGCCCTGAGCGCTAACTACACCCTGAGCTTCGTGGGGGCTAACTTCACGATCACCAAGGCCACGCCCACCATCACCTTCACAAGCACCGCTCCGAGCGCGGTCGTGGGCGGCCCGACCTACAGCGTGACCGTCAGCTCGCCTTCGCCGGCGACCATCGTCCTCTCGATCGACTCGAGCGCCAGCACGATCTGCTCGATCAGCGGCAGCACCGTCAGCTTCCTCGCCGTCGGCACCTGCAAGATCGACGCCAACCAGGTCGCCGGCCCCAACTGGAACGCCGCGGCCCAGGTTCAGCAGAGCGTCGCGGTTGGCAAGGGTAGCGTTCCAGGCCAGCCCACGGCAGTCACCGGCATCGGTCTCAACGCTGCGGCCCAGGTCAGCTGGACGGCCCCGACGAACAACGGCGGCAGTGTGGTCACCGCGTATCACGTGACCAGCTCGCCCGGCGGCAAGACCTGCAACACCGCAGGCGCCCTCACCTGCACGGTGACCGGCCTCACGAACTACACGCCCTACACGTTCACGGTCACGGCCACCAACCACGCGGGTACCGGCAATGCCTCCAGCCCCTCGGCGAAGGTCGTCCCGCGCGCCGGCGCCACGTTCGTTCCGCTGACGCCGAGCCGGGTTCTCGATACCACCGCCCACATCCAGCTCTCCACTCCTCTGACCGCAAATGTCGGTGTCAAGTTCCAGGTCACCAATCAGTTCCCGAGTGACGCCACCAGGAACGTCCCATCGACCGCCACCGCCGTGACCGGCGTACTGAGCGTTTCGCACTCGACGGCCGGCGGCTTCCTGGCTCTGACGCCGACCGTTGTGAATACGGCCAGCACCAGCACCCTCAACTTCCCGGCCGGAGACGCCCGGGCAACCGGCGTCACCGTTCCACTCAGCGCCACCGGGTCGCTTGGTGTTCTCTTCGTCGCGGCGAGCGGCACGGCCGCCGTCAGCTTCGACGTCACCGGCTACTTCGTCGTCGGCACGTCGAACGCCACTTACTTCGCGCTGACTCCCGGTCGACTCCTGGACACGCGGACCGGGAACGGCGCTACCAAGGCTCCGCTCCCGGCCGGCAAGCCTCTGACCTTCCAGGTAACGGGGCGCACGGGCACGAATGTGCCGAATGTGCCGGCCTCGGCCGTGGCGGTCACCGGCACGCTGACCGTCACAGGCCAGACTAAAGCGGGCTACCTCTCGCTCGGCCCCGATGCGCTCGCTGCGCCAACCACGGCGTCCCTGTACTTCCCGGTTGGTGACACCCGCGCAACGGGCCTCACCGTCAAGCTCGGCACCGGCGGAAAGCTGTCCGTGACGTACACCGCCGCGGCAGGAGCGACCACAAACGTCATATTCGACGTCACCGGCTTCTTCGTGCCGGGAACCGCGGGCGCCATGTACGTGCCTGTGACTCCCGTCCGAATCCTCGATACCCGCAAGAAGCTCGGCCTGCCCGGGTCGCTGCGGGCCAACATTGGCGTCACGTTCCTGGTCGCCGGGCGCGGCGGTGTCCCATCCACCGCGGTCGCCGTCACCGGCACCCTTACGGTCACGAACCAGAAGGCCGCGGGCTATCTCACCCTGACCAAGACCAGGACCAACAGCCCGACAACGTCGACGCTCAACTTCCCAAAGGGTGACAACCGGTCAACGGGAGTAACGGTCCCGCTCGGCTCGGGAGGCATTCTGGGGATCGTCTATGCGGCATCCCCAGCGTCGATGACGACAGACGCGATATTCGACGTCACGGGCTACTTCGTGCAGTAGATACGCCGCCAGCCGCACACACGGAAGGCCCCGGCATCAGTCGGGGCCTTCAGATTCCGGCGAGCGGCAGCCGCTCCGGCCAGGCCGTCAGGCCGTCAGGCGGTCGCGCGGTCACGCCGTAAGCCTCGGCAGCACCTCGCGGCCGAACAGGTCGATCCAGGCCGCCTGGTTTCGGCCGACGTTGTGCAGGTAGATCTGGTTGAAGCCCAGGTCGAGGAACTTCTGGATCTCGCGGCGGTGGACCTCGGGGTCGGCCGACATCAGCATTCTGCCGCTGAAATCCTCGGGCCGGACGAGGGTCGCCATCTGCTCGAGGTCCCTTGGCGAGCGGACGTCCTGCTTGGGGAACCGCATCCCGCCGTTGGGCCATTCGGCGACGGCGTTCGCCACCGCCTCGGTGTCCGTTTCCGCCCAGGAGAGGTGGAGCTGCAGGATCTTCGGCATCGTCGCCGGATCCTTGCCGGCCTCGCGCGCCCCTTCGGCGAACTTCGCGAAGATGCCGTCGATCTTCTCCTCGGGGGCGCCGACGGTGATGATCCCGTCCGCGAACTGCCCCGTCCGCTTCGCGGTCACCGGACCCGCCGTGGCGATGTAGATGGGCGGCGCCTTCTCCGGCAGAGTCCAGAGGCGGCAGGTCTCCATCTTGAAGAAGCGGCCGTCGTGCTTGACGTCTTTGCCGCCGAAGAGCTTGGAGATGATCTCGATCGCCTCGAACATGCGGTTGATTCGCTCGGGCGCCTCCGGCCAGTAGCCGGCCACGACGTGCTCGTTGAGGGCCTCGCCGGACCCGAGGCCCAGCCACGTTCGGCCGGGGTACATGACCTCGAGAGTCGCCGCGGCCTGGGCCACGATGGCCGGGTGCATCCGAAATGACGGGCACGTGACGCCCGGCCCCAGGTCGCCCCTGGTGCGCATGCCGGCGACCGCCAGCACCTCCCACACGAACGAAGCCTGGCCCTGCCGCGGGACCCACGGCTGGAAATGGTCGGCTGCCATGACGCCGGAGAAGCCGGCCGCGTCGGCCCGGGCGCAGAGATCGAGGATCTCCGCCGGCCCGAACTGCTCGAGCATCGCCGCGTATCCGATCTTCGCCTGCGCCATCTCGTCTCCTTCGCTCGATCGCTGCGGTCGACCGCTTCTCTAGTCGCCCGAGAGCCGCTCGAACACCCTGCTCGGGCGAAGCCTGAAGGTCACCCGGCGCTCGGTGGCGAAGCCGGCGATCTGCGCCTCGGCCGCTTGTTTGTTGGGCTGGTAGCGCCTGGTCAGGCCGGCAATGACCGCCAGGCCGACTTCCGGGTCGTCGTCGATCTCGACCTCACCGCGCAGGTCGATGTACTTGTAGCCGTCCGCCACGGTGATCGAAACGCGCCGGTCGCGCATCAGGTTGCTCGGCCACCGGCGTCCGACGCGGCTGTTGAAGACGATGGCGTCGCCTTCGAGCCGGTACCAGATGACCGCCTGGAGCGGGCTGCCGTCGGGGTTGAGGGTGGCGGCGATGGCGAACCGAGGCGCCCCGAGGAATCGGCGCGCAGCTGCCGACAGAGTGGGGGAGGGCGGTGTGGGCGTGTCGAGGGCGGTCATCGGTCTCATGCGCTGCGTGGCCTGGGTCAAGTCGATGGTAGCGCCGACCGCCGTCGGTCGTGCGGGAGGCTGTCCGGGCCCTGCCTCGCAAACGAGGCGGCCTTGCCCGGCTCAGGCAGGCGACGGCCTCGCCCGGAGCCGGCTCTAGCGACCCGAAGCCACTCGGGTGCGGACCGCTCCGTCCCAGCTGGCCGCCGTCGAGATCACCAGCGTCAGATCGTCGGCATCGCGCAGATGCCGCGGCTGAACGGGGGTGCGGGACGACCGACCGAGCAGGTAGCCCTGGCCGAAGTCGACCTCTCGATCCTGCAGGGCCAGCAGGTCGCGGCGGGTCTCGATCCCCTCCGCGATAGTCTGGGCGCCGATGCGGCGGCTGAAGGAGACGAACGCCTCGACCAGGGCTTTCTTCGCCTCCGCGTCCTTGTTGCCGACGCCCTGGACGATCTCGCGGTCGATCTTGATGATCGTGGGCTCCAGGGCCGCGATGACGGTGAAGCTCGCGTAGCCGGCGCCGGCGTCATCGACGGCGAAGCCGAACCCGAGGCGCCGCAGCGCGCGCACCTGCTTCTTCAGGCGAGGCACATCGTGAAATGCCTGCTGCTCCGTGCACTCGACGATGATCTGATGGGGCGACAGGCCGACCGCTCGAACCTGCTCGGCAAGCACCTCGGCCTCGAATGAGGGGGCCAGCAGGCTGGCCGGCAGGAAGTTGACCCCGAATTTCATCCGTCGTCCGGCGGGACCCGGTTCGGCGACCTCGGCGATCCTGGCCAGTGTGGCGTCGACGATGAAGGTGTCGAGGTCGACGGGGCGCCTGGCCGCGAGCGCCGCCTCAACGACGTCGGCGATGGTAATGGATCCCATGCCGGGGCTCAGGCGAAACAGGCACTCCCATTCGTGCGCCTTCAGTGTCCCGAGGTCCACGATCGGCTGGAACTCGACGTGGTGCTCGTGGCAGGCGAAGAACAGCGACATCACCTTGCGGCTGGCGATCTCCGGGGTCTCGCCCATGCCGATGCGATCGCCCAGGCCCGATATCTGGACCGCTGACCCGAGAGCAACGAGGTATCGCTCGGTCGGCGGCTCGGAAGGATCGACGTCGGCGATGCCGAAGGCCATGCCCTGTGCGAGACGAGTCGCCAGGTCCTGGGTGAGATCCTGCGCGGGGGCGATGACACACCAGCCCGAGTCCGCGAGCTCGATCGCGCGTGCCTGCAGCAGCTGCTGTTTCAGCATCGACGCGAGCCGACTGTCACGAGTCCACAGAAGTCGCTCGACTGACCCCTGCCGAATCCTGAAGAGCCGCACGCTGCTTCCTCGCCTATCTACGACCCTCATGGCGGGCACCTTGGCCGGGAGATGGAACCGGTCAAACGAGGGTCAGGAGTGTCTCATCTTGGCTCTACCTTGCGCCAGTCCTAGCAACCACTGGTACGGGGCAACGCCTGGGACATCGGTACCATACGATGAATTCCACAAATCGAACACATCGTGCGTGCATATGTATCCCAGGTTTTCCACCGTTTGTCCACACTTAACCTCACAGATTCCTTCTCGACCCGCCCTAACCGGCAGCGGACCCACATCGATTCCGTTGCCTCGGGTCGACGCGTTCGCGTTTTGTCAATACGCAGGTAATCCAGGCGGAGTCTGTTTGCCCGCCTCTCCGGCCGATCCGACATGGATTCAGGCGGTTGCGGCGGAGATCAGTCGCGGGCGAGGGGGCGATGCTCGGTGCTCAGGCGGTCACGGTGATCCGCGGTGAACTGGCGCGGGACCGGACCAGAGTAGACTCGAATGAGCCACCCAAGCCCAGCTGGAGCAATCGATGCCGCAGATCCATCTACGCGCCGAGGCCGATGATTACGCCCCGCTCGTGCTGCTCCCGGGCGACCCCAACCGTGCCACGTGGATCGCCGAGAAGTTCGACGGCGGCCCCGGAGCCGCCCGTGAGGTCACCTCTCATCGTGGCTTGCTCGGCTACACCGGGACCTATCGCGGCGTCCCGGTGAGCGTCCAGACCAGCGGCATGGGCGCTCCGAGCATGTCGATAGTGGTTGAGGAGCTCCTCCGGCTCGGCGCGCGGCGCCTCATCCGCGTTGGGACCTGCGGCGGCATCGGGCCGGGAATCAAGACCGGCGAGATCGTCATCGCCGAGTCAGCCGCCCCGGTCGACGGCGCTACCAGAACTTACCTCCACGGCGACGCCTACGCGCCCACGGCCGACTTCGGCCTGGTTCGGGCCCTTGTGGAAACGGCCGAGCGCCGCGGTCAGAAGCCCCACGTCGGCCAGGTCGCGACGGTCGATGTCTTCTACAACCCCGACCCGGACTACTTCTCCAAGTGGCGCGACCGGGGCATCCTCGCCTTCGAGATGGAGACCTCGGTTCTGTATTACCTGGTGTCCCGGGCGAAGGCGGCCGGCGCGGACGTGGCCGCGGCCACGATCCTCACGGTGAGCGACGTGCTCTCCGAAGATGTCACCTCCGACGAGTCGTACCTTCCGCTCGACGAGCTGAACGAGTCGATCGAGCGGACGATCGAGATCGCCCTCGAAGCCGGGACTTCGGCCTGATGGCGGCTGCGTCCGCGCCAGGCCGGGCCGGCGGGCGCGATCTCGGCCGGTCGACCGCGTTCGGCCCCGAACTGGCGCTTGCGATAGAGCTGGCCCACCGGGCCGGCCAGATCCAGATGGATCGCTACGAGCGATTGGAACGTGTCGAGGCCAAGGGGCCGCGCGACGTGGTGACCGAGGTGGACCACCTCTGCGAGGCGCTAGTCATGGAGGCGGTCCGGGCGCGGTATCCGGACGACGCCTTCCACGCCGAGGAGATCGGCGAAGTGGCGGCCGCGGGCGAGGCGAAATCCGATCGCGTCTGGATCGTCGACCCGCTCGACGGCACGATCAACTATGCCAATGGCATCCCGTTCTTCTGCATCTCGATCGCGCTGGTTGCGGACGGCAGGCCCGTAGTGGGCGTCGTCTACGACCCCACGCGCGACGAGACCTTCGCGAGCTCGATCGACGGACCGTCGCTGCGGAACGGCGAACCCATCCGAGTCGGCCGCAAGGAGCTGCTCGCGGACCTCGTCGTCACCCTCGCCGTCGGGGGACGTGGCACCGTGCGCAAGCGCCGCGAGGCTCTCAAGAGCATCCGGGCCAATCGATCGATGGGCTGCGCGGCCCTGACGCTTGCGTACGTGGCCTGCGGCCGCTTCGACGTCTACGCCCAGGGCGCCGGGATATCCGCCTGGGACGTGGCCGCTGCGGGGCTGATCGCCGAGCGGGCCGGCGCGACGGTCACGAGCCTGGATGGCGGGCCGTGGTTCGATCTCGAACGGCCGGCCAGGAAGTGGTCGTGCCTGGCTGCTGCCCCGGGCCACCACGCCGCGATGCTGAAGATGCTCAGGTAGCGCGGCCGTCGAGAGCCGCCACCGGCGCCTATGAGGCGTCAGCCCTGCCAGAGGTGCGGCCGTTCGGCCAGCGCCCGGGAACCAAGCTCTTCGCATAGGGCCAGGAACGGACCCCGTCGCGCTCCGCGCCAGCGCAGCTCATCCGGGTCGGTCTGAGGGAGCGGCACGTCCAGGCGCAGCGTCGCCAGGCGCCGGTAGAGTAGCGCCTCGTCCCAGCGGGCCCGCAGCGTGGCGTTGAGGCCGGTGGCCGAGCGCACGTTCACGTGCCATTCACCCACGGCCGCCGGGATCGCCTCCAGGTGCCCGAACCGTGCCAGCACCGCGGCCGCCGACCGCGCTCCCCAGCGCGGCAGGCCGGGGAAGCCATCCGCCGCATCGCCGACCAGGGCCAGGTAGTCCGGGATCGATTCGGGCGCCACGCCCCACCGCTCGCGAACGCCCGTCTCGTCGATCGTTCGCCGACGCCGCCGGTCGCGCATGATCACCCGCTCGCCCCGGACGCACTGGGCCAGGTCCTTGTCGGGCGTGCAGATCCAGATCCGTTCGATCCCGGGCCGGTCGCCCCATCGAGCCGCGGCGCTCGCCAGGGCGTCGTCGGCCTCGAATTCGACCATCGGCCAGACGACGACCCCGAGCGCCTCCATCGCCCGCTCGGCCAGGGGGAACTGCGCCAGCAGTTCGGCCGGGACGCCGGCCTCTGTCTTGTAGCCGCCGTACAGCCCGTTGCGGAAGGAGCGGATGACGTGATCCGTGGCGCAGCCAACGTGCGTTGCGCCCTCGTCTCGCAGCAGCGTCAGTATGGTGTAGATCAGGCCCGTGACTGCCCCAACGTCCCTTCCGTCCGGGGCGTGAACCGGGGGGCGCGGGCTGTAGTGGGCTCGGAACAGCTCATAAGTGGCGTCGACGAGATGGAGCTGCACCGGGGAGCTTCAGCGCCCTGGGGCTCGATCGCCCACAAGTGTGACTCCCGCCGCGGCAAGCTCGTCCAGGGCATGTTCACCGTCGCCCGGCGCAAGGTCCACGGCTCGAACCGCATCCCGCAGCACGGCCGTCTCGTAGCCCAGCCGCACGCCGTCGAGGGCTGTGGCCCTGACGCAGTAGTCCGTGGCAAGACCGCAGACCACGATCCGCTTCGCTCCGCCGCGGGCCAGTGTGGCGTCGAGCTCCGTCGGGATCGGATGACCGCCCGCCGGGTTCCGCATCGAGAAGCCCGAGTAACCGTCTTCGCCGTGAGCGCCTTTGCGGACGATCGGCCCGCGTACCGACAGCTTCGGATGAAGCTGCGCGCCCCACGTCTCCTGGACGCAGTGGGCGGGCCAGATGCCACCGTCCCCGGCGAAGTGGGGCGTGTGGGCCGGATGCCAGTCCTGCGTGTACAAGACTGCCGCGCCGGCCTCGAGCGCCCGCTCGATCTCCGCGTTGACCAGCGGAATGATCTCCGCGCCGCCCTTGACGTGGAGACTGCCGGCGGGATCGGCGAAGTCGTTCTGAACATCCACGATCACCAGCCCGACGAGCGGGCCGTAGCGCGAGTCCGGGTCCTCTACCGACCACCGGCCGCGCTGTGGAGATCCCCAGCTGCTCGACATCTCCTGGCTTACCTCTTGCTTGAGGGGCGAGCCCCGAGGCTCGTTTGGCGCGCCAAACCACGCGGCTATCCGGGTTTGTACGCGATGCTGACCGAAGGCGCAAGCGGCTGATCTGCCGTTCCGGCGTGTCCCGGCGGATCGTTACCGCTGCAACGAGGCTGCAACGGCTACGCCTTCGAGCAGGACGCGCTCGGAAGGTCGCCCCGGCTAGGATCTTGTTAGTTCCATTGGGTTAGCGACTAGGACGGAGACGCCGGTGACGGGGCGTCTTCTAAGGAAGCAAGCGGCCTGGGTCCCCCTCCCCGGGCCGCTTGTCTCGTTTCTGGGCTGAGCTGGCGCCGTCCCGTGACGGGTGAACGCCGTCCCCAGCTGCGCTGTCGGTTCTGGAGCCGTCGACGTCGAGCAGGTATCCGATGCCCTGGAACGTCTTGATCCGGCCCGGCTCGCCCGGCCTGGCGCCGAGCTTGCGCCGGACGCGACTGACCCAGACCCGCAGGTACTGCAGGTCGTCGCGATACTCTGGCCCCCAGACCTTTGTCAGCAGCTCGGTGTGCAGCACGACCTTGCCCGCGTTCGTGGCCAGGTGCTGAAGCAGCAGCCACTCGGTCCGTGACAGCTGAACGAGCTCGCCGCCGCGGCTGACCATGCGTCGCTCCAGGTCGATCTCGACGTCGTCGAAACGCACCACGCCACCGCCTGGCGCCACTCCCGTGGCCCTGCGCAGCACCGCCCGGACCCGCGCCGCCAGCTCGTCCAGGTCGAACGGCTTGGCGACGTAGTCGTCCGCCCCCAGGTCCAGCCCCTTGGCCTTGTCCGAGGTGGAGCCCTTGGCGGTCAGAAGGATTACCGGGACGGGCCGGCGCTCGCGCAGCTGTCGCATGACCTCGATGCCGTCGATGCCCGGCATGACGATGTCGAGCAGGACGATGTCCGGCCGGACCTCCTCAGCCTTCTGGAGAGCCTCCTCGCCGCCGGAGGCGGTGACCACGCGGAATCCTTCTGCGTTCAGAGCAAGGGAAACCAGCTTGGTGATGCGTGGCTCATCGTCGGCCACGAGGACCAGGGGTTGAGTGCTCACGGCCCTCTCTTCGCTGTGAATCTGCCACGGCCGGTCGGCCGGCGCGTATCTTCATGGACGGGAATACCCCGCTACTTTGCACCGATTCAGCGCTCAACGCGAGATTCGACCGATCGCGGCGAGGCCCCGGGCCGGTGGCCGTTCTCGCGGCCGTTCTCGCGGCCGTTCTCGCGGCCGGTCCGGCGACCTACCCGAACGACGCCCGGCGCGCGATCGGCTACCCTGCGACTCAGGTACTCGCGGTGCGGGCGCTTGCCCCTCGACAGCGGGCCTGGAGACGCAGTCGACGATGTACTTCGATCAGTTCAAGCAACAGCTGCCCGACACGGATCCTGCCGAGACGCAGGAATGGCTCGACGCGCTCGACCAGATCCATGCCGAGGAGGGCGACGAGCGCGCCCGATTTGTCCTGTACAAGCTGCTGAAGCGGTCGCGCCAGCTGCATGTCGGCCTGCCGCCGCTGACTCAAACCCGCTACATCAACACCATCAGCCCCGAGCAGGAGCCGTTCTTCCCGGGCGACGAGGAGATGGAACGCCGCATCCGCCGGCTGATCCGCTGGAACGCCGTGGCGATGGTCATGCGGGCCAACGAGCGGTTCCCCGGCATCGGCGGGCACCTGGCCACCTACGCCAGCGCCGCCACGCTGTACGAGGTCGGCTTCAACCATTTCTTCCGCGGCAAGGACGCCGGCGGCTCGGGCGATCAGATCTTCTTCCAGGGCCACGCGGCCCCCGGGATCTACGCCCGGGCATTCCTCGAAGGCCGGCTCACGGAGGCAAACCTGGACCGCTTCCGCCAGGAGGCCCTGTCGGGTGGCGTCGGGTTACCGAGCTACCCGCACCCTCGAACCCTGCCGGACTTCTGGGAGTTCCCGACCGTGTCGATGGGCCTGGGCCCGCTGGCGGCCGTCTATCAGGCGCGGCTCAACCGCTACCTCGCCAATCGAGGCCTGACGGACACCTCGGCCAGCCGCGTCTGGGCCTTCCTCGGAGACGGCGAGATGGACGAGCCCGAGGCGCTGGCCGGCATCTCGCTGGCCGCTCGCGAGGGCCTCGACAACCTGAC
>PMXQ01000002.1 GCA_003171065.1 Chloroflexota bacterium
GCCGCCAAGATGGTCATCCTCGATGTCACCCACCCCGACATCGAGGACTTCATCAACAGCAAGCTCCGCGAGGAGAAGAAGGCCTGGGCCCTGATCGAGGCCGGCTACGACCCGTCGTTCACCGGCGAGGCCTACGGTTCGGTCGCCTTCCAGAACGCCAACCATTCGGTCCGCGTCACGGACGACTTCATGCGCGCCGTCGTGGCCGATGGCTCATGGACCACGCGCGCCGTCGTCGACGGCAAGCCGATGGACACCTACAAGGCCCGCACCCTCTTCCGCGAGATGGCCGACGCGGCCTGGGTCTGCGGCGACCCCGGCATCCAGTACGACACCACGATCAACGACTGGAACCCGGTCTCCAACTCGGACCGCCAGTACGCCACCAACCCGTGCTCCGAGTTCAGCTTCCTCAACGACACGAGCTGCAACCTCGCCAGCCTGAACCTGATGAAGTTCGTGCGGGACGACGGCGAGTTCGACGTCGATGGCTTTGTGTACGCCAGCCGCGTGACCATTACCGCGCAGGAGATCCTGGTCGACAACGCCAGCTATCCGACGCCGATGATCACCGACAACTCACACCTGTTCCGGCCGCTCGGGCTCGGATACGCCAACCTCGGCGCGCTGCTGATGAGCCGCGGCCTCGCCTACGACTCGGCCGAGGGCCAGGCCTACGCCGCCGCCATCACCTCGATCATGACCGCCGAGGCCTACCGTCAGAGCGCGATCATCGCCCGCGACCACGGCGGCCCGTTCGCCGAGTACCGCAAGAACGAGGCGCCGTTCCTGCGTGTCATCGAGAAGCATCGCGACGCCGCCCACGGCATCCCCGACAAGCAGTCAGTGCCCGCCGACATGCACCGCGCAGCACGGGATATTTGGGACGAAACTCTGTCTTTGGGACGCCAGCACGGATTTAGAAACGCACAAACCAGTTTGCTCGCCCCCACGGGAACTATTTCTTTCATGATGGATTGCGATACCACCGGCATCGAGCCCGACATCGCCCTCGTGAAGTACAAGAAGCTCGTGGGCGAGGGCTTCCTCAAGATCGTCAACCAGACCGTCCCGGGCGCCCTGCGCAAGCTCGGCTACACGCACGAACAGGTCGATGCCATCGTCGCCTACGTCAACGAGCGCGAGACCATCGAAGGCGCGCCCGAGCTGCGGCCCGAGCACCTGTCGGTCTTCGATTGCGCCTTCAAGCCGATGAACGGCACGCGCTCCATCCACTACCTGGGCCACCTCCGCATGATGGCGGCGGTCCAGCCGTTCCTGTCGGGCGCGATCAGCAAGACCGTCAACATGCCCGAAGCCGCCACGGCCGAGGAGATCGAGACGGTCTACCTCGAGGGCTGGCGTCTGGGCCTCAAGGCCATCGCGATCTACCGCGACAACTCGAAGCGCAGCCAGCCGCTGATGACCGGGAAGAAGAAGAGTGGCGACGCGGCCGCGGCCGAAATCCTCGCCCCAACGATCGCCGCCGAGCCGCACGCCTACCGGCGCCGCCTCCCGGTCGAGCGCAACGCCGTCACCCACAAGTTCGACATCGCCGGCCACGAGGGCTACATCACCGTCGGCCTCTACCCCGACGGTCAGCCCGGCGAGATCTTCCTCAAGATGGCCAAGGAAGGCTCCACGATCAGCGGCCTCATGGACAGCTTCGCGACCACGGTCAGCGTCGCCCTCCAGTACGGCGTGCCGCTCCACGACCTGGTCCACAAGTTCGCCCACGTCCGCTTCGAGCCGTCCGGCTTCACGAGCAACCCCGAAATCCCGATCGCCAAGTCCATCGTGGACTACATCTTCCGCTGGATGGGCTCCCGCTTCCTCCCGCCGGAAGACCGAGCGACGTTGGGTCTAGTCGACCGTTCGGCGAACGCGGAAACCACGGTGCAGCCGCTAAACCTGGGTCTAGGCGGAGGCGCCGGAGCCAGCAGCGCCGGGACCTCAGGGATTGGCGATTCTCATGCCGCTGCGCCGGCTTCACCGCTGAGTGGCACTGCGGCCTCTGACGAGGCCGCGCCTGCGGCCCCGAACGCGGTAGCCACCATGCCGCTCGCCAAAGAGGGCGCCACTCCCCCATCCAACGGCAACGCGCCAGCTGGCGCTGGCGTTAAACCCCGCGCCACGCTAGGCAGCCTCGGCATCGGCCGAGCCCAGGTCACCTTCACCTCCCAGGCCGACGCCCCCAGCTGCGCCGAATGCGGCTCGATCATGGTCCGCAACGGCAGCTGCTACAAGTGCCTCAACTGCGGCTCCACGAGCGGGTGCTCGTGATTCACGACGATCCAGGGAGCGATAGTGCCAGGCTAGCTGTCACGACCGACCGGGAGTCTGATATCCATCAACTCCAGCACGGGAAGAGGTCAATGGGTCAGCACCTGCCGGTTCCAAGCGTGGAGACGCTGCCAGCACTTCACGAGCAGGATCTGGCGAAGATCATGGGCGCAGATTCCGTCACCGAGTGGCATTGCTCGGAGTGCGGCACGGAGGGTGCGGGCATGGCGGCCGGCTACATCAAGCAAGACGCCGCCCTGCTGCCGATATGCTTCACCTGCTTCGTGCTCGGGAACGGCTGGCACCATGAGCGGTAGCCCGCGTCCTGTTCGGCTGCTCATCGGGACGCCTCGTCGCGCTTTGGTCTTGGCCGCTTTGTCGTGCTGCGCACTGCTGATTTGCGTGACGCTCATACCGTGGCCGAGGGAGTTGCTCACTGTCTTGGTGGCCATCCCGATCGGGCTGACACCCTTCGCGGTGATCGTCAAGGCCTTCCCAAACGAAAGCAAACAGTTGGCAGCCAAGGGTCTTGCCAGAATCGCCTGGGTTAGCCACGAGCTTGAGAGACAGACGGTCAAGCAGGATGTCGAAGGCAAACTGCAGGCGTCTCTCGCGCGACTCAGCGGGACATGCGTGGGAGCAGTCCCGACATCTGTACGATTCGAATTCCTCAAGTCCGGCGAATCACTCCGCGAGCTGCCCGACGGGACCTTCGTTGTCGGCATTGCCCATCACGACGACTGGACCAGGAATGTCGTCGCCGCAGCCTGGGCATACGCCCGGCTGGCCGTGCTACCGAAAGCTCGCCTCCATCTCGATCCTGAGGTCTCCCAGGGCATCGACTTCGTGGTGGCAAAGGATCTCTTGTCCGAGAGCGATCCCGATGCCGTAGCCCAATTCCTTGAGCAGATATGGTCTCCGGCCATTCGCGAAAGGTCCCGACTTCGCGACCTCACCTTGAAACTCGAACGACTCCGGGAAGATTTCCTGTTCCACACAGTCCTGGTTGCCGAATTCAGAGACCTCGGGACTCGCATGGCGGGCAAATTCACTCAAGAGGATGTCGCGCTGGAGACAGCTGAGTTCGTGGAGTTCTTGTACTCGATAGCCACACGCGAGCACGGTGACGTTGGTACCGCGAGGCTCGACTTCTCTGGCCGTGAGATCAAGGCCAAGTTCATCCTTGTGGCGAAGCCCGCCGTATACGCGGCCAAAGGCAGCGATCCCTACCGCAAGGCAGTTGAGTGGGCTTTGCAGCATGCCCATCGGAGTATCTATCTGCTCTCTCGCGGCAGGAACTCTGAGTACGCGCAGCAAGTTGCTGACCATTTTGCAGAAGATGAGCGGCTTCGCTCAATTGAGCACTGGCGATCGGGCAATCCCGGGGCTACCCGAGGAGCCGTAGACGTCTATCGGTTGAACGTCGATCTGCGTTTCCTGACCGGGATCGGCTATGAGCCTCTCGTGGCAGTGGGCCCGGGCAAGCAGAGGGAGATACTCGATGCGGAATGGGCTTCGCGGCGGTCGGTTAGGCCTCGCGCCCACTGACTGGGCGCTTCCGAGCCATGACTAATTCCACAAACGGAACCAGAACCACCAGTAGGCTCGTGGCCAGGAAACCTGCTTGTGAGCCTTTGCTGCACATGTATCGCGCTGCCGAAGCGAAGAGGACAGGCGCCTGGAGCGACGTCGAGAGCGACTTCATGTCAGCGATGGAGGAGTTCGATCGCAACGTTGCGGCCGGTCGAGCTGACCAGGGCGACAGGCAGAATGGAAAGGGCGACTTCCTCAACGACCTAATCGCGCTGCTCCTAGAGCGCGGCACAGGCGTCAAACTAGTCCCACGCAAAGGCATGTCAGGGTTCGTCTTCCCGAGCCACAACCTCGACGTTACCTACCCGGATACCGGCATCATCAGATTCACCCTGGAGGTCAAGGCGGCCGGAACTCCGCGACATCCGCGATCACTGGCGCAAGAGGCAATTGGTCGCCCCGGGTCGGCGGATCTCCCAAAACGAATCAAAGAGGCGGCATTCAAGACGATCGACCTCAAAGCGGCCTACGGCCAAATGATGTCAGGTCGGGGACTCGTAGCGTCCGCACCGACTGGAAACCTGACGTCGTGGTTGCGTTCGGTGCCGCCCAAGTCGTATCTCTTCATGTCGGTCCGAGTGGTTGGCCCAGCCGACTTCGACGCCACCGTCGCACTCGGCGAGATGGCAACTCAGGTCATGGATGGCGTTGGTCTCTTCTGCTTTGGTCCGGCCTCGGAGTCTCAGCCGACGTCATACAAAGTCCTTGGCGTGCCTCGCCATCTAGGCTTTGGCCAGGTTCTTTACCGAGCCTGCCAGGACCTTGTCGCCCTGCGGGATCAGCCCATCACCCCGATCGGCGCGGAGGCACTCGGTCCGGCTGCCGAGGCGCAAACTGCTTTGAGCAAAGTCGATCCGGATCCTGCCGACGAACGGCCTGACTGACGCTAGGACGGCAGCGATGATCTCGACCGCGGCTCCCACCAGAGAACAGCAGAAGGCCAGAGGCGGGTTCTACACGCCACCCGAACTCACGTGCTTTCTTTCGCGTTGGGCGATTCGTTCGGCCGATGATCTCGTACTCGAGCCTTCCTGCGGCGACGGCGCTTTCCTGGGCTCGATCAGCGAGCGTCTCACAGAGCTCGGCGCCGGCAACCTGCTTGGTCGACTGGTCGGGGTTGAACGAGACGGGGCCGAGGCCGACAAAGCTCGAGTTCTGTATGAGGGCGCGCAAATCCGGACTGCCGACTTCTTCGACGTCGATCCATCGTCACTGCCGGCAGTCGATGCCGTCATCGGCAACCCGCCGTACATCCGTTACCACGGTTTCGTCGGCGAGGATCGTCGCAAGGGCCTTGCCCGCGCACGCGGTCAGGGCGTCGAACTCACGCGGTTGGCGTCCTCGTGGGCCCACTTCGTCGTCCATTCGGTCGGTTTCCTCGGTCCGGGGGGCCGACTCGCACTCGTACTCCCGGCCGAGTTGCTTCATGCCGACTATGGCCGGCCGGTCCGCGATCTGTTGATGGCACACTTCGGTTCGGTTGTCATCGTCGCCTTCGACCGCATGGTCTTCCCCGACGCGCAGGTGGATGCACTGCTGCTCCTCGCGTCCAACGATGATCATCTCGGCCTGCGCGTCATCCGCCTTCCCGACGAACGGAGCCTGGTGACGGTCGACCTAGGCGCACACCTGTCTCGGGCAAGCGCGACCCCTCCCGCGCGCTGGAGCCAATCGGTCGACTTCGAGGCCGGAGCCGTCTACCAAGAGGCGATTGAGTCTGCCATCTCCGAGCCTCTCGGTTCGATCGCGAGCGTGGACATCGGATACGTCTCCGGCGCGAACGGCTTTTTTGTCCTCTCGCTCGAGGAAGCTACCTTTCGAAAGCTGCCACCTTCGGTTCTGACGCCAACCATTCGACGGCCGGCAGATGTGCCCGGCCTAGTCGCACGCAACGAGCATACGCGCTTGCTGCTCGACATGGCCGGCAAGCCCAAGCCCTCGAACAGACATCTGCTCGCATACCTGGCCGAGGGCGAAACGGCGGGCATCGCCGATCACTACAAGTGCAGGATGCGCCGCCCCTGGTACGCCGTCCCACTCCCACGCTCCAAGCCGCAGGCATTCCTGCCGTATATGAACCATCACGGCCCGCGCCTCATCGTGAATGACGCAGATGCGCGATCCAGCAACCTGCTCCACGGTGTAAGCCTGAGGTCCGCAGCGCCTCCCGTTCGCACTCTCGCCGCCGCCATGTGCAGTTCGCTCACGCTGCTGAGCGCCGAAATCGAAGGCCGTGCCTACGGTGGCGGAGTCCTCAAGCTCGAGACCAAGGAAGCAGAGCGGCTACAAGTGCCGTTACTGAGCGCCCGTCTAGCGGAGCGTTTGTCAGCCGAATTCGACCGCATCAATGCCCTCCGCGTCGCTGGCGACCTCAGAGCGGCCGCTTCCATCGCCGACAAGATCCTGGCGCTGGACCATGGCCGGCTATGGTCCGCCTACCTCACATTCCGCAGTCGCCGACTAGACCGACGACGCCTTCCCATAGCGGCCAGCAGATCCCATGAGACATAGGTACTGCACAAGCTGCGGTTGGTAAGCGGTAGCCTTGACGACAACGTCGAGGTGAAGGATGCGGCGGGGGCAGCAGATGGCGCTCTGGGACGTCCAGGCTTTGGGCAGCAAGCCCAGCGAGGCTTCGCCCACGGCACCCCTCGACCATGCGCTGGCGGAGTGGATCCAGCTAGCTGTCCCGCGATGGCCTCGAGAACGTCGCGTCGCACTCATGAGCCGGATCGGTTGGGGGGGTGCCGCGTGCCCAACACTTGAGGAGGTTGGGCAGGAATGCGGCATAACCCGCGAAAGAGTCCGACAGCTTCAACGGAAGCTGGTGGAGCGACTGCGCCGATGTTGCGTGCCCGACTCGGAGGCGCTGGTCAAGTCTTGTGAGCTGATCAGGGAGTGTCGCAACCCTCAGGAAGCCGCCGGGTTCCTCCTGTGCCGCGCCGGACTTACTAGCGCGGCCCTGCCTGCTGCTGGCGTAGCTCTGCTTCTTGACCTGTTGGGCGCGTCGGCGGAGTTCTCACAGTATCAGTCCAGGCTGGCCACAAGGACGCCAGCCATCGAGGACGCGCTACGAAGGGCAAAGGGCCTTACGCATTCCGTGGGTGTCGTTTCCCTCGACTGGGTCTGCGAGTCGGCAGAGATCTCTCTAGATCGTTCCAGCATTCGAACGTTGCTCGACAGGTCCCTCTGGGCCCGATTCCTTGACCAGGACTGGTTCTGGAACCCGAACACGGGACCGAAACGGAACCGTCTCGTGAATCTCACGCGCAAGATGCTCTCGGCGTGCGGACCACTGAAGGTCGCGGAGGTGCGCGACGGGTTGGATCGCCAATTCCGACTACACCGGCTACCGCACATTCCTCCCGCTCAGGCCCTTCGCATGTTCTATCGGCAGCATCCAGGGTTTTCCGTCGATTCCGATGATGTTGTCTCATCCCAGACCGTTCTTGGTCCTGAGGATGTCCTTGATGTAACGGAAATGATCTTCTACGACATCCTGCAAGCGGCACCGGATGGCGTACTCGACCGAGGCGAGTTGTTCGCGCAGGCTGTGGCGGCGGGAATGAACCCGAACACGTTCAGCGTGTACACGACGTACAGCCCGATCCTCGACAACCCGGCGCAGGATCGCTGGGTTCTACGCGGAAACGATGTTTCACCGGCGGCCCTCGAGGTGAAGCGCGGAGAGCGAAAGCAACGACTGTCGACGGACGAGTGGACTGAGCGAGGCACGCTACTGTTGACCCGTGAGCTCGGCAACGGATGGTCACTTGTCGTGGGGGTTCCTCGTCCTCTCGGGCCGTACCTTGCGGGCCGTTCCTTCGCCGCACAAGACGAGAGCGGAACTGCGGCAGGAACGATTCGCTTCGATCCCAAGGGTCTCTCGTGGGGTTACTCACGGTTGCTCCAGGCGGCTGGGACCTGCAAGGGCGACGTACTCAGGGCCGAGTTCGACCTGACAGCCTCGACCGTCCGCCTATCCCTCGACAGGCAGGTCGTGGGCGGGCTTGTCCGATCGGATGAACACGAGGTGGCATGAGTGTGACAGCAATAAGCGTCTCCAAGCCTGAACTCGTGACCCTGGCATTAGCCCTTCTGGGCGGGGCCGATCAACCGTTCGATACCGAAGACATCGCAGTCAAGGCCCACGAGCTTGCCGCCAGTGCATTCGCGTGGCGCCGATACCCAGACAGGATCAACCTTGAGCTCGTTCGTGTTGCACTTGTGGACGCCAGCCGGGCGAAGTCAGGATCCCTGGTTCAAGGCCGGGGCCGAGGCGGCTGGCTGTTGACGAATCAGGGAGTTGCCTGGTTCTCGGTGCACGGTGAGTCTCTGCTCGCTGCATTTGGCAATCCAGGGAGCGGAACAGAAGCCAAGGTGAAACGGCCGGAGACGCAGCATCGAGAGCGTGAGCGGATCCGCCTCACGAGATCTGACGCCTGGATCAAATGGACGGCGGGCGTGTCCCCATCTGCGAGCGAAGCGTCCAGTGTCTTCAGAATCGACAGGTATACAGGCCCTCACGACCGGCTGATCAAGGCCCGCGCCTTACTTCAGCTCTTTGAGGGCGACACTCAAATAGAGCATTTCCTGGCGGAGATGGCTTCCATTGTCCAGTCGCAGACCGAAGGGGAGGTCGATGCCAAGTGACCAACACCAACCAGCCGCAACTAGTCGTCCGCACACACGTTGGCCGCGACCTGCTCCAAACAGCCCAGCTCTTCCGTACGCTCGAAGCGGCGGTTTGGGAGTACGTGGTCAATGGTCTGGAGTACGTTGAACCGGGCGTGAAGCCAACCGTCACGGTAGCGCTGGATCCCCATCGAAGGGCTGTGACGATCTCGGACAATGGCCGCGGCATGGATCAGCAGGACCTTCAGAGGTTCTTCACCATGCACGGCGAGAACGCTGATCGGAAGATCGGAAAGCGAGGTCGGGGCAAGTTCGGGACCGGGAAGAGTGCTGCGTTCGGTATCGCCAAGAGGCTGCGGGTCAGCACTGTCAAGAATGGACGACGAAATGTCGTCGAGCTCGTCTTGGACGCGATCCGGACGTCCGAGGGACAAGAGATTCCCCTGTCCTGGATCGTAAGGGACGCGGCGACGGATTTGGCCAACGGCACGGTGATCGCGATTGAGGACCTGCTACTTCAGCGACTGCAGCCAGATCCTGTGATCAAGTACGTTGAACGCCAATTGGCGTATTGGCGAGCCATCGAGCCAACTGTCTACGTTGGGTCACATCTCTGTGAACCCTGGCAGCCCTCCATCGCCGCGACCCATGAAGTCCACCCAAGCGAGCAGCAAGCATCCGCGATCGGGGATGTGAAACTGACGATACACGTTGCGCAGGCACCGCTCTCTGAGGGGCTGTACGGCATCGCTGTCACAACTGCCCCAGGCGTGCTCGTAGCCATTGAGAGCGCGGGCATCGAGGCCAAGGAGTTCGGCAGCTACCTCTTCGGTGACGTCGAAGTCCCAGCTCTGGAGACAGGAGAGGAGGGTCTCGCTGCCTACGATCTGAGTCGGTCGCTCAAGCTGAACCCATCCAATCCGGTCGCCAGCGTCCTCATCGGCTTCATCGGTAGTCATCTTGAGCTGGTGAGAAAGGGGCTCGTCGAAGAGCAGCGGCAGAGGCGTCAGGAGCTTCAGTTCAGGAAGCTCGAGGTGGCCGCAGCAAGCATCGCGAAACTCCTGAACGAGGACCTCGGCTCTGTCGCCGACAGGCTGGCGGACATAACTGCGATGCGGCGCCGCACTGGGACAGTAGCTACCGCTGGAAGCGGCGGCGGCGGCACAGATCCGGACCGATGGGCGGAGGGCGACCA
This sequence comes from Chloroflexota bacterium, assembly GCA_003171065.1. Taxonomy (GTDB): domain Bacteria; phylum Chloroflexota; class Limnocylindria; order Limnocylindrales; family CSP1-4; genus Fen-1039. The sequence goes on from PMXQ01000002.1 coordinate 9,707, forward strand.
AGAGTCTGGCTTGCTGGACAGCGCCAAGCGTCAGCCAACGACCGCGGCAACTCCGGCCGGTCGTGAAGCCCCAGACCTCGCAAGGCCCGGCCATCCTGATGCGGATGGCACCGACCGAGTGGCCCCGCGTGGCGGCATGGATGACAAGCCGCGCCCGCGGGGCGGATTGCAAGTTCGGTACGACCACTTGGGCGCAGACGCAGACCGCTCGGTCTATGACGAAACGACGAAATCCATCCTCATCAACCTGGACCATCCGATGGTGGTAGCTGCCCAGGGACTGGGGGATGTCGAGGACGTTGCCTTCAGGCGCTTGTCATACGAGATCTCTTTCGGACAATACGCTCTAGCCATCAGCCAGGAGTTCCTGAAAAGGGATCCAGATCTCACGGCAGATGACATCTTGTATGAAGTCCGTGACGCAATGCGGCGGATCACAAGAAAGGCTGCGCATCTCTACCAGGCCGACTGAGGCGCCGCGGGCCCAGCTTCCGGCTAGCCACCCATCGTCGTCACGCTTGGATTGATGCCGTCGTTCGATCGTCGGCCTAGTGCTTGCTTCTTCGCGGCGGTGAATTCGTCGGCTGTCAGGTCACCCCGGCGGTGAAGAGTCGCCAGGCGTTCGAGTTCGGAGGCTAGCGAAGGCTGGGCAGAGGAGGTCCTTTCAGACGTCTTCGTTCGGTCGGCGGCAGCCTGGTCTAGCGCAGTGTCGGCCTCGACTTTGGACTCGACGCGGC
>PMXQ01000071.1 GCA_003171065.1 Chloroflexota bacterium
GCCATCACCGTCCGCGGCTCGGCGCCCGGCAGCATCGTGACCTACACACTGGGCATCACGCCCGTCGACCCGATCCACTACCAGCTGCCGTTCGAGCGGTTCCTCAACCCCGACCGCGTCACCATGCCCGATATCGACGTCGACTTCGAGGACGGGCGGCGCGAGGAAGTCATCAACTACGTCAGCCGCAAGTACGGCGCCGACCACGTTGCCCAGATCATCACTTTCGGCACGATGCTCGCCCGGGCCGCCATCCGCGACGTGGCGCGGGTCGTGGGGATGAGCTACGGCGAGGGCGACCGTATCGCCAAGGCGGTCCCGAACCAGCTCGGCATCAAGCTCGACGAGGCCATCGAGACCAGCCCGGCGCTCAAGGAGATGTACCAGAACGAGCCGCCGGTCCATCGCGTCATCGAGTTCGCGAAGCAGCTGGAAGGCGTGGCGCGCAACGCCTCCACGCATGCCGCCGGGGTCGTGATCAGCCGCGAGCCGCTGACCGAGCTGATGCCGCTGCAGCGCGCGACCAACTCCGACGCGGTCATGACCCAGTACGAGATGCACGGCGTCGACGCGTTGGGTCTTCTCAAGTTCGACTTCCTGGGTCTGTCCAACCTGACCATCCTGCGCCAGGCAGTCGACCTGATCCGCGAGCACCGCGGCCAGGAGATCGACCTCGAGAAGATCCCGCTCGACGATTCGAAGACCTTCGAGCTGCTGGCCTCCGGCGAGACGACCGGCGTATTCCAGCTCGAGTCGGCGGGCATNNCGGCGCTACATCCGCGAGCTTCGGCCGAGCACGGTCTTCGACCTGGCCGCCATGGTCGCGCTCTACCGCCCGGGCCCGATGGACAACATCCCGGCCTACATCCGCCGCAAGCACGGCGAGGAAAAGGTCACCTACCTGCACCCGCTCCTCGAGCCGTACCTCAACCGGACGTACGGCGTCTTCGTCTACCAGGAAGACATCATGTCCGCGTCCACGGCCCTCGCCGGCTTCACCGGACCCGAGGCCGACATGCTCGGTTACGCGATCCGCAAGAAGAAGGCCGCTCTCATGACCGAGATGCGGCACAAGTTCGTCAGCCAGGCAGCCGAGCGGGGCGTCAAGCCGCAGGTCATCGATGCCGTCTTCGCCGCCTTCCAGCCCTTCGAGCGGTACGGCTTCAACAAGGCTCACGCCACCTGCTACGGCTTGATCGCCTACCAGACGGCGTACCTGAAGGCGAACTACACGGTCGAATACATGACCAGCGTCCTGACGGCCTTCCGCGACAACGAGGAAAAGGTCGCCGCCGCGGTGGCCGAATGCCGGCGCCTAGGCATCGAAGTCCGGCCGCCCGACGTCCACCGTTCGTTCGTCGAATTCACGGTCGAGGACGACGCCATCCGGTTCGGCCTGCTGGCGGTAAAGAACGTCGGCGGGGGGGCGATCGAATCGATCATCGGGGCGCGTCAGGCCGACGGCGACTTCCGATCGCTGGCCGACTTCTGCGCCCGCGTCGATCTGCGGCTGGCCAACCGGCGCGTCCTGGAGTCGCTCGTCAAGGTTGGGGCGATGAGTCGGTTCGGGCATCCGGCACAGCTGCTCGAGGCGCTTGACGATGCGCTGGCCGCCGGCCAGGCCGCCCAGCGCGATCGGACCAGCGGCCAGACCGCGCTCTTCGACATGGGCTCGTCGCCGGAGGCGCTGGAACGGCCGCTGCCGCAGGTCCCGGAGGCGCTCTCTCGCGAGCGGCTGCGCTGGGAAAAGGAACTGCTTGGTCTGTATCTCTCCGAGCATCCGCTCGGGGCGCTGTCGGACCAGATCGCCCAGTACGTAACCGCGTACTCCGGGGATCTCAAGGATGAGTCGCTGGACGGCCAGCGCGTCGTGATGGGCGGCATCGTCACGGGGCTGCGGACGGTGGTCACGCGGAGCAAGGAGACGATGGCCATCGCCATGCTCGAGGACCTGCAGGGTACGCTGGAAGTGGTTGTCTTCCCGCGCATGTATGCAACGTCCGGCGGCACGTTCGCGGAGGGTGCGATCCTGCTCGTGGCCGGCCGGGTCGACCATCGCGGCGAGGAGGCGTCGTTGCTGGCCGACGCAGTCTGGATCTGGGAGGATGCCGCCGCCCGGGGACCCGCGGCGATTGCCCAGGAAGTGGCCGCCGGGGATCGCGGGAGGGGCGGCGGTCGGCGCTGGTCGCCGGGGAGTGGCGCGGGGAGTGGCAACGGAAACGGCAATGGCAATGGTTATGCGAGGTCCGCCGCGCCGCCCGCGCCTGCCGCGCCGCCCGCGCCTGCCGCGCCCCTCGTGGCTGTCGTTCCGCCCGCGCCCAGAGTTCGCGTCTCACCGCTGCGGGGCGGGGGAGTGACGGTGCTCGATGCGCCCGGATCGCCCGCGCCGGGCTCCGCCGCGCCGGCTGAGATCGCCCCGCTGCCGCCCGCGCCGGCCGAGGCAACGCCGTCGCTCCCGGCCGAGCCCCTCTCGTCCGTGCCCGCCCCCAACGACTTCGCCACGCTCGCGCCCGACCGCGAGGAACCGCCGCTGCCCGACGAGGCGCGAGACGTTGCGGCCCGTGCATCCGCGGCGCCCACGGCCCCCCTCGAGGCTCCGGACACGGGTGTCCTCCAGGTACGCTTCACCCGGGGTGCGGGAACCGACCGCATCGTGTGGGCGATGGAGGAGCTGCGGGCGATGCTCAAGGGGCATCCTGGATCGACGCGGGTGGTCTTCCACATCCCGGGACCGGGCGGAGGAACGCTGCCGCTGGAGATTCGCAGCGGAGTTGCCTACGACGCCGAGCTTATCTCTGAGGTGCATCGGCGCCTGGGGGAGGGCCTGGTCCGTCTCGAGCTGTCGGTCGGGGCCAGGGCGTGAGCGCACCTCGGGGCGATCCCGCGGCGCGGGTCACCGGGCTGGCCCGCCGGCTGCTTCAGGGCCGCGGCCGTTACGTCGTCGGGGCCGCGATCGTGGCCGTCTGGCTGCTCGTCGCCCTGGTCGTGGGATTGGCCACCGCGAGTGGCGTCGTCTGGTTCTAGCGGCCAGGCCGTTCCCAGACCCGCGTGGCCCTGCCCAACGCCACCTTCAGGATCGACTCCCGGCTACAATGCGCGCGGCTGCCCTACTCGCCCGCCCGTCGTCGACGGGGCAGAGGGGGCCAGCCATCCCGGCGGGAGCCGCCGGGTACTCGTGACGATGGCGCTCTCGGGGCGTCTCAGCGACCATACCGCCGCCAGCTCGCATCGGGGATAGCTAGCCAATGACTGGGCGACAACCATCGAGGAGTCGAAGGGCCCATCCTGGGGCGGGGGGGACTGCAGGGACGAGCCACCGGTCTCTGATCGGATCACCCGTGGTCGCGGCGGCGCTGTCGTTCCTGTTCCCGGGCCTGGGTCAGGCGGCCGCCGGAGACCGACGCCGGGGAGTGATCGTGGCGATTCCGGTGCTGGCGACGCTGGCAGGGTTCGCAGCGATCCTGATCTTCGACCGCAGCTCACTCTTCGGTCTGGCTCTCAACCAGGGATGGCTGACGAGCCTGTTGATCTTGGATCTGGTGGCGTTCATCTATCACCTGTGGGCCATCGTCGACTCTTACTTGCTGGCCCGCAAGGCGCAACCCGAAGAGCGACGGGTGAACCGGTCCGCTGCGAAGTGGGCACCCATCCTCGGCGTCGTCGTCATCATGACGGGCGCGATCGGGGTCCACGCCGGCGTCGCCGAAGTTGACATGTCCTGGCAGCACGCCCTGTACTGCCTCACGGCGGAGACTCCCTGTTGGGTGACGGACGATTCGATGGCGAATGCATCGCTGCCACCTGACGAGGGGGACGACAATCCGGTCGTAACCGACCCAGGCGAGCCGAATCCTTCGGGTTCAGCCGCGTCCGTCCCGCCGCTCACGACGTTCGATCCCAGCTCCCTGCCGTCCTTCGAGGTAACCAGCAACCGCACCGACTGGTCCACCGGCCAGCTTAACGTTCTCCTCATCGGCGCCGATTTTGGCCCGAATCGCAGCGGATTGAGACCGGACACGATGATCGTGCTCCATGTCGACATCGCGACCCGCCGTGCGGCCCTGATCGGCGTGGGGAGGAACACCGCATGTGTCCCCCTGCCGGCGGACGTGGCCCAGCACTATGCCAAGCCGAACAATGGCTGCCCGTCTTACACCTGGTCCGGATACCCCAACAATCCGGCCTCGGCCGAGCTCAACTGGCTGGCAATGGAAGCGTGGAACCACCCAGCGAACTTCCCGAGCTACCCTCAGGACGCAGCCCACGCCTGGTTTCGCGGCGCACTGGCCACTGAGCAAGCGGTCGGTGTTCTCACTGGCCTGACCATGGACGGCTTCGTGACGATCAACCTCGACGGCCTCGCGGCCCTGATCGACGACCTGGGTGGAATTGACATAAACGTTCCCACGAAAGTCTTCGACGAGCCGTGCGGGCCGGCGGGCACATGGGCAGCAAAGTGGTATCAGAGTGCCAACTGTGTGCCGATCCACGGAGGTTACAACGTCCCGGTGGCGAACGACTTCAGTGTCGTACAGCAGATGATCGACGACGCCGCAAAGTCCGGCGGCAAGCAGACCATCACGCCGACCTCCAGCACGACCAAGTACGGCACCGACATTGCGTTCACGATATATCCCGGTGTGCAGCACATGAGCGGCCAATGGGCGCTTGCCTACGCCCGAACACGCGAGTTCACGACCGATTTCAACCGGATGCTGCGGCAGCAGATCGTCCTGAAGGCGATCCGTACCAAGGTGGCCGATCCCTGCGCGCTTCTACCGGATCTGGGATCGCTGGTCGGGGACCTCGGCGGGGCGTTCAACACCAATCTGCCGCTCAACGACGCCAATGCCGTGCGGCAATTTGCGGGTCTGGCAAAACTCATCGCCGGCAACGACTTGCCTCCCCCAATTGAGATCGACCCCACGCAGGCTGGCATGACCTACATTGGTAACAAGGCACAAGGCTACTATCCGGCGGTCGATTCGACGTCCTGGAACTACATCAAGACCAACGTCGTGGGTACCTCTCTCGACAACGCGCAGCCTGGAACGGGAGGCGATGGCAGCACCAGCGGCGGGGGTTTCAGCTGCTAGTCTCGAGCCTTCCAGTGCGCCGCACCCGCCTGGGCGGCGTGACGCGGCCGTGGGCCCGAGTCTGAAACTCGGTTCGGGGGAGGTGGAAGCGTGGTGCCGACGGCGGGAGTTGAACCCGCATGACCTCACGGCCACTCGATTTTGAGTCGAGCGCGTATGCCAGTTCCGCCACGTCGGCAGGGCCAGGCGGCATGGTACAGCCTGCGGGCGCCCGGTTGCGGCCGACGCTGTCCGCCGGCCTGGGTCGGGCCTGCCGGATGCTAAGCTCCGAGCTGGGCTCGCGGCGCCGCGGCCGGATCGGACGCGACAGGGCGAAGCCGTATTGGAACCAACATGTCTGATGGGCAAGTCGTGACCGACGAGGTGGAGGCGGACGTTCGCCGGGTCGAGGACCCGGGCCAGAAGATCGACGTCGCCCTCGTTGGCCAGGCCGTCCGCGGCGAACTCGAGGCCTTCAATCAGCTGGTAGTGCGCCACCAGGACCACTTGTTCGCACTCGTGTACCGGCTGGTTCCGGATCGCGACCAGGCCGCCGACGCCGTCCAGGAGGCCTTCCTCAGCGCCTATCGCAACCTCGGCTCGTTCCGTGGCGGGAGCGTGAAGAGCTGGCTGGGGCGGATCGCTGTCAACGCGGCCATGGACCTCCAGCGAACCCGGCGTCGCCGGCCATCCCAGCCCTATCCGGAGTTCGAGGACGAGAGCTGGCAGCCCGCGGCGGGGCAGGACGTCGAGCCCGAGCACAAGGCCATCGCCGGAGAGCGGTCGCGCGTCCTGGCAGCCGCCCTGGCTGCGCTGCCCTTCGACCAGCGCAACTGCATCGTGCTCTACGATGTGGAGGGGTACGACTACGGGGAGATCGCGCGGATCATGGGCGTCTCCGTCGGGACCGTGAAGTCGCGCATCCACAGGGGCCGCCTGGCGCTCCGCGCCGCCCTGGCTCCGGTCAGGGAACTGTTCCGTGGCTGAGATCGTCTGAGAGATGTGATGGACCGAACCGCCGCGACTCACCCAACCCACGACGAACTGCTCCTCGCCCGCCTCTACGGAGGCGACGTCGACGAGCGGGAGCGGAGTCGGGCCCTCGATCAGATCGCGTCGTGCCAGGACTGCGCGAACGTCTTCGCGGATCTGGGGGCGATCGCCGTAGCCACCGCGGCCCTGCCGACTCCGCCCCGGCCGCGCGACTTCACCCTTACCGAGGCCGACGCGGCGCGTCTTGGCCGGCGAAGCATCGGCTGGGCGATCTTCGACTGGCTCGGTCGAACGAAGGCGCTCGGGGGCTCGATGGTTGCCGCCGGCCTGATCGGTGTCGTGTTCGTGGGAGCTATTTCGGTCTTCGCACAGAGCGGCGGGAGCGCCACCCTTGACACCGGGTTGACAGGCAACCGGGCTCCGGTTTCCGCGCCGGGCTACGTGGCTTACGGCTCGGCTTCTCCAGCTTTGGATCAGAGCGGGGCGGGCCGGAATACGCTGAGTGGCGTCGCCGTAACTGCCAGCCCCAGCTCGACTGTCGCACCGCAAGCTGTCGTTGCTTCTCCGGCACAGCCGCACGTCCCGGCCACGTCGGGAGATGAGACCGGGAAGCAGGCGCCTTCGACTGCCCAGCCAGGCAGCTCCGGCGAAACCGCGTTCGGGCCGAGTAACGGCGGACAGGGCGCCGTTTCGGGTGGCTCTTCGAGCCCCGCGACCAACAACAGCAGCGGCGGCGGCACGCTACCTGCCAGCGGGCCAGACTCTCGCGGCGTGGCATTCGCGGCCTTCGCCGGCCTCTTGATCCTCGGAGTGCTGCTCCTGAGCGTTCCTCGTCTCGTCGATCGCCGGGTTCGTCGCCAGCGCGGCTAGTGCCAGGCGATCTCCGCCCGCGTCGGTGCCTAGGTCCGCCGATCGAACGGCAACCCCGGGGTAAACTTGGGCTCACCGGCGGTTGCTGCGCCGGCCGCCGATCGCCCAGCCCGAGGCCCCAATGACGCGCTTGATGCTGCTCGACAGCAACGGCCTCATCTACCGCGGCTACCACGCCCTGCCGCCGCTGACGACCAGCAAGGGCGAGCTCGTCAACGCCGTCTTCGGCTTCTGCAGCATCCTGCTGCGCGGCATCCAGGACGTGCAACCGGAATACGTCGCCGCCTGCTTCGATCTGCCGGGCCCGACCTTCCGCCACGAGCAGTTCGCGGCGTACAAGGCCACTCGGGCGCCGATGCCGGACGACCTGCGCTCCCAGTTCCCCAGGGTCCGCGAGGTCGTGGCCGCGCTCCGGATCCCCGTCTACGAGATGGCCGGCTACGAAGCGGACGACGTCATCGGCACGATCACGCTCGACCTGGACACGCGCGGCGTCGATACGACGGTCGTCACCGGCGATCTCGACATGCTCCAGATCGTCACCGAGCACACGCGGCTGATGACGACTCGCCAGGGCGTCGACTCGACCGTCTACTACGACCCGGCCAGGATCTGGGAGCGGTTCGAGCTACGGCCGGACCAGATGATCGACTACAAGGCCCTCAAGGGCGACCCGACCGACAACATCCCGGGGGTTCCGGGCGTCGGCGAGAAGACGGCGGCGAAGCTCGTGGGCCAGTTCGGTTCGCTCGAAGGCATTTACGGGCGCATCGACGAGGTCAGGCCCGACAAGCTCCGCGACAAGCTCGTGGAGGCGCGCGAGCAGGTCTTCGCCAGCCGCGAGCTGAGTCGAATCGTTCGCGATCTGCCGATCGCGCTCGACCTGGAGGCGGCCCGCCTCTCCGACTACGACCGGGCGGAAGTGGTCCGGCTCTTCCGCGAGTTTGAGTTCCGCACGTTGATCGATCGACTGCCGGCGCTCTCGGGCGAGTCGCCCGTCGCCGCTGCCGAGGCGTTGCGATCGGTGGCGGGGAGCGTGCCGGCGGCGCGCGTTGCGGGCCAGGGCGAAGCGCCGCGGGGCTCGCGCCGCGACTCGCACGAAGGCGGCACGGGCCGCTCGCTCATCGGCGAGGGCCGGGGGCTGCAGCTCTCCATGGACTTCGGGGCGACGGGACTGACAGAGCCCGCTCCCGGCCCCATCACGGCGGCCTTGCGCGCTACCGCCCGCGACGGCGGGGCGGCCGGCCCGGTTGACCTGGCCGCGGCGCTTCGGGCCGCCGTCGCGGACCCGACTCTGATGGAGAGTTTCGAGGCCACGGACGCGGACGCGGCCGACGCTGCCGCATGGCTGGCGAACAAGGTGGAGATCGGCGCCGCGCTGCTGATGGACGACCCGCGGCCGATGCGGGGCATGCCGCACGCGCTCTCTCTGGCGGGCGGCGATGGCCGCGTGCTGGTCGCCGAAGGTCATGCGGCGGTGGGCTGGCTCGGCGATCTGCTGCTGCGGTCCGGAGCGCGGGTGGTGGGCCACGAGACCAAGCCACTCGTTGTGGCGAACATCGCCGGCGGCGCGAACCAGCCACTCCCCGTCGCCTTCGACACGCAGATCGCGGCGTACCTGCTNNAACGCCTCGCTGCGCAGCCAGACGATCGCCGACGTCGCCCACGAGCGGCTGGACGTGACGCTGCCTCCCGCCGGAGACGTGCCCCCGGCCGTCCGAATCGGCCTCGACGCTCTGGCCGCAATGGCCGTTCGGGAGCCGCTGGAGAAGGCTCTCGCAGATTCGGGCCTCGATCGGCTCTTCCGCGAGATCGAGATGCCGCTCATCCCGGTCCTCGCCGAAATGGAAGCAGCCGGCGTCGCCATCGACCGCGAGGCGCTCGCCCTGCTCGACGTCGAATTCGGGCGCGAGATGGCGCGCCTGGAGGCGGAGATATACCTCGACGTCGGGCACGACTTCAATCTCGGCTCGCCCAAGCAACTCGAGCAGATCCTGTTCTACGAGCTGAACCTGCCCAAGGGCAAGCGAACCAAGACCGGCTACTCGACCGACGCGTCGGTCCTCGAGGAACTCAAGCCGGCGCACCCGATGATCGGCAAGCTGCTCGAGTGGCGGCTCTACTCGAAGCTCCGGTCGACCTACATCGAGGCTCTGCCGCTGCTGGTCTCCGATCGAGACGGTCGACTGCACACGACCTTCCACCAGGCGGTCGCCGCCACCGGCCGGCTTTCATCGTCCGACCCGAACCTGCAGAACATTCCGATTCGGTCGGACCTGGGCCGGCGCATCCGCCGGGCCTTCGTCGCCGGCGCGCCCGACGTGACCCTGCTCGCGGCCGATTACTCGCAGATCGAGCTGCGCATCCTGGCCCATGTTTCGGGCGATGAGCACCTGCGCGACGCCTTCGCCCGCGGCGCCGACATCCACCGTGAGACCGCCGCCCGGGTCCTCCACAAAGCGGCCGAAGACGTCACCCACGACGAGCGCTCGATGGCCAAGATGGTCAACTTCGGCCTGGCCTACGGGATGAGCGACTTCGGTCTCTCGTCGCGAGCCGGCATCTCGCGTGCGGAGGCGAAGGAGTTCATCGACAACTACTTCGCCACGTATAGCGGCATCAGCTACTACATGCTCCACATCAAGGAGCTGGCGCGGCAACAGGGCTGGGTCTCGACGCTTCTCGGCCGGCGGCGGTTCATCCCCGAGCTGCGTATGTCGAACCCCTCGTTGCGCGGGGCCGGGGAGCGGATGGCGATCAACATGCCGATCCAGGGCACGGCCGCCGACATCATCAAGATCGCGATGATCCGCCTGCCCGAGCGGTTGCGTTCGGCCGGCCTCCGGGCGCGGATGCTGCTCCAGGTCCACGACGAGCTGGTGCTTGAGGTCCCGCGCGAAGAAGTGGACGCGGCCGTGCCAATCCTGCGCTCGACGATGGAGGAAGCGCTCAAGCTGGATGTGCCGCTGACCGTCGACGTCAAGGTCGGCGACGACTGGGAGTCGATGCGCCCGCTCACCCGCGAAGACGCGGTCCTGGCCGAGCTCGGCGAGGCCCCCGCCGAGGTCGTGGCGGGGTAGGGGACCGATCGGCCACGAGCTGCGCGAGAGCCGGTCGACGTTGCAGGATCGCGGCGCGGCAGGGCGGCAGGGCGGCAGGGCGGCGCGGCAGGGCGACGCGGCATCGGCGAGGTGGCGCCGGTGGCGTCGGAAGCGACCGGTTCGGCATACATACCTGACCCCCAAGCCGCGAGGCGAGACTCGGTGCCCACGGGGTGAGCACATCCGACCAGACGTCAGGCCGTGGCGCTCCACCCGCGCCGAATCTGCTCACCCGGTGGGCAGACGCGACGCGGGTGGAGCCCTGTGGGAGAGATGCCGGAATCTGACGTCGAACTTGTGTGTCCAGTCGGGCTGACTCGACCAGCCTGGTGGTCCGTCACCTGGACCTGTGTCGCACATGCCCACCAGCTGGGCACGCGGTTCGAGAATCAGTCCGTCCGGTCGCATCTGTATCTCCGGTTGGGCGGAGTCGACAGGACGCGGATATGAACCGGCCCGCCTGGTCTGCCACGAACGCGGCTCGCAACGAGCGTCCGGACCGCGATCAGCCGTTGGCGACGGCGACCTGCCAGTAGTCGTACTCGCCCCCGAGCGGCGCGACCGCGGCCTCGAACTCGGCCCGAAGCGCGGAGATGGCTTCGGGCGTGACCACCACGGACTGGATCACGGCGACCATCCAGTAGCCCTTGCGTGCCGAGGTCTCGATCTCGATGCGTCGGTCGGGCCGCCGGAGTGAACGGGCGACCTGCTGAGCGGCTTTCACCCCGGGTATGTAGAGGAAGTGGCGAGTCTCATGAGGCATGCTGGGATCGGCGCCGGCCTTGCGGAGCTGTTCGACAGCGAGCGCGTCGGGATCTACCGCCGCCGGCTTCTGACCCGCGTCTTTCTTGAGGAAGCTCATCGGTCGCTCCGAGACTGTACCGCCGGCGTGCCGCCCGGGAGATAGTACCCGGACGGCGCCTCAGCCTGTCAGCATTGGTTTCGGCGGCCGCGACCAGCTCAGGACGGTGAGCCCGCCGTTCCGGCTGCTCCGATCGCTGCACGCGCGCCGGCGCTGGCCCCGTTATCTTCTAGGCATGCCCGAACTGCCGGAAGTCGAGACGATCGCCCGCGACCTGCGCGGCCTGGTGATGGGCGCGCGGATCGTCGGTGTGAGCTGCGACTGGCCGCCGGCGCTGCGGAGCCACGAGCCGGGCGCCTTCGCGGCCGCCGCGGCGGGGCGCGAGATCGAAGGTGTGGGCCGGCGCGGCAAGCAGCTCCTGGTCTGGCTCGGGCCCGTACCCGGCGCCGCGGCCCCCGGGCTCGGGCCCGCACCTGCCGCCCCGGAGTCCGCGGTCCTGACGGTGCATCTGAAGATGACCGGCCAGCTCTTCGTCGTGGCTAAGGGCACTCCCCAGGATCGCCACGTCCACGTCGTGCTGGCGCTGGCCGACGGCCGCGAGCTGCGTTTCCGCGACATGCGCAAGTTCGGGCGGATGGGGCTGTATCGGCGCGACCCGGATACGGGCGAGCCGGTCGAGGGTGAGGCGGTCGGCGTCCTGGCGACCGGGGCTGAGCCACTCGGCGACGACTTCACTGCGCGGCGGTTCGCAGAACTGCTCTCCCGGCGCCGCGGGCGGCTCAAGACTCTGCTGATGAACCAGGACTTCCTCGCCGGCGTGGGCAACATCTACGCCGACGAGGCTCTCTGGCGAGCACGGATCCACCCGCTCCGGGACGCGCACACGCTCCGCCCCGACGACGTTCGTCGGCTGCACAAAGCGCTGCGCGACGTGCTGGCCGAGGCGGTCGAACGACGCGGCAGCTCGGTCGACGATTACACGGCTCCCGAAGGCGACGGCTCGATGCAGGAGCATCTGCAGGTGTACCAGCGAGCCGGCGAGCCCTGCGAGCGATGCGGCCGGCCGATCCGCCGGATCGTCGTCGGCGGCCGATCGACGCACTTCTGCAGCTGGTGCCAGCGACTGCCGGCCGAGCAGCGCGAGGCGGCGGGCACGCTTCTGCGATCGGCAGTGGACGGCGGCGAACGCCGTCACTCGGGTGGTGCGCGGCCGGCGGGGTCCCCGGGGCGGGCGGCGCGTGCCACGCGGCGCGGCCCCCGCTGGACCGAGCTCCCCGGTGAGGGAGCGCTCGGCCGGACCGCGGACGAGGAAGAACGGGCTCGGCGGATTGCGGCCACTCGCAAGGCCTCGGCCACTCGACGCGCTGCGGCGCGGGGCGGCGCCACGGCGCCGACCCCCGACGCATCAGGCGGGCCTGCCTGATGTCCATCGTTCGGCTGGAGAGCATCGTTCGCGAGGTGGGCGATTTCGTCATCCTCGATCACGTGGATGCGGCCATCGCCGCTGGCGATCGAATCGGCCTCGTCGGCCCCAACGGCGCCGGCAAGACGACCCTGCTGCGGCTCGTCGCCGGGCTCGACGAGCCCGACGAGGGCGAAGTCCATCGCAAGCGCGGCCTGGCTGTCGCCATGCTCCGTCAAGAGGCCAACGTGGACGCGGACTTCACCGAGGCGCCGAGTCTGAGGCAGGCGGTCCGCGCGGGCGCCGTGCGGTTGCAGGAACTCGAGCGAATCCTTCGCCAGATGGAAGAGACCGGTCGTGTCACTGAGCCCGAGTACGAGCAGCTGCAGCATGAGTTCGACCATCGCGACGGGTACGGACTCGACCAGCGCGTCGAGGCCGCCCTCTCTGGCCTCGGTTTCGTTCGAGGGCAATGGGATCGCCCGCCGACGAACCTCTCCGGTGGGGAGCAGACCCGCGCGGCGCTGGCCCGGCTGCTGCTGGCCGACCCCGACCTGCTGCTTCTCGACGAGCCGACGAATCACCTCGACCTGGCCGCGCTGGAGTGGCTGGAGTTGCACCTGGGCCGCCGCCATGGCAGCCTGATCGTGGCCTCGCACGACCGCGCCTTCCTGGACGCGACCGTGACGCGCGTCTGGGAGCTGCGCGATCGACGCTTGACGCCGTTCCGTGGCAGCTACTCCGCCTACGCTCGGCAACGCGAAGAGCGGGACGTTCGGGCCGTGGATGAAGCCGAGGATCGAGCCGGCGAGATCGCTCGCGAGCGGGAGCTCGTGCAGCTGTACCGCCACCAGCGCAAGTTCTCGAAGATGCACGAGCACGAGGCCCGACTGGAGGCCCTCGAGCCGCTGGAGAAACGCCGCTCGGACGCGAAGCTGCGCCTGCCGACCGAGGCCCTGGCCGGCGGCGGTCCGGCTCGCTCGTACGAAACGGTCGTTCGGGCGGAGGGGCTGGTTGTCGGGTACGCCACGATGGCGGAGGGCGCAGCCGAGAGCGCCGCGGCGGCCAACGGCGCGGCGGACGGCGGCGCGGCCGAGCGCGGCAGGGCGGCGGACGGAGCGGATCGCCCCTACGCGCGGGGCGCGGCTGCTCGCACCGAGACGCCGGTCGCCCGCATCCCATGGCTCGAGCTGCACCGCGGCGATCGCATCGGCATCGTCGGCCCGAACGGTGCCGGCAAGACGACGCTACTGCGCACGATCGCCGGCGAGCTGGCGCCGCTCGACGGCGCCCTGGACCTGGGCAAGAACGTCCAGCTGACGTACCTCGCACAGCTCCGCGACGTGCCGATCCCCGGCGCGACGGTCCTCGACGCAGTCCTCGACGCGCTGCCGCTCACACAGGGAGCGGCGCGGGGCCACCTGGCGCGCTTCCTCTTCCGCGGCGACGATGTCTTCAAGGAAGTGGCGGCGCTTTCGGGCGGTGAACGCTCTCGCCTGGAGCTGGCGCTGCTCTTCCTGTTGCCGGCGAACCTGCTGCTGCTCGACGAGCCGACGAACCATCTCGACATCCCCGCGCGCGAGGCCCTCGAGTCGTTCATGGCGAGCACCGACGCCACTCTCCTGGTCGTCAGCCACGACCGGCGGCTCCTGGAGAAGGTCTGCGACTCGCTGTGGGTCGTCGACGGCGGGCTGGCCGTGCCGTTCGAGGGCGGCTACCGCGCCTGGCGGGCCGCGGTCGCCGACTGCTGGACGGTCAAGGCGGCAGCCGAAAGCGAGGCCAGGCGACTTCATGGCGGGCGATCCGCGCCCGATGGACGCCGGCCGGGGGGCACGGTCGGGAGCCCGGCTCGGAAGGCCGAGGCGCGATCGGATGGGGGAGCGGTTGCTTCGGATCGTCCCGTGGCCGCCGCCGGCGTCCCGGGCCGTCCCATTGTCGCGAAACTGTCCAAAGATGCCTATCGACGGCGCAAGATCCAGCTGGACGAGGAGCTGGCAAGCCTGACCGAGCGCAAGCGCCGGCTGGAGTCGGCCCTCTCCGATCCGGGCGTCCACGGCAACTTCCTCGAGCTGCGCCGCGTCAGCGGCGAGCTGGCGGGCGTGGATCAGGCCCTGGCCCAGGTCGAACAGGCGTGGCTGGAGATGGAGGAGGCGGCACCGTGACAGAACGCGATCGCCGCGGCGCGGGCGCTCCGCGGCGTGGCACCCTGGGGACCCGGGCCCCGCTGATCGGCCTGATCGGCCCGATCGGGTGCGGCAAGTCGACTGTGGCGGGGTGGCTGGCGACGCGAGGCGCAGCCGTGGTCGACGCCGACGAGTTGACGCGCGAGCTGATGTCGCCCGGCAGCCCGGTCAGCGAGGCGGTCATCGCCCGCTTCGGCGTGGAGTATCGCCGCCCCGACGGCTCGCTCGATCGCGTCGCTCTGGGCCGCCTCGTCTTCGCCGACCCGGTTCGCCTGGCGGAGCTGGAGGCGATCGTCCATCCGACCGTCGCGGGCATGCTGGAGGCTTCGATTCGCGCCGCCGACGCGCGCGGCCGCGCCGCCCCCGCCGCCCCCGCCGCGATCGTGCTCGAGGCGATCAAGCTGGTCGAGGCCGGCCACGCGCCCTGGTGCGACGAGATCTGGCTCATCGTCTGCGACCCGAAGGCTCAGCTCGCTCGTCTCACCGCGCGTGGCATGACCGAGCCCGACGCCCGCCAGCGGATTGCCGCCCAGTCCGCCTCGCTCAAGCTCTGGCGCGCCGCCGCCACCCGCACGATCCGGACCGACGGCTCGCCCGACGCCGCAGAGCGCGCCGTCGACGCCGCGCTGGCGGAGGCCCTGGCGCGGCGGCGCTGACAACAGCCTCGTGCCGCGGCCCGGCCGCCCCCGCGCCGGCTCCTCGCCGCTCCTCGCGGTCCCGCGCCGGAACCGCCGCCACCAGACAAGGCGGCACCGCCTAATCATGTAGCGTCGGCCTTCAGGTTTGGATTCGCCAGTGCGCCTACAATCGGCGGGTGATCGCGCCCCTTCCGTCACGTCGTCGCGGCTTTGTCGGCGGCGTTGCGATCCTGGCAGTCATCGCCATCGCGGCGGCAGCCGTTCTTGCAGGCTCGGGGGCCGGCGGGGGCGGAGCCGCCAGCTTCTCCGCACCCGCGAGCGCGTCCGCCATTGCCGCCGGTACGTCGCCTGGCGGCGTCTATACGCCCGGGCAGGTGACGCCTGGATCCACCGCGAGCGCCTCGCCCGTCTCCTCGTTTCAGCCGATCGACATGTTCGCGCCGGAGCCGACGCCCACGCCCGCCCCTTCTCGGGCGCCCGGCACGACCAGCCGGCCGGGCAGGACCGGCCCGCCCGCGATCCCCCTTGTCGATCCCGGCCGGGATATCCCGGATCAATCGTTCGCCTGGCTGACGCTCAAGGCGGCCGGTCGGATCGTGCTTTCGAACGGGCAGATCGGCCTCCTCGGTGCCGGCGCCGACCCGCTCGCGAACCCCGTCACCGGTCTGCCATTGCCGGACGCTCGAAGGCTCAATGTGACCTGGACCCGCTGGATCGTGGAGCCTCCGGCGAGCGGCACGGACGCGAAGGGCAACAGCTACCACGACCTCACGTACTGGAACATGTGCGGCCCGGGCGCGGCCACGGTCGCGCTCTACTACTGGCAGCAGCTGACCGGCCATCCGAACGTCACCGGCACCGCCGGCTACTTCCTCGATCCGTACGTGGCGGCGGGCATGGCATGGCCCAGCGGTGGTCCCACGTTCACTGCGCCGAACGGGCAGGCAGAACACCTGGGTACGTACTGGTCGGGCTCGGTCAAGGTCAGTGGCTTCACCGCCCACGCCCGCGGCTTCATCATGTACCTGGCCATGGCCGTCCTGCCGGCCGGCTGGACGTCGCCCGGGATCGACGTTTTCGTCGGAGGCACGGGCAAGGCCCTGTATCCGACCAGGGGCTCGCCCCCGCCAGACATGCAGGCCGCGCTCAACTGGGAGGCTTCCGGCCGGGCGACCGATTGGGCCGAGACGTACTACGCGACTGTCCATCGCTGGGACCCGACTCTCGCCCGCGACCTGACCGCGGCAGTCATGATGGATGTGGGCCGGGACGGCGTTCCGGTCGTCGCCGCTGTGGACACCTACTACCTGCCGAACTGGCAGGCAGGCTCGAAGACGCCGCACACGCGCCACGCCATCTCCATCGTCGGCTACGACAACACGGCCAACCCACCCACGTTCACGTACCTGGATACCTGCGGCCGTTCGTGCAACAGCCGCGGCGGCAATCAGAACGGCCAGATCCACGTCATCAGCCAGGCCCAGATGGCCCTGGCGATGGCCGACGGCAACGGCATGGGCTTCGTCTGGTAGACGCGGGGGCGGGGCGGCCGAAGGTAGCTGCCTAGGCGCGAGCCCGAGACGTGCCGAGGCGCGCGGGCCGAGATGTGCCGGGGCGGGGCGGCCGAAGGTAGCCGCCGAGGCGCTAGGCCGAGATGTGCCGAGGTGCGCGAGCCGAACGTGCCGGGGCGCTCGGGCCGAACGTAGCCGCCGAGGCGCGAGCCCGAGACGTGCCGAGGCGCGCGAGCCGAGGCGCGGGTGGCCCATCAGCGCGGCATCCGTGGTTCTTGCAGGATTCCCGCCCCGCGAACGCTATTCACGACCCGGAGTCTGTGTGATCGCATTTGCCGGTCTGGGCGCCCGGGCGCGGGCTGCCTTCACGCTTGCTGAGGGCGGAACTCGTCGGCGGGAAGCGATCCAGGGCCGCCTCCGCCCCAGTGCCAGCTGCATAACGCCCGCCGCATGAGAATTCCGCAGAAACACAACCCGACGGCCGGGTGGCCGAAGCCGGGGCTCTGGCCCCGGGCCCGATAATCGAGCCATGCGGTCGACCGGTCGGCGGTTCGTGCCCTGGGGAGCGGCGGCCTTGCTCGTCGTGCTGGCGGGAGGTGCGCTCTTCGTTGGGCTGCGTGGCGGTGGAGGGGAGACCGCCACCGCCTCGGCGACCGGGGCGGTCGCCGCAGAATCCCCCACTGCCTCGCTCCGGCTCGCGACGCCGTCGGTCGGTCCCACCGCCGCGGCCACAGAGACGCCCGCGCTCACTCCGGCGGCGCCCACGTTCCAACCGGTCGACGTCTTCGCCACTCCCACCGCGCCCCCGCCCAAGGGTGCGCTGCCGACCGACCAGGTCGACTCGCCGGCCCCCCGCCGGCCCGTGCCCGCCCAGTGGACGGAGTGGCTGGGCCTCAAGGCCGCCGGCCGGATCGCCCTCGTAGACGGCAAGACCGTCGTCCTGGACGCCGGCGCCGACCCGCTGTTGAACCCATCGACCGGCACCCCGGTCCCCGCCGCCCACATTCTCGACACGAGCTACGCCCGTTGGATCATCGAGCCGCTCGGGTACGGCGAGGATGAGAAGGGCAACAGCTTCTCGGATCGGAACCTCTGGAACCTGTGCGAGCCGGGCGCGACCACGGTCGCCCTGTACTACTGGCAGCAGCTGACCGGCCACCCGAACGTGACCGGCACCCGCGGATACTTCCTCGATCCGTATGCGGCCGAAGGCGTCGCCTGGCCGGTGCCCGGCCCGACGGTCGCCCGATCGAGCGGCGGCGCGCGCATCGGCACCTACTGGTCGGGCTCGGATCGGCTGAATGGCTACACTGCCCACGCCCGCGGCTACATCATGTATCTGGGGATGGCCGTCGCGCCGCCCGGCTGGCAGTCGAAGGGGATCGCCGTGTACGCCGACGCGAACGGCCGGCCGCTGTACCCCACGATCGGCGCCCCGCGGACGAACATCCAGGTCGCCCTCAACTGGGAGGCCTCCGGGCACGAGACACAGGACTGGGCCGAGTTCTGGTACGCCTCGGTCATGCGCTTCGAACCGACCGCCGCCCGCGACCTGCGGATGGCCGTCACCCTCGACGTGGGCCGCGACGGCGTGCCGGTCGTCGTAGAGCTGGACACGCACGAGCTGCCGAACTGGCAGGCGGGCTCGAAGACGCCGCACATCCGCCACGCCATCGCGATCGTCGGTTACGACAACGCGGCCAGCCCGCCGACCTACACCTACATCGACACGTGCGGCCGCTCGTGCAACAGCCGGGGCGGCAACCAGAACGGCGCGCTCCACGTCATCGCCCAATCCCAGATGGTCTCGGCGATGCAGGACACGGTCGGCTCCGGCTTCGTCTGGTAGGCGGCCGCTGACGCCGCGGGGGCAGGCGCGGGGGCAGGCGCGGGGGCAGGCGCGGTGGACCGCCTCTGGGCTGACGGACCGTTCGCCTTCCACGAGGCCGGCCATGGCTGCGCGAGTCGGATAGTGTTGCCTCGCAGAAACGAGGTGGCTGCGATAGGGCTATCGAGGCGTTCTTGACGCGAGTAGCATTGCCGCGCGTCTCAGGCGTGTCGCGGTTTCCAATGCCGAGCTGCGCAGGACGCAGTCGACTTGTGTTGTCCCGGCAGACTGCAGGGGGTCACGGATGGTCATGATGTCAGGGATGACGCGGCGGATCGCGGCGGCCGTTGTCGTGGGCGCCCTGGCAGTTCCCTTCGTCGGGACGGCGCCCTCCGTGGCCATCTCGGGTGGAGCGCTGCGTGCCGACGTGGAGGCAGTCTGTCCTCCGGCAACCCCCGGCACGGCGGAATGTCTCGCGCTCCGTCGCACGGACATAGCGACGAGTCCCGCGTCGGCGGTTTCTCCCTCGACGCCACCGCCAGGATACGGCCCTGCCGATCTTCAGAGCGCCTATGCACTTCCGTCGGCGAGCGCGGGCTCCGGACTGACGGTCGCCATAGTCGATGCGTACGACCTGCCGACGGCGGAGGCCGATCTCGCGGTCTACCGAAGCAAGTTTGGTCTGAAAGCATGCACGACCGCGAACGGTTGCTTCCGCAAGGTGAACCAGAACGGTGGCACCAGCCCGTATCCGGCCTACGACCAACACTGGGGTCTGGAGATCGCTCTGGATCTCGACATGGTCTCCGCCATATGCCCCAACTGCAAGATCCTGCTCGTCGAGGCCACCGACAACAACTACTCGAACTTGGGACCGGCCGTCGACACCGCCGTGTCGATGGGCGCGATTGCCGTCTCGAACAGCTATGGCGGTTCCGAGGGGAGCGGCGAGAGCGTCCTCGATCCGTACTACGACCACCCGGGAGTGGCGATCACCGTCGCCACCGGTGACTGCGGCTACAACTGCTCGGCCGGTACGAGCGGCAATGCGAAGGGGGTCGAATACCCGGCCGCGTCACCCTACGTGATCGCCGTCGGCGGCACGAACTTGACGCGAGACGCGAGCGCCCGCGGCTGGACCGAGTCGGCCTGGGGCGATGCCGACGGGGGGGCGGGCAGCGGCTGCTCCCAGTACGAGCCGAAGCCCTCCTGGCAGCACGACACCGGGTGCGCGAATCGGACCGAGGCCGACGTCTCGGCCGTTGCCGATCCTGAGTCTGGCGTGGCCATGTACGACAGTAGCGACCCTGACCCGTGGCAAGTCATGGGTGGCACCAGCGCAGCCACACCGATCATCGCCGCCATCTACGCCCTGGCCGGTGGCCCGGCGGCCGGAGCCTATCCGGCGAGCTACCTCTACGGAGACACCGCCGACCTGAACGACGTGATAGGTGGCAACAACGACGTCACCTGGGGCCGCTGCACCGTCACCTACCTCTGCAATGGCGTGGCCGGCTACGACGGGCCGACAGGGCTGGGCACACCGAATGGTGTGACCGCCCTCATGGCCGTGCCCACCCTCGCGGTCTCAGGTCTCCCCAGCCCGACCGTCGCGGGTGTCGCCCACAATCTCACGGTCGCCGCCAAGGACGCCCACGGCAACACCGCCACTGGCTACACCGGCACCGTCCACTTCACGAGCTCCGATCCCGCGGCCACCCTGCCAGCGGACTACACCTTCATGGCCACCGACGCGGGGATCCACGTCTTCAGCGTGAGGCTCAAGACTGCCGGCACCCGATCGGTGACCGCGGCCGACACCGTCACGGCCTCGATTACCGGCGGCCAGAGCGCCATCGTGGTCAACCCGGGATCCGCAACGCATCTGATTGTCTCCGGTCTCCCGAGCCCGACCGTCGCGGGTGTCGCCCACAATCTCACGGTCACCGCCAAGGACGCCTACGGCAACACCGCCACCGGCTACACCGGGACCGTCCACTTCACCAGTTCCGATCCCTCGGCTGCCCTGCCGCCGGATGCGACCCTCACCAACGGCGTCGGCACCTTCAGCGTCACTCTGCGGACCGCCGGCACGCGCTCGGTTATCGCCGCCGACACCGTCACGGCCTCGATCACCGGCAGCCAGAACGCCATCGTGGTCAACCCGGGATCGGCCACGCATCTGGCCGTCGTCGGTCTCGCCTCGCCGCGGTCACAAGGAGCGGTGGGCTCGGTCACGGTCGCCGCCAAGGACGCCTACGGCAACACCGCTACCGGCTACACCGGGACCGTCCACTTCACGAGCACGGACTCGAAGGCCGTCCTGCCGGTCAACTACGCGTTCACCGCTGCCGATGCCGGGATTCATGCCTTCACCAACGGCGTCACGCTCAATACGTACAGCAGCCAGACGGTTACCGCGACCGACACCATCACCGCGTCGATCACCGGCTCGGAAACCGTCAGCGTCAACTACCCTGCCTCCACATACCACGCCGTGACGCCGGCTCGGGTCCTCGACACTCGCCCGACGGTGAAGAGTGGCAATCCGACGAACATCGGCCTGTCGAGCAAGTTCACCGCTGGCACCGTCCGCACCTTCGCGGTTGGCGGTGCTCGTTTCGTCGGTGGCGGCAGCGCTGTGGCCGTCCCATCCAACGCCGTGGCCGTGACCGGCAACCTCACGATCGTGAATGAGACGACAGCCGGTCTCGTCGCCCTGGGCCCGACCATGACCCCGACAGGCGCCGTCACCACGATCAACTTCGCCAAGGGCGACATCCGCGCCAACAACGTGACCGTGGGCCTGGCTCCGAACGGCACCCTGCAGGCGGTCTTCCGGTCCTCGACCCCCGGCGCGACGACCGACGTCATCTTCGACGTGACCGGCTACTTCCTGGCCAACGCCAGCGGCGCCACGTACCACACCGTTGCCCCCGGCCGCGTTCTTGACACCAGGCCCACCGGCGGCGGGAACACCAACATCGGTCTATCGGGCAAGTTCGCCAACCGCGTGGTCCGGACCTTCGCCGTGGCAGGCGTGAATGCCATCGGCTGGGGAAGCGCGCTGGTGCCCTCCAAGGCCACCGCGGTCACCGGCAACCTGACCGTCACCAACGCCACGTCGGCCGGCTATGTCTCGCTGGGTCCCACGATGACCACCACGCCGAGCACCTCGACGCTCAACGTGGCGGCCGGCAACAACCGTGCCAACGGGGTCACTGTGGCGCTCAAGTCGGGCAGCCTCCAGGCCGTGTGGGCCGGCACGACAGGCTCGAGCGCCGACCTGATCTTCGACGTCACGGGCTACTTCACGTCGGATGCGACCGGCCTTTCCTACCACGCCATCCTGCCGGTCCGCCTCCTCGACAGCTCGACCAACAAGGGTCTGTCGGGCGCGTTCGCCAACCGGACCTCACGGACCCTCGTAGTCGGCGGGGTTGGCCAGATCGCCGCGGACGCCGCAGGCATCAGCGGCAACCTCACCCTCGTCAACCCCTCGAGCAACGGCTTCGCCTTCGTCAGCCCCGACCCTGTCGCCTCGCCGACCTCCTCGACGGTCAATGCCTCGGCCCACCAGACCGTCGCCAACGGCTTCGACGTCGCTCTCGACGCAGGCAAGCTGGCCCTCATCTGGGCCGGCGCGACGGGCTCAACGGCCAACCTGCAACTCGATGTGACCGGCTACTGGAAGTAGGGGGCGCTGTCGATTCTGGCCGGGCCACGATGAGCCGGGCGACGACGGGCTAGTGCGCCAGCGGCGTGGCCGCGGTCGGTTCAGCCGCCGGCGCGCCCGGTACGCGCAGTGCGGCCTCGCGTCGGCGATGCTCGGTGAGCAGGATGAACCGCACGATGCGGTTTTGATCGAGCGAGGTGATGCGTGTGAACTTGACCGCGACTTCCGTGCGGCCCGGCTGGCCGTTGGGGCCGGATGCGCCGTCGCCCGCCGCTCGTGCCAATCGCTTCACGACGCCGTTCATCGAGACTCGGTCTACGCCGGCGAGGGGCAGGGTCAGATCGAGGTCGTCACCGACGTTGATGGCCGTATCGCTCACGAATAGCAGCCCGCCGGGGCTGAGGTTCCTGGTCACGGTGGTGGCAGCCTTGCCGCGAGGCTCCCACGTGGCCGGATCGACGTGGCGAAAACGGATCGGCAGGTCGATCGGGTAGCGGACGTAACCTCGACGCTGTGCCCGCTCCAGCGCCGCGGGGACGACGACCGCGAAGACGCGCGACCTGCTGCCACCGAGGGGCCTCAGAAACACCGACTGGCCAAGCAGGGCGGCGCCATCGCGGGCGACGGTGAGCCGGACCGTCTGGTTCTGCCGCATCGCCTCCAGGCGCCCATCCGGCGACGCGAGGCCGAGCCATAGCTCGGTCGGGCAAGCCCTCACGATCACCGTCCGGAACGAGACCGGGCGACCGTAGATTTCGGCTTCGACGAGCACGCGATCCTGGATCGCAAGTTCGTCCTCGACACTTTCCCGGTCGATCATCGACATGTACCCTGGCGGGCCGTCCGAGTTGTCGGGCCGGTGCCTGAGGGGAACCAGACTCGCGTTGTGGAGACGACCCTTGCCCTGTAGGAGTCGGCTGGGTGACGTCCGGTGCGTAGCCTCGGCGGCGCGGCTCGGGCTGCACGATGCACACCAGCCGAACCGAAGGCGGGACTCCGGCCCGCCCTGCAGCGCACCGTTCGTTTTGCCGGGCGGTGCGACACTACTCAGTAGCGGTGGGCGATCTGCTCGCCGCCGGACTCGGAGGGATGACGGACGAGGATTGAAGCCGGTGGATCTCCGGGCGGTCGGCGGTCGTGTCGACCCTCCCAGCCGGCCCCGTCGCCACCTGAGGATTGAGATCGGGAGACGAGATGGACCTGACGCTCGTGCCGGCGCGGACGGCGCTGGTTGTGATCGATTTGCAGTGGGGATTCGCTGCCGGCGGGACCAACCCCGATGCAGCGAGCGACGTGGTGGCTCATACGGCGGCGCTGGCCGTCGCTCTCCGGGCAGCCGGCGGAACCGTCATCCTCGTCCACGTCACCCGATCGGCGGACGGCAAGGACGGGCTGCACCCGCAGACTGACACGCCGACCTGGCAGCCGGGACCCCGTCCGGCGGGTTGGGCCGAAATCGTCCCCGAGCTTGGACCGGAGCCCGGCGACGTCGTGATCGCCAAGCGCCAGTGGGGCGCGTTCTACGGCACGGACCTCGACCTCCAGCTCCGCCGCCGCGGCATCGACACGATCCTGCTGGCCGGCATCGCGACGAATATCGGCGTGGAGAGCACGGCCCGCGACGCCTACGAGCGTGGCTACGAGCAGGTGTTCGTGGCGGACGCCATGGCGGCCCGTAGCCCGGACGAGCACGCGAACACGATCCGGACAGTGTTCCCGCGGATCGGCCGGGTGCGCTCCACGGCCGAGGTGCTGGCCGCGCTGGAGGCGGCGCCCAGGCAGGCCTGAACGTGGGCTCGCGGTCGGTACCGCGTCTCAACCTGATGGAACAAGAGATGTCCGCATGCCGGAGTGCAGCGAATCGCATACAGTTGCGCGCCATGCAGCCCCGAAAGTGGAGCGGCCGGAGTGGCCGTCTCCTCAGCCCCGTCAGTGCAGCGTTGGGCGTAGCCGTACTGCTATTTGCCGCCGGCTGCGCGGCTCCGCATTCTGGCGGCTCGGTGGCCCCTCCGCCGACTCGTGGCGTGTCACCGTCCATGGTCCCGAGCGCCACTCCGATTGCCAGCTCCCCTCTGAGCCCTGAGATCACCGCTCCCCCCGCGACCGCTCCGCCCACGATTGCACCACCCACCGCGCCACCCACCCCGCCGCCGCCGGCTGGCAGCCTTCCCCTGGTTGATAGCTGCAACCCGTCGTCCGTGCCCGGCGCCATCCCGGTGACGGCGCCGGCGAGCGGCAAGGCCAGCTCCTTCGCCCTGCATGTGCCGATACTCGAGTACCACCGGATCGTGCCCTTCGCCGATGCCGGCGACTCTCGGCCCAGCCTGGTCGTCCCACCGGCGACGTTCGTCGCTCAGCTCAGAGTCTTCAAGTCGGCAGGCTGGCACACGATCACGATGGCGTCACTCGCTAACGACCTGCAGGCGCACGTGAGGCCGCCGGCCAGGACCTTCGTGATCACCATCGACGACGGCTGGGACGACGGCTACACCTATGCCCTGCCCATCCTCGAGCAAGATGGCTTCGTGGCGACGTACTTCGTCATCGGCAGTCGGATCGATCGACCGGATTTCCTTAGCTCAGCCCAACTCCAGGCCCTGGTGGCCGCCGGCGACGAGATCGGCGATCACACCATGGACCACGTCCGGCTCACCGGTGAGAATTGGAGGCAGCTGATCGACGAGATCGACGCCGCCGCCGCCCGGATCGCCCAGGTCACCGGCTACTGGCCCGAGTCACTGGCCTATCCGTACGGCAGCGTGAGCGCCGGGGTCAAGATCGGAGTCGCCGACTGCCAGGGCCTCCGGATCGCGGTGGTGGAGAAGGGTGGGACCGCGAAGGTCCAGGTCCTCGAGACGTGGGCCAACCGCTTCGCGGTCGCGCGCATCGAGATCAGCTCGGGTACGAAGATGGCGACTCTGGTGGCCGACCTGGGTGGGTAGCGACGAACGGTCCGGTTCCCCGCCGGCTTCGTCCTCCTGCGCGGAGCCACCCGCGAACCCCCTGTCACTGTCGGAACCACGATCAACTTCGTCAAGGGCGATATCCGAGCCAACAACGTGACATCAGGTCTCCACTACTACCCGATCATCCCGGGCCCGCCACCTCGACTCCTCGACCAACAAGGGTCTGTCCGGTGCCTTTGCCAGCGGCACCTCGCGGACTCTCGCGATCGGTGGTGTGGGTGCCGTACCGGCCGGTGCCGCCGGTATCAGCGGCAACCTGACCATCGTGAACCCCACGTCCGCCAGCGATGCCTTCAGCAGCCCTACGGAGGCTGAGGCTGCTCCTCCGGCGTCGGAGGTGGCCGCCCGGCGCAGCTGTTAGAACACCCGTGCTAAACGGGCGTGAGGCGGTATACTCGAGACCAACGCCGACGAGGTTCTCGTGCCCGACTTCCGGCTCGTTGCCGACTTCAAGCCGACCGGCGACCAGCCTGCCGCCATCGAGCAGCTCAGCGAAGGCCTGGCCAGAGGTCTGCGCCATCAGACGTTGCTGGGCGCGACCGGCACGGGCAAGACGTTTGCGATTGCCTCGGTGATAGAGCGGCACCAGAAGCCGACGCTCGTGCTGGCCCACAACAAGACCCTGGCGGCGCAGCTGTACTCGGAATTCCGCGAATTCTTCCCTGACAACGCCGTCGAGTATTACGTCAGCTACTTCGACTACTACCAGCCCGAGGCGTATCTGCCGCGGTCGGACACGTACATCGAGAAGGATTCGAGCCGGAACGACGAGATCGACAAGCTGCGGCACGCCGCCACCAAGGCGCTCTTCGAGCGGCGCGACGTGATCATCGTTGCCAGCGTCAGCTGCATCTACGGCCTGGGTGCCCCGATCGATTACGGGGCGACGATCCTGCGGTTGCGCGTCGGCGGGCAATACCGGCGCGACGCCGTGCTGCGTCACCTCGTCGACCTGCAGTACCAGCGCAACGACGCCGCCCTGTCGCGGGCCCGGTTCCGCGTGCGCGGTGACACGCTGGAGCTGATCCCTGCCGCGGAGGACCGCCTGGTCAGGGTCGAGTTCTTCGGCGACGAGGTAGAGCGCATCACCGAGCTTGATCCGCTCACCGGCGAATTGCTCGCCGAGCGCAAGGACGTGAACGTCTACCCGGCCAGCCACTTCGTGACGCCGGCCGACAAGCTCATGGCCGCCGTCAAATCGATCGGCGACGAGATGGAAATCCGGGTCGGCGAGCTGGAGGCACAGGGGCGCGAGCTAGAGGCCGCCAGGCTTCGGCAGCGCACTACCTTCGACCTCGAGATGATGCGCGAGCTCGGCTACTGCACCGGCATCGAGAACTACAGCCGCCACCTCTCGGGCCGAGAAGCTGGTTCTCGTCCATGGACGCTGCTCGACTACTTCCCGCCGGACTGGCTGCTAGTCGTCGATGAGAGCCATATGTCCATACCGCAGGTCGTCGGGATGTACAAGAACGACCGAACGCGCAAGGAGATCCTGGTCGACTTTGGCTTCCGGCTTCCTTCGGCGCTCGACAACCGTCCACTCACATTCGAAGAATTCGAAGCCAGCGTCAATCAGGCCGTGTACATGAGCGCTACACCAGGGCCGTATGAGCTTGAGCGCAGCCAGCAAGTGGTCGAACAGTTGATTCGTCCGACCGGCGTTATCGATCCATACATCACCGTGAAGCCGACAGAAGGCCAGATAGACGATCTTCTGGAACTGATTCGCGGTCGCGTGGAACGAAATGAACGGGCCATCGTCACCACACTCACAAAGAAGATGGCCGAAGATCTGGCCGACTATCTACACGAGTTGGGCGTGAAGGTGCAGTACCTTCACTCGGAGGTCGACACACTCGAGCGAGTCCAGATACTGAGAGACCTGCGACTCGGTGTGTATGACGTCATCGTCGGCATAAACCTGCTTCGCGAAGGAATAGACCTGCCCGAGGTAACTCTGGTCGCCATTCTAGACGCCGACAAGGAGGGGTTCCTGCGCAGTGCGTGGTCGCTCGTTCAGATGATCGGCCGGGCGGCGCGAAACATCGGTGGCGAGGTCGTGATGTACGCCGACCGGATGACCGATTCGATGAAGGCGGCGATCGACGAGACAAACAGGCGGCGGGCGATCCAGGAGCGGTACAACCGCGAGCACAATATCGAGCCGGTCACGATCGTGAAGGGAATCCGCGACATCAACGATCGGCTGCGGGCGGTGGCCGAGGCTCACGGGACCTACGCCACGGCGCCCGGGCAGGAACGCGTCTTCACCGCCATGGCGAAGGAGCAGGTCGGGAAGCTGGTGGCGCAGATGGAGGCGGAGATGCGTCAGGCAGCCCGGGACCTGGAGTTCGAACGTGCCGCGGCGTTGCGCGACGAGATCCAGGAGATCCGGCTGCGCGTGCTCGACGAGGATGAGTCGGCGGCTGTCGCTCGCGCGGCCGAACGGGCGGCCGAACGGGCGGCCAAAGTCGGGTCGGCGACAAAGGCGGGGGATCGGCTGGCCCCGGCGCGCGCAGGTCGTACGATCAAGCCCGTCCGCCAGGTGGCACGGAGGGTGTTCGAGTCCATGTATCTTGGCTCGGACAAATCCGGTGATGAGACCAGCCACGGGAAGCGTGCCGCGGGGAGTGGGGGAGAGCTGGATGCGGCGGCGCTCGACGTCACGGAGGTGCGGGTGGTGGCAGCCGTTGAGTCGGACGAGCAGGTAACGGCGGCGACTGCGTCGGACTGGCTTCCGGGCATTCGGGACGAGCACGAAGACGACGGCTGGGTCGCCAAATGGATCGAGCGACCGACCTGGGATCACACCGTCACCCCGAACGTGATCAAGCGCACGGGACAACGACCGGCGCGTGGCCGGCGAGGCCGGTAGCGCGGCGGACGCGCCATGCACAACAGGAGGATCCATGGACCCGCTGAGTGAGGCCTTCCAGCACCACGCCTGGGCCACTGAGCAGCTGATCAGGCATCTCCGCAAGCTGCCCAAGGAGGCACTCAGCGCCAGCTCTCCAGGTGTCTACGGCGAGGTGCTGGCCACGCTTTCGCACCTGATCTCCGCGGATTCGCGATACCTGCGCTACCTGGAAGGCACCCCGCCGCCGCCCAGGACCGGTCCGGACATCGTCAAGACGCTCGACCAGCTATCCGACCTGCTGCGCGACCAGGCGGTCCGCTGGCGCGTCGTCCTGGCACGCGCGGGCGAACTCGACATCACACTGCCGGCCCGCGGAACTAGACCGGTCCTGCCGCACGCCACGAACCTGCTCTTTGCGCAGGCGCTCCACCACGGCAACGACCATCGCACGCAGATCTGCACGATTCTCTCGTCTAGCGGTTACGAAAGCCCGGATCTGGACGTGTGGCGCTATTGGATGGAGCGGCGCTTCGAGAAGCCGAGCTGAGGGGCCGCAGGCGGCGTGCCCGCCGCACCGCGCAGGGCGCATCTATTGCCGAGGCTTCAAACGGCCGTCGGAGGGGCCACGGCGCAAGGGGAAGAGACAGCGAAAGAGGAAGGTGATCCGCTCCTTTCTCTGGACCCTTGCGCTTCCTCTTTCGCCACCGGACGGGGACGGTCAAGCGAACCCGGATTCTGTGGCTCGACGCCAGGCCCTGCTCGCCCAAGACCCGCGCTCTCTGCCGGGCCTTACATCCGAGGATCTCGCTCGTCCTGGTCTCGATTCACCGACGCCGCCGTCCTATGATGGTTCAGCGTCTGGAAAGAGGGTGATGGGAATCTACGGTTCACCGCAACTACACCCCAAACTGTCCCCGAAGGCAGACGAGCCTGCGCAGAAACCGCCGGACCAGCACGGCCCTCCCGGTTGGCAGGCTCCGCCTCCACAGGGTCCGCCGACCTGGCCCGGTCCGCCCCCCGCGTGGCAGGGTCCGCCCCCCGCGTGGCAGGGTCCGGGATGGCCACCTCCCCACTCGCGCCCGCATGATTTCCGGGCGGGCGTGGTTATTGGTGGAGGCGTGGTGTTGGTGTTGGCGCTCGTGGTCGCGGGGCTGGCCCAAGGTGGCGCAGGTAATGCTTCGAGTGCCTCACCCGTGTGGACTCCGCCTGCGTTCGTAGTTCCAACCACGATGGCGACGACGGTAACGCCAGCCCCAACCTGTGAGCGGGGGTTTGCTGCTTGCGGCACGACCGGAGGGGTGAGTGTTCAGGTTTCCAACATCAGCCGCAACTACCAGCCCATCGTTCCGACGGACGTGGCCGCGCAAGCCTCGCCGGAGCACGGTTACCACTGGCTCCGACTGGAGGTAACCGTGGTCGTTTCCGAGGGTGAGCAAGAGGTGGAGGAGAACCAGTTCAGCGTTACTGATTCGCTCGGCTCGGAAACCACTTCAGACCTTCTTTCCATGTATGACCACAATTGCTCCGACACGGCGGCCTGGGGTGTCTATGGTCCCGGTGAGTCGTTCGGGCCTGCGCCGCTATGCCTACTGGTAGCTGGTCCGGTTGACGGTCCGCTAACCTTGGCCTGGTCGCCGAACGTGTCAGAAACGGGAGTCGTCCACGTCCAACTGCCTTGACGCGGATCGGCGTCGAGTCGGCCCTGATGACTTAGCGTCGCCGTGGCCTCGGAGGTAACGGGTCAGGCAACGCCGAGTCGAGCAGCTCTTGGAACTGTTCCGCCGATAGGTGCCCGCGCTCTTTCAGGGCAGCGGCAGCGCGCACCCCGTCCCAACTGGCCCGACGTGGCGGCCTCGGCGGAGTGTCGGTCTTGCTCGGGTGCTGTTCGGCGAGGCCCCCGTGCCGACCACGACGCCGTGGACCGGGAATGGGCAGGCAACGGCCAGGCATTGCTACCGCCGAATCAGAGCCCGCTGGCCGCCGATGGTCAGGATCGCCAGCATGACGAGGATGATCAGCAGCGATCCGCGCAGTGTAACGGCGGCGGCCACTGTGCCGATGAGCGGCGGGCCGACCAGACCGCCCGCGTAGCCCATCGTCGAGACGGCGGCGATCCCTACCGATGCCGGGATGCCTGGCTGCGACCCCGCGGCGCGGAACAGCGTCGGCACGACGGCGGCCAGCCCGAGGCCCATCATCCCGAATCCGACGATTGCCACGGCCGGGTTCTGAGTTGCCAGAGCCAGACCCAGACCGAGGGCCGCAAGGGCGGCACCGGCGCTTACCAGTCGAGCCGACCCGAGCAACAAGCTGAGCCGATCGCCGGCGAGTCGCGCGATTGCCATGCATCCTGCGAAGGTGGTCACCGCCAGGCCGGCCACGCCCTGAGAGGCATTCATGGTGCTCTGCAGGTAGACGCCGCTCCAGTCGGTCGCGGAGCCTTCGGCCATGAGCCCGCACAAGGCCAGGGCGCCCAATAGCACGAGCGGGCCGGTCGGCAGTCGAAGCCGGCCCCCGCCCTCGGAGTGCTTGTCGGGCAACATCGCGAACCGCAGGATCACCCCGCCGATCGCGAAGCCCGTGGCTGCGACCGCGAATTCGGGCAGGACTGGTATCCCGAGAGCGGCGACCTGGGTGCTGGCCAGCGCCCCGACGAAGGCGCCGATGCTCCAGCACGCGTGGAGGCGCGACATGATCGGGCCGGCGCCGGCGTGCTCCACCGCGATCCCGTTCGCGTTCATCGAGACGTCCATCGTGCCCTGAGAGACGCCGAAGATCAGCAGGCTGACGGTCAGGCTGGCGAAGTTGAACGACGCGCCGATGAAGACCATCATGACCGCGCATCCGACCGTGGTCAGTGGGGTCATGACGTGGGTCCCGAACTTGCTGCCCAGCCATCCGCCGAAAGTCATCGTCAGGACGGCTCCGAGCGAGGCTCCCAGCAGCGCGAAACCCAGACCGGCAGCGTCGAGTCCCGTTTGGGCCTTCACCGCCGGAATGCGCGCCGCCCACGTCCCGAACGAGGCGCCGTTGATCATGAAGGCGGCCGCGACCGCGGCGGCGTGGATGCGAAGGTTGGGCCGGGCGGCCGGGAGTGCTGTCGTCACGCCGCGACCCCCAGGGCGCGAGCGACCGCGACGAGCAGTACCGCGGCCATCACGCCGGGGAGCAGCAGGCGAGTCCGCGCGACGATCAGCACGCAGATGACAACCGCAACGGGCTGGACGCCCAGGAGGAGCCGCGGCTGCGGGTCCGAGGTGAGCAGACAGTTCACCGCGGCCAGGGCGGCGAGCGCGGCCGGCCCGGCC
Source organism: Chloroflexota bacterium (assembly GCA_003171065.1). Taxonomy (GTDB): domain Bacteria; phylum Chloroflexota; class Limnocylindria; order Limnocylindrales; family CSP1-4; genus Fen-1039. Next base: position 31,214 of record PMXQ01000071.1, read on the forward strand.
AGGCGCAGGTAGGCGATGGCCCGCGGCGGCAGCCTCTCGATGCCGGGGGCGAGCATCGGCACGGCGCGGGCAGGGTAGGTGACGGCCCACATCAGGAAAACCAGCGGGATCAGGCCGAGGCTCATGGCAGGCCGGCCTCGGCCGACGGTTCGGGCGTTTCCGGGGCGCTCGACTCCTCGTCGGGCGACGGGGGAACGGCCAGCCCGACGAACGGACCGACCACCGCACCTGCTACCAGCCCCAGCGAGGCGCCTCCGACGAGCCCGACCGGCACCGCGACCGCCACCGCGCCAAGTGCCGCAGCCACGTCCCGGCGGCCCGAGACCATCCCCAGCGAGAGTCCGGCCATGGCTGCCGGGAAGGCGACGTCCAGACCGAGTCGACGCGTGTCGACCGCACCCGCGGCCAGGTACCCGATCACCGAGCCGAGGGTCCAGGGGACCAGGATCACCAGCGCCGCCACCCAGTAACCGCGCCGATCCAGGCGCCCGATGCGGCGGAAGTGGGCCAGCGACAGCGCGAAGGTTTCGTCGGTCAGGAAATGGGCCATGAAGGCTCGCTCCCTGCGCGGGCGCGCGGCCGTGTACGGCGCCACAGCGGCCGAGTAGAGCAGGTGCCGGGCGTTGACCAGCGCGGTCACTCCCGCGATAGCCAGCCACGGGGCGCCGTCCCTGACCATTGCCGCCGCCGCGAACTGCGCCCCTCCGGCGAGCACGACGAGGCACGACACGACGACGTCGAGGAGCGTGAAATGGGCCTGCAGCGCCGCCAGGCCGTAGACGAGGCCCACCGGCAACGCGTACGCCGCGATCGCCATGGCGTCCCGTATGAGTTGTCGTCTCGATTCTCGCACGCGGTCGTCCGGTGCGTCGGTGGTTTCCCCACTCATTGCTCGCCTCTCCGTGGTCGGGTCTTCGATCGTACCTGACGCGAGGCCGGATCGGGCGTGCGGCGCGACCTACCCAACGTCGAGGGACAGATCGCGGGAGGAGGGTGAGATGAGCGTCAGACCGAACCAGCTGTCCGGCAGCGTCTCGTTTCCGGGGGAGCCGTTGGACGGGGCCCTGGGGCTGCCGGTGAGCGTGATCAAGGAGCGGTCCTGGGAGGCTCTGATCGAGCTGGCTGTGTGCGTCCCGATCTTGGTCATCGGCCTGGCCATCATCTACGGGGTGGTCACCGGCACAAACAGGGAGTCGCGCTGGCCGATGGCGTTCATCTTCGTGCTGTTGGGACCGTTGGCGGGTGCCGCCGGCTGCCGCACGGCCTCGCTCTCGGTGTGACCGGAGCAAGATGGCCGACCGGATCCTGGCCGCAGCGGTTCTTGAGCTTGATCAGACAGCGAATCGGGAGACTAGAATGGCCAGGTCGGAGTAGGCCGGGTCGCGGCAGGTCGCGCACGCAAGCCCGAGGTCCAGCCGGGGCCTTTACCACGGTCCACGCGACAGTCGGAGGGTTATCAGATGGCGACTGGATTCGGCTTCTGCCCCAGCTGTGGGGCGGCGCGAAGCGGCGAAGAGCAGAAGTTCTGCGCTTCGTGCGGCGCCGGCTTGTCGGCTACTGCCACGGCTGCGGCTCTGCCAGCTATTCCAGCTATTCCGGCGGCCCCCCAGATGGAGGCCG
>PMXQ01000104.1 GCA_003171065.1 Chloroflexota bacterium
CCAGAGACGCCGCCGCACGCGCCTCCGAGCCACAGGGCCAGCCCTACTTGAGAGCCTCGGCCAGCAGCGTCGTCAGCTGGTCCCACTCCACCAGGAACGCGTCGTGGCCCTTGGTGGAGTGGATCTCGCGGTAGGCGGCGTCCATGCCGGCCGCCGTGGCGGCCTTGACCATCTCCCGGACCTGGGTCGTGCCGTACAGGATGTCGCCCTCAATGCCGACGCCGGTCAAGCGTGTCCCGTAGGCGGCCAGTCGCTGCAGGGCGGCCACGGCGCCGCCGCGGTNNATGTCGTGCGTGTCCATCGCCCACACGAGCGTTCGGTACGTGTCCTCGTCGAACCTCTCGAGCAGCTTTCGGCCCTGATGGCGCAGGTAGCTGACGATCGAGGGCGTTCCGTCGGGCTCGACGCGCCCGGCGAAGCGCTGCTCGAAGTCGATCTCGCTGCGATAGGTCGTGATGGCAAGCTGGCGGGCAAGGTCGAGGCCCTCCATCCCGAGCTTGTCGACGATCTCCAGCTGGATGTTATCCCAGCCCACCGCGAGCTGGCCGATGCGGGCGGGCGCGGCAATCGGCACGACCCGGCTGATCTCGCCGGGCCGTTCGAGCGCCACCTCCAGCGCGACCATGCCGCCGAGCGACCCGCCCACCGCCAGAGCGAGCCTGCCGATCCCCAGCGCGTCGAGGAGTCGCCACTGGGCCCGGGCCTGATCGCGGACCGTGACCCGCGGGAAGGCCCGACCGTAAGGCTTGCCGGTCACGGCGTTCCGTGAGATCGGGCCGCTGGTGCCGTACCGGCTGCCCAGCAGGTTCATGCAGATGATTCCGAACTTGTCGGTGTCGAGCACCTGGCCGGGGCCGATCAGCGGCGCCCACCAGTCGCCGGCGGCATCCGCCGATCCGGTGAGGGCGTGGGCGACGAGAATCTGGCGGCCCTCGCCGATCGGGACGCCGTCGTGGCGGTAGGCCACGACCAGGTCCGGCAGCACGGCTCCGGACTCCAGCGCGAAGCGGCCCAGCCAGCGAGAGACGATCTTGCCGGTCTGCGGGTCGCTCGATTTGTCCACGTCGTTCAGGCTACGAAAACCGAAGTCGGCGCGTGCGGTCGAAACGCCGGGATCGGCGGGGACGAAGCCGGCTCCGGTGCCGCGACCGCTCGCGCGCGAACCCTGGGAGGCGGACGCGCCGAGCCCCGCGAGAGACCCGGTGCGCTCGGATTCGACTCCGACCCTGGCCTGGGAGAGCGCGGGCTGGCCGCGCATCTCCCAGACCCATCGAAGTGTCGATGTCGATTTCATGGGGCTGCCTGCCGCGGCCCCGCCTACGAGGCGGCGCCGACCGGGGTCGCCGTGGCGGCGCCGATCGGGGTCGCCGTGGCGGCGTGGATGCCCGTTGCGGCGCCGATTGCCTGATCGAGGTCGGCGATGATGTCGTCGACGTGCTCGATCCCAACGGAGAGGCGGACCAGTTCGGGCGTGACGCCGCTGGCGACCTGATCCTCGGCCGAGAGTTGCTGGTGTGTGGTGGAGGCGGGATGGATGATCAGGCTCTTGGCGTCGCCGACGTTCGCCAGCAGGCTGAAGAGCTTGACNNTTGCGGCCGGCTTCGACGCCGCCCTTGAGGCCGAAGCTCACGACGCCGCCGTATCCGCCCGAAAGGTACTTGCTGGCGAACTGGTGGGCCGGGTGCGACGCCAGGCCGGGGTAGCTGACCCACTCGACGGCCGGGTGGCCTTCGAGCCAGCGGGCGACCGCCAGAGCGTTGGAGCTGTGGCGCTCGATCCGCAGCGGCAGCGTCTCGAGACCCTGGAGGAAGAGGAACGAGTTGAACGGGCTCAGCGCCGGGCCGAGGTCGCGCAGGAGCTGGACCCTGAGCTTGAGGATGAAGGCCAGGTTGCCGAACGCGCCCGTGTAGCTGACGCCGTGGTAGGACTCGTCCGGATCCACGAAGTCGGCCTTGAATCGCGGCGAAGCCGCCCAGTCGAACCGGCCGCTGTCCACGACTACTCCCCCGATTGCCGTTCCGTGGCCGCCAATCCACTTGGTGGCGGAGTGGACGACGATGTCGGCGCCCCATTCGATCGGCCGGGAGAGGATCGGCGCGAAGGTGTTGTCGACGATAAGCGGGATATCGTGCTCGTGGGCGACGGCGGCGATACCCTCGAAGTCGGGCACGTCCAGGCGCGGGTTGCCGATCGTCTCGAGGTAGACCGCCTTGGTCCTGCCGTCGATCGCCTTCTCGAACTCGTCGAGCTTGGAGCCGTCGACGAAGCGGAAGTCGATGCCGTACTTGGGCAGGGTGTACTGGAAGAGGTTGTACGTACCGCCGTACAGCGAAGCGCTGGTGACGACGTTGTCGCCGGCGCGGGCGAGGTTGAGGATTGTGAGCGTCTCGGCGGCCTGGCCCGATGCGACGCCCAGGGCACCCACGCCACCCTCGAGAGCGGCGATGCGCTGTTCGAAGACATCAGTGGTCGGGTTCATGATCCGGGTGTAGATGTTGCCGAACTCCTGCAGGCCGAAGAGGCGGGCGGCGTGGTCGGCGCTGTCGAAGACGTAGCTCGTCGTGGCGTAGATGGGAACCGCGCGGGCCTTCGTGGTTGGGTCGACCTGCTGACCGGCATGGACGGCGAGGGTTTCGCGGCGGAAGGCGGGGGCATTCTGGTCGGACACGATGATCTCCTGGAAGTGGCCGCCTGGCGGCGGCGCGCAGCTCAGCCTGTGGTTGGTCCCGGGGAGCCCTGGGGCGAGGGCAGTGGTGTCGGGCGGCTGTCCGTCGTGTCGTCCGGAGAAACAAAGAACCGCGGTTCCGTTCAGGAAACCGCGGCCCCGGGACCGATCTTTGGCCCCGCTGCGCTCAGGCTGGCGAGAGCCTCAGACCCCGTCCTCCGCACTTCGGGGCCGCCCGGGCATGGACATCATGGAACCGCGCAGGCACGAAGCCTTGCGCGAATTCTCCCGGTGGCGCGAAGTGCTGGCGTTCATTGGCCGCGAAGCATAAAGGCTTCGCGGCCAATTGCGCAAGCGCCGTTGAGTTGCGAGCGCCGTGACTGTCTACTCGTATCGAAGG
>PMXQ01000102.1 GCA_003171065.1 Chloroflexota bacterium
CGTGGTTCTGGCGGAAGTAGCCCTCCACGTCGCTGAGCGGGAGACCGACGAGCTGAGGGGGGGCAAGACGCTGCCAGCAGATCTCCCACGTCGGGAAGGCCTCGCGGAGGTCCGTCAGGCCGCCGTCCACCAGCACGATGCCGCGGGTCAGGCCCGGATGGCGGACGCCGAAGTCGAGCACCACGCCGGCTCCCCACGACTGGCCCACGATGACCGGCCGCTCGAACCCGAGCGCGGCGATCAGCGCCCGCAGGTCCTCCGAGATCGTGGCGAAGTCGTAGCCGCCGTCCGGCTTGTCGGAACGGCCGTGGCCGCGGAGATCCACGGCTGCCACGCCATGCCCGGCCGCAGCCAGCCGCGGAGCGACTCCGTCCCAGAGCCGGGCATTGGACGCCAGGCCATGGACGAGCAGGAAGGGCGCGCCACGGCCCGATCGGGCCGGTCCGGCACCCGGTCCGGCCACAGGCGGCCGAGCGCGATCCGCGCCGGCCGCAGGCTCCCAGCGCAGCACCCGCAGGCTCAGGCCGTCGGCCACCTCGATGCGTTCGTCCGTGGGTTCGATGTCGTTCTCCTCCACTTTCCCTGTCACGTTGCCATGCTAGCCGTCTCGGCGTGCTCCGCCCACCCGGCCAGCTGTCCGATCCTCTGCGCGAAACGACCTGGTGCGGCTTCGGGCGCCGCCCTCGTCGCAATTGCGACCCGCTGCCCCGGGAAAGCCCCGGCTACGTACAATCGAGCCAACGAACACACGGAAGGAGCCTCCAGCTGAGCCGTACCCCCCGATCCGGGTCCCGCGTCGCCATCGCGTGCGGCATCGTCGCGACCGCGGCCCTGGTTTCGGCCTGCAGCCTCTTCTCCAACCCACCGGCGCCAACGCCCACCGGCCCGGTCATCACGCCCACCCTCGGTCCCAGCGGGACACCGACGGCGGCCCCGGTGACTCCCGCCCCCACCAACGCCGTCGCGTCGATCGTCCTGATCTCGGCCATCGGCGAGTCGGGGGACGGCACGCCGAGCAAGCTCGCATGGCAGGGCGTCCAGGATGCCGCCGGCCAGTTGGGCGCGACGCCGACACTCGTCACGCCCGTTTCGATGACCGATCTGACGGCCGCGGTGCAGAAGGCCGTCGACGACGGCACGACCGTCGTCGTGACCGTTGGCCCCGAGGCGGCCAAGGCGGTGCTGGACGCTGCCGCCAGTCACGCCGACACTCAGTTCTTCGAGTTGGACCAGACGATCGCCGGCAGTGCGCCGTCCAACGTCCACGGGCTTATCTTCGACGAGGCCGAGGCCGGCTACCTCGCGGGGTTCGTAGCCGGCTCGGTTACCGTCACCGGCACGATCGGGATGGTCGGCTTCACGAAGACCGACGCCCGAACGGCCAACTACGCTGACGGCTACCGGAACGGCGCCGCGGACGCCAACCCGAACGTCGCCGTGACAGTGGCGTACGCGAACAGGTCGAATGATCCGGCGAGCGGCCGGGCGGTGGCGGGCGGGCTCGTCAAGGCCAAGGCGGACGTGATGCTGGCCATGCCCGACCTGACCGGAGCCGGCGCCATGCGCCAAGCGTGCGCTCTGAAGGCGAGCGTGATCGCGCTCGACACGGACGCCGGCCTCGTCCTGCTCGACATCAAGCCGTGCCTCGTCGTTAGCGTGCTCAAGCGCTACGACGTGGCGGCGCGGGAAGCGATCCTGCGCTATGCGGCCAGGGACACACTGCCGGCCACGATCATGTTCGATGTCGCCGCCGGCGGGATCACGCTGAGCGACTTTGGCAAGCCCATGCCGTCCGGATTCGACGACCGGCTCGCCGGCGTGCTCGCGGCCCTGCAAAACGGTCCGCCACGGCCGACGCCTGCGCCAACCCCCACCGCCGAACCGTCGCCCACAGCCTGACGCGAAGGAGCCCCATGACAACCGACCGGCCGAATCCGAGCGACGCGTCCCCACGAGGCCGGCTCACGAGCGACCATCCGGGCCAGGGCACGGTGCCGCTGCTGGACGACCAGGGCATCCTGGACCTGCTCGGATCCGCCCGGCGCATCGCCGTGGTGGGCGCCTCCTCCAGCCCGGCCAGGCCGTCGTTCGGGGTCTTTCGGACGCTGCTCGCCGCAGGCTACGAGTGCGTGCCCGTCAACCCGAACGAGACCGCCATCCTGGGCGTGCCCGCCGTCGCCACCCTCGCCGAAGCCGCCGCCGACGGCCGAATCGACATCGTCGACGTCTTCCGCCGCGCCGAGCTGACCGAGGAGATCGCCTGCGACGCCGTCGCCGTGGGGGCCCGCGCGCTGTGGCTCCAGCTCGACATCGTGAACTGGGAGAGTGCTCGCATCGCCGCTGCGGGCGGCCTGTCGGTCGTCATGGACCGCTGCACCGCGATAGAGCTGCGGAGGATGCCGCGGGGCTGAGCCGCGCCGCCGCGCCGCCGCGCCGCCGCGCCGCTGCCTGGAGTGTTCGGTTCCGCGTTCGACTGCTGACGACGAAGCCCCGCCGCAGGCAAACACCGGCATTCTGGCATCGCCCGCTCGATCCGGACCTCAATCCGCCGACGTACTGGCAGGAGGCCTCTTCGGACCATCTTCCGGCGGTACGCGCACAGTACTCAGCCGCCCTCCTGAGACGCGACCTCACCCGCCCCCGACGCGGCACTGATCCGTCTCCACGTCTTGACGCGGTTGCCACCCGATTCCTTCGCTCGGAAGAGCGCGGCGTCCGTGGCGTCGACCAGGGCGCCGGCCGCCTCGGCGTCCCAGGGCGAGATCCCGAGCCCGACGCTGGCGGTGACCGCCGGAGCGCCGCGCGTGTTCGCCGCGGCGATGGCCAGGCGGACGCGCTCGGCGATCAGCGTGGCGCTATCCTCCTCGGTTCCCGGGAGCAGGAGCGCAAACTCGTCGCCCCCGTACCGGAAGCAGAGATCGCCGTCGCGGACGGATGCGGTGATGGCCCGGGCAGCGGCCTGGAGAAGCGCGTCCCCGGCCGGGTGCCCGTGCTCTTTGTTGTAGTTATGGAACCCGTCGAGGTCGAGCATGACAAGGACCAGCGGCTGGACGCTTGGATCGGCCATCAGCGCCGCCAGCCGGTCATCGAACGCGCCGCGGTTTCGCAGACCCGTGAGCGCGTCCGTCTCGGCTCGAGTGGCGACCGCGCGCAGCGTCTCGGCGTTTCGCAGGGCGATCGACGCCTGGCCGGCGAAGAGGCACGCCAGTTCGAACTCCCCGTCGCTGAAATGGGCCTCCTCTCCACCCATGCGGCCCACGTTCAGGGTCCCTGCCACCTCGCCGCCGACCAGGAGAGGCACGACGATGAGAGCCTCGGGTTCGCTCGGAGTGCCGGCGATGGTGTGGACACGCGGATCGTGGAGCGTATCGTTCACGCACTCCGCCGCGCCGTGGGCGACGACCCAGCCCGTGAGCCCGGTGGTCGTCGGAAACGTCGACTCGATGATCAGCTGGGCGAACCGGTCGCGCGCCAGGACAGGCCGCAGGACGCCGGCGGACCTGTCGACGCGATAGATCGTCAGGTTGTCGTAGGCCACCACGGACTTGAGCGAGTCCGCGATGAGCTCGAACACGCCCTGCGGATCGAGCGTCGAGAGGAGGTGCTCGTTGACCTCGAGCAACCGGCGCTGACTCGCCAGGGCCCGCCGGGCCTGCTCGTCCGCCCGCCACCAGCGGTCACCGACCCACCACAGCAGGCCGAAGGTGAAGGCCAGCATGACCGCCGCCTCGAGCAGTGACAGGAACGTGTCGGACTGCGAGCCGACTCCGTCGGTACCCGAGCCGACGGACGCGACCGTCTCTCCGACCATGCTCGCCACAAACCCAACCGCCAACAGGACCAGCAGCGGTCGCCCTCGAGCGGCGGGCATCGCCAGCACGGCGCCGGCCAGTGGCAGGACCAGGGCGGCATCGAGACTGTCCGGCAACCATATCCCGGCCGCGACTCCGACCACCATGAGCGTGGCGCCGGCCGCCATGAGAACGCGCGGCGTGAAGCCGCGTCTCAAGAACCAGACTCCCGCCAGCACCGTCACACCCAGCAGCGCGGTGACGACAGCCTGCCCGGGGCGCCGGGCCGACGGAGCTGCCAGCGTATCGAGGAGACACATGACGAGCGTGGCGGCGGCGCACGCGGCGGCGAAGACGGCAAACCTGCGGTCCTGGCCCGAGCCCGGGACAGCCGCTCGTTCACTCGTGTCCCCATCCAAACGCGCTGACATCACCCCGTTCCGCGGCCGTAGGCCGGCTGTCGCGTCCATGGGGATCGTCTGCTCAACCGCGCTCGGCGGCATCGCGCCGATCCACCCTGTCTGATATCCGTGAGCTTCGCGCCGCCGCCGCCTCTCACAGCACGACCGCGCTACTGTGGGCGAGACCCCGCAACTCCGGACGGCATCCGGCCCGATGTGGGACCTAGCATCGCACATCTGAGTGTCCGGATTGCAGGCATCCGAAAGTCCCGGCGCCGCGCCGGGGCTACCGCACAGCGAAGCCCACGAAGACCAGGACGAAGCCGGCCACGGCCACCATCCCGCCGACCTGAGCCTGGCGTCGCAGCTCCTGGGCCATGAGAGTTGCGGCGCTGGGGCCGTCGTCGTGCAGACGAGTGCCGCGCCAGCCCTCGTAGCGGGAGAGGTTCGCCTCCTGCTCCTTGAGGGCCTGGTAGCGGCGCCACGGGCCGCGGGCGCGGGTGTAGCCGAAGACGATGAGTACGACCCCGGCGAACCAGCAGATCAGGTTGATCGGGCCCATTCGCGCTCCTCCGCCGATCCTACTCGGCCTTGTCCAGCCGCTCGCGCAGCGCCGTCTGCACCATGCCCGCGTTCGCCTGGCCGCGCGTCGCCTTCATGACCTGGCCGACGAGGAAGCCGACCGCCGCTGCCTTGCCGGCTCGATAGTCCGCCACGGCGGCCGGATTCGCGGCGAGCACCTGATCGATTGCCGCGCCGAGCGCCCCGGCGTCGGAGATTTGGCGGAACCCGCGCGCCTTCACGATCGAAGCCACTCCTGCACCCGAGGCGAAGTGCTCGCCAAAGACCTCCTTCGCGTTGGTGCCCGAGATGGCGCCGCCGGCGACGAGCTTGACGAGAGCCGCGAGCTCGGCCGCATCCACGCGGCCGGCGGCTCCACCGCCACTCCCCTCCCCGCCCTTAGCCAGGCGCATGTACTCGCCCGTCACCCAGTTGGCGAGCAGCTTGGCCGGCACGCCGGCGCCGGCCGCCAGCGCCCCCTCGAAGAGGGCCGCGGCCGCCGCGTCGTTGACCAGGACGTCGGCGTCATAGGCCGAGAGGCCGAAGGCCTCGCGGTAGCGCACCCGCCGAACCGAGGGCAGCTCCGGCAATCGAGCCTTGATCCCGGCCAGCCATTCGGGCGAAGTCAGCAGCGGCGGCAGATCGGGCTCCGGGAAGTAGCGGTAGTCGTTCTCCTCTTCCTTGGGCCGCATGTGGTAGGTCGACTGGCGGGCCTCGTCCCAGCCGCGAGTCTCCATGTGGATCGTCTCGCCGGCGTCGACCGCAACGGCCTGTCGCTCAATCTCGTACGCGATCGCCCGCTCCACGGCCCGCATCGAGTTCATGTTCTTGACTTCGACCCGGGTCCCGAACGACTCCTGCCCGCGCGGCCGGATCGAGACGTTGGCCTCGACCCGCATCTGACCGTTCTCCATCTCCGCGTCCGAGGCGCCGATCGTCCGCATCAGCAGGCGCAGCTCCTCGGCATAGCGGCGGGCCTGCTCGGCCGTTCGAATGTCCGGCTCCGTCACGATCTCCATCAACGGCATACCCGAACGGTTGAAGTCGATCAGGCTGACCCGCCGCCCGCCCAGCTCGTCGTGGATCAGGCGGCCGGTGTCCTCCTCGAGGTGAGCGCGCCGAACCCGAACCGTGAACGGACCCTCGCTGGTGTCGAAGGTGAGCCGGCCGTTGGCTGCCAGCGGCAGCTGGTACTGGCTGATCTGGTAGCCCTTGGGCAGGTCCGGATAGAAGTAGTTCTTGCGATCCCAGCGGGTCGTGGGGGCAACCGTCGCCTCGATCGCGAAGCCGGTGGCGAGGACCCATTCGACCGCAGTCCTGTTGATCGTCGGCAGCACGCCCGGCAGGCCCAGGCAGACCGGGCAGCAGTGGCTGTTCGGCGCTGCCCCATCGATCTCGGTGGAGCAGCCGCAGAACATCTTGCTGACGGTTTTCAGCTGGCAGTGGATCTCGATGCCAATGACGGCCTCATACCGCTCCAGCGCCGCGCTCTTGCCGGCGGCGGCCGGCGCGGCTGTCACGCCTCACCCCTTCGACGCTTCACGAAGCGCTCGATGCGGACGAGCGCCTCGCGCAACTCCGCCTCGCTGGTGGCGTAGCAGCAGCGGACGTGACCCTCGCCCGCCTCGCCGAAGGCGGAGCCGGGCACCACGGCGACGGATTCCTCGCGGAGCAGCTCCTCGGCGAAGACGTCGCTCGTGAGGCCGGTAGAGGAGATCTGCGGGAAGGCGTAGAAGGCGCCCAGCGGCTCGAAGGTGCGCAGGCCGATCGCGTTGAAGCCGTCGACGATCAGGCGCCGCCGCCGGTCGTAATCGGCCACCATGCGCTGGATGTCGGGCTCGCCGGTCTTGAGGGCCTCGAGGGCGGCATCCTGGGCCACCGTGGGAGCGCACATGATCACGTACTGGTGGACCTTGAGGATCCCTTCCAGGATCTCCGACGGGGCGCAGATGTAGCCGATGCGCCAGCCGGTCATGGCGTAGGCCTTGGAGAAGCCGCCCATCAGGACGGTTCGACGGCGCATTCCCGGCAGGGCGCTCATGGTCCGCATCTGGTAGCCGCCGTAGACCAGCCGGTCGTAGATCTCGTCGCTGTAGACGAGCAGGTCGTGGCGGACGGCGATGCGGGCGATCTCGTCCTGAACCTCGTGCGGCAGGACGGCGCCGGTCGGATTGGAGGGGTAGTTGAGCAGGATGGCCTTGGTCCGCGGCGTGATGGCCGCTTCCACCCTGGCCGGATCGAGGGCGAAGTCGTCTTCGATGGTCGTGGGCACGCCCACCGGCACGCCCCCGGCGAATATCACCGCCGGCCGATACGAAACGTACGAGGGCTCATGGAGGATCACTTCGTCGCCCGGGTCGACGGTGGCCCGAATCGCCACGTCCAGCGCCTCCGACGCACCAATGGTGATCAGGATCTCCTCGGTGGGGTCGTAGCGGACGCCGTAGAGGCGCTCGATATGGTGCGCCAGGGCGCGACGGAGCTCGATGGTGCCGTAGTTGCTGGCGTAGTGAGTTCGGCCGGAGGCCAGGCTGTGCCGGCCGGCCTCGATCACCTGCGGGGGCGTGTCGAAGTCCGGCTCGCCGACGCCCAGGCTGATGACGTCGGTCATCGTCGCCAGGATGTCGAAGAAGCGGCGGATGCCCGAGCGCGGAACCTCGTCGACCCGACGCGCGAGAACGCGGGTGGAGAGAGGCGGGCGCTCCGGTTCCGATTCGGAGTTCAGGATCGAGGGATCGGTGGTGAGACGGGTGCTGCGGCGGCTCGGCGGGGTGGTCATCGGTGCGTCCTCAGGCTTGGCCGCCCGAGCCCGTGGCGGAGGCTCCTTGCGTGTGGCGCGTCATCCGCTCGGCTGGGCTGGGCGTGGTCGGATCGTCGGTCAGGTGCAGCTCGGCGGGCTCCACGGCCCGCCAGGTTGCTCTGGCCGTGATCGCCTCGTACGCACGGGCCAGGCGAAGCATGGACAGCTCGCTCCACGGCGCCCCGACGATCTGCAGGCCGACCGGGAGACCGTCCGACAGGCCGGCCGGGACCGACACCCCGGGCAGACCGGCCATGTTGACCGGCAGGGTGCAGGCGTCGATGAGATACATCGCCACCGGGTCGGCCAGCTTGGCGCCCAGAGGGAACGCCACGGTGGGGCTCGTCGGCGCGCAGATCGAGTCGAAGCCGGCCGCCCAGACCGCGTCGAAGTCCGCCTTGATGAGGGTCCGCACCTTCTGTGCCTTCAGGTAGTACGCGTCGTAGTAGCCGGCCGACAGAGCGTAGGTGCCGAGCATGATCCGGCGCTTCACTTCGGGCCCGAAACCGGCGCCTCTCGTACGGAGGTAGTCGGCGATGAACTCGCCGGAGCTTCTATCGGCAAATCCGTATTTCACGCCGTCGTACCGAGCCAGGTTGGAGCTGCACTCGGCCGGGGCGATGATGTAGTACGTGGCCAGGCCGTAATCCGTGTGCGGCAGCGAGACTTCCTCGACCTTCGCGCCGGCGGCTTGCATGGCCGCGACCGCCTCACGGACGCGGGCGGCGACGCCGGGCTCCATGCCCTCGACGAAATACTCCCTGGGGAGAGCAATGCGGCGGCCCCGCAGGTAGGAGGCCGCTTCGTCGTCACTGTCGGGGAGGCTGAGGAGCTCCGGCGGAACGGGGATGGGCGCTGACGTGGCGTCGCGTCGGTCGTGGCCCGAGACGGCGTGGAGAAGAATGGCGGCGTCGCGGACGTCCCTCCCGAACGGCCCGATCTGGTCCAGGCTGGAGGCGAAGGCCACGATGCCATATCGACTGACGCGGCCGTACGTCGGCCGCATGCCGACGACGCCGCACATCGAGGCCGGCTGGCGGATGCTGCCGCCCGTGTCCGTCCCGATGGCCAGCGGGACATGGAAGGCGGCCACCGCCGCGGCCGAACCGCCCGAGCTGCCGCCCGGCACGCGGGTGAGATCCCAGGGGTTGGCCGTGGGGCCGTAGGCGGAATGCTCGGTGGACGAGCCCATCGCGAACTCGTCCATGTTGGTCTTGCCCAGTATCACCGCGCCGGCCTGGCGCAAGCGGGCCGTTACCGTGGAGTCGAACGGGGCGATGTAGCCCGCCAGTATCTTCGAGCCCGCAGTGGCCTGGCCGCCCTTGACCGAAACGAGGTCCTTGAGCCCGACCGGCACGCCGCACAGCGGGTGGAGCGCGGCGAGGGCGGCGGGGCCGGTGCGGCGCGCTTCGGCCAGGCGCCGGTCGGCGGCATCGGCCTGGGCCAGGGCTTCGGTACGGTAGATCACCAGCCAGGCGTTGAGGGAATGGTTCTGCCGCTCGGCCGCAGCCAGGTGGGCTTCGGTCAGGGCGCGCGAGCTGACCTCGCCGACGCGCAGCAACGGGCTCATCTCGTGGGCGTGGAGGCGCGTCAGATCGGTCACGGGCTACGCGCCTCCCTCTCCGCCGCCGAGAATCGCCGGCACGACGAAGTGATCGCCGCTCCGTTCCGGGGCATTGGACAGGGCTTCATCCGTGGTCAGCGAGGGCGTCACGACGTCGTCGCGCAGGATGTTCGCCAGCTCGATCGTCTGCGCCGTGGGCGGGATGTGCTCCGTGTCGAGCATGGTGAGGATGGTGTACTGGTCGAGGATGTGGTTGAGCTGGCCTTCGAGGCGCGCCAGCTCCTCCTCGGTCAGTCCGAGGCGCGCGAGATGGGCTACGTGCTCGACGTCGGCGCGGGATAGTGTCGCCATGGCCGGATGATACCGGACGGAACCCCACCGGGCGACCCGTGGCCGGCGGCGACCCGGCCCCGGCCTGCTCTCGCCCACACGCGTCGTACAGTAGTGTTCTCCCGAGCCCGCACCTGAGGGGTCAATGGCCGCCTTCCTGATCCGCGAGATGACCGGCGCCGACGTCGATTCGGCCGTGGAGCTGTTGCACACCGGCGGCTGGGACCAGCGGCGCCCGTTCCTCGAGCTGATGCTCGCCACCTCCAACTGCCACCCGTTGGTCGGGACGATCGACGGCAACGTCGTCGCCACCGGCCAGGGCGTAGCGAACGGGTCGGTCGGCTGGGTCGGGTCGATCTTCGTGGACGCTCGGCTGCGGCGACAGGGTCTGGGTCGCGCAATGACCGAGCAGGTCTGCCGCGGCCTCGAGTCGGCCGGATGCCGAACCCTTGGCCTGATCGCCTCGGATCTGGGCCGGCCGATCTACGAGAAGATGGGCTTCCGGATCGATGCCATGTATCAGATCCACGCAGCGGCGCCACTCCACGCTGCCCCCACGCCTCCACCCGGCGCTGCTTTCCGTCGGATGCGATCGGCCGACCTGGATCGCGCAGGCGCGCTGGACTCTCTAGCGACCGGCGAGGACCGTCGCGCGCTGCTGGGCGCCCTCGTCGACCAGGGCTGGCTGCTCGAGACCGACGACGGCGAGGAGCTGCTCGGCTTTCTCGTGTCGATCCAACCCGAATCGGCGGCCCTCGTTGCGCCCGAGCCGCAAGACGCGGCCTGCCTGCTCGATCTCCTGCGCCACCTGGCCGAGAGCCGGACTCCGGCCGTCAGGGCGGCCGTGGTGAGCGGCCACACCGCCGGCCTTCGGCTGCTCGAAGCCCATGGTTGGACGCGCGCCTTCGAGACGCCCCGGATGCTGCGCGGCCCGGCGCCTGCCTGGTCTCCGACGCTCATCTGGAGCCTCCTCGGCTTCGCCTTCGGCTGAAGGGATGGATACGCCCGTGACCGGATTCGGGATTCGAGCCATGACCGCGGCCGACGTCGACGCGGCTGTGGCCCTGGCACTCGCACAGGGCTGGCGCGACCGGCGCCACTTCTACGACATCGTCCTGCGCACGCCGTCGTGCCAGCCCCTCGTCGGCACGATTGACGGGCGGGTTGTCGCGACTGGCCTGGCGACCGCGAGCGGCACCGTCGGGTGGCTCGGAGCCGTGGTTGTTGACGAGCCCATGCGGGGCCGCGGGTACGGGCGGGCAATGACCGAGGAGCTGTGCCGGAGGCTTCGGGACGCCGGCTGCGAGACCCTCTCGCTCGTGGCCACGGCGGCGGGCCGGCCGCTGTACGAGAGGCTGGGCTTTCGACTCGTGACCCACTACCACGAGATGGACGGCGATCACCTGAGCCACGAACCCGAGCCGCCGGCCGGTGCGCGCCTTCGGCCGATGACGCCCGAGGATCTGCCTCTTGTCCTCGAGCTCGACAGGCTCGCCACGGCCGAAGACCGCCGCCCGATGCTGGCCGAGCTTGCGAAGGCGCGCGGCTGGGTGCTCGAAGATTGGCCCAGCTCGACGCCCGGCCTGCGCGGCTTCCTGCTCCCGTCAGACCGCGCCTTTGCGGCAATCGTCGCGCCGGGGTTCGAAGACGGACTGTGCCTGCTCGACCTGCACCGCCACCTGGCACCGCCCGACGGCCGCGCCCGGGCCGCTGTTCCCGACGAGCACGCCGCCGCCTGGCGCGAGCTGGAGGCACGCGGCTGGCGCCCGAACTGGCTCGCGCCGCGGATGCTACTGGGGCCGGACGTCCCGTGGCACCCCGAGTGGATCTGGGGCCAGATCAACTCAGCTATGGGCTGAGGAGCAGGCAGCGGGGCAAGCGCTGAAGCCACGCCACCTCCACCCATGCGCGGGTTCCCGCTTAACGCCACCCGTGGCGACGCAACGTGAAGACCCGGGCGACGACCGACGGTCCGACACGTAACCGTCAGCCGTTGGCGGCTAACTGGCGCGGCGCGGAGGCCCAGATCTGCCAACTAACGGCCTCGACCCACCCGCCGGGAGGCCCTCCAATCACACAACGTCACCCGGGGCGACATTGAGCAATTCGAGGCCGTGCCGCCCCGGCTTCCCTCCGAGCGGCTACGGCTCCTCCCCCGCCAGCACGCGCCGGAAGCCCTCTTCGTCGAGAACGGGCACGCCCAACTCCTGAGCCTTCGCGAGCTTGGAGCCGGCGTTCTCGCCGGCGACGACGTAGGACGTGGCCTTCGACACGGACCCCGAAGCGCGCCCGCCCGCGGCGCGGATCGCCTCCTCGGCGGCGGCCCGGTCGAAGCCGGAGAGCGTCCCGGTCACTACCACGGTCTTGCCGGCGAGACGGCCGGCGGCGCCACTCCCCGGAGCCACTCGTCTGGCGGGCGGCTCGGCAACTACACCAGCGTCCGCGAGATCGACCAGGACGGCGGCCGTTTCGGGCGCCCCGAAGTAGCCGGCGACGCTGCCGGCCACCACGGCCCCGATGCCCGGCACCTCCTGGAACTCTTGTGCGGTGACGGCGGGCAGCGACCTGGCCACAAGAGCCGTCCATTGGCCGGGACCCATGCCCTCCGCCGGCCAGCGCGCGGCGATCCAGGAGGCCAGGTCGATGGCGGTCTGCTCGCCCACCTGGGGAATGCCGAGCGAGTTCAGCACCCGCGCCAGTGGCCGCCGGCGCGACCTTTCGATCGAAGCCTTCAGGTTCTCGGCGCTCTTGCGGGCGAACCGGTCGAGGCTCACCAGGTCGTCGACCGACAGGCGGTAGAAGTCCCCGCGCGTCTTGACCAGGCCGCGAGCCAGCAGCTGCTCCAGCACGGCCCAGCCGGCGCCCTCGATATCCATCCCGCCGCGGCCGGCGAAATGCGCGAACTCCTGGGCCAGGCGCGCCGGGCATTTCTGATTGGGGCAGTAGTGGCGGACAGCGCCCTCGTCGCGAACAACGGCCGTCCCGCACACCGGGCACGTCGCCGGCATCTCGAAGACCCGCTCCGTCCCAACGCGCCTCTCAGGCATCGACCGAACCACTTCCGGGATGACGTCGCCGGCCTTCTGCAGCACTATCCAGTCCCCAATCCGCAGGTCCTTGCGCCGCACCTCGTCCAGGTTGTGCAGCGTCGCTCGAGCCACAGTCGAGCCGGCCACTTTCGCCGGGCGCATGTGCGCCACGGGCGTGAGCGTCCCCGTCCGGCCGACGTACGGCACGATGTCTTCGAGGACCGTTTCGACCTGCTCGGGCGGGAACTTGTAGGCGATCGCCCAGCGCGGGGCGCGAGCCACCAGGCCGAGCCGCTCCTGCTGGTCGTACCGATCCACCTTCACGACCACGCCGTCGGTCTCGTACGGCAGCCCGTGTCGCTTCTCGCGCCACTCCTCCAGGAAGCGGCAGACGCCGTCGATGTCGAGGCCCTCGGCCCGATCCGGGTTCACCGGCAGGCCCAGGGCGGAGAGTCGGGCGAGCGCCTCGGACTGGCTGGCGACGCTCGGGCGGCCGGCATGGCCATCAGACGCGCCCTCGATCAGCTGGTAGCACCAGGACGAGAGACGCCGCGCCGCGGTCACGCTCGGATCCTGCTGCCGGAGAGAGCCCGCGCCGCTGTTCCGTGGATTGGCGTAGGTTGGCAGCCCTGCCTCCTCGCGCTCGACGTTGATGCGGGCGAACTCGGCCTTCGGCATGTACACCTCGCCGCGGACCTCCGCCGTGGCCGCTTCGCGGAGCCTCTCCGGCAGCACGGAGATGGTCCGCAGGTTGGCCGTGACGTCTTCGCCCGTCGTGCCGTCCCCGCGGGTCGCGCCCTGAATGAAGCGGCCGCGCTCGTATCGGAGCGAGATGGCCAGGCCGTCGATCTTGAGCTCGGCCACGTAACGGAGATCCGGCGCTGGGGCGGGCGCGGGCGGCAAGCCCAGACCGCGCCGCACTCGAAGGTCGAACGCCCGCAGCTCGTCCTCGTCGAAGACGTTGCCCAGCGAGAGCATCGGCCGCTGATGGACGACCTCGCCGAACGTGCCGGTTGGGGCGGCCCCAACGCGCTGGGTCGGCGAGTCCGGGGTCACCAGGACGGGATAGGCCGTCTCGAGGGCGACCAGATCGCGCATCAGGCGGTCGTACTCCGCGTCGCTCAGCTCGGGCGCGTCGGCCACGTAGTAGAGGTCGTTGGCGCGCCGGATGATCGGGACGAGCTCATCGCGGCGCCGGCGAGCACCCTCCTCGCCCAGGCCACGGGCGACCTCGACCGCTTCCGCCGCCGCCGGCAATCCGACCGCCGGCTCCATCGACTCGGTCACCGCTCGTCCTCCGTCCATGCGTCGCGTGCGGGCCGATTCTCCACGATGGCCGGCCCATCGTGCAGGACCTCACGCACGAGACGGCTCATGCGCTCGAAATGCGAACCCTGCCAGTAGATGGCGCCGCATTCCACGCAGCGACCGAAGGTGTCGAAGTACCGAAGCGTCCGCGGCTCCCCCGCCAGGCGCTCGGCCACCGCCGATCGAGCCACCTGCTCGAGCAGCCCGTTGCAGCGGACGCAGCGGCTGAACGGCGCCGCCACAGGCGCAAGTGCGTATCTCTCGGCCACCACGCCGATCTGGCGGCGCGGGTCGTCGTCGCGGATCAGGTAGCCGAGGCGAACCACTGACCGCTTCAGCAGGCCCCGGTCGCGAGTCAGGAGGATCCGGTTCTCGTCGGCCGAGAGACGCGCCAGCTCGTCGTCGGCGGCTCGGTTGTCGTACCGCGTGTCGAAGCCGAGCATGCGCAGGTAGCGAGCCAGTCGCCCAAGGTGCCCATCCAGCACGAAGCGCGGCGGTATAGGGGCGGCCGGGATCAGGCCGGGAGCTGCAGGTTCGGCTGCCGGTTCGGCTGCGAGTCCGTCGGCAGGTTCGGCCGTCCGATCGAGCCCGAAGACTTCGATTCGGTCGTCCGGTGCAAGCCGGTAGCCAAAACCGGCCGATCGGCCGTTCGCCACGATCGAATCGACCTCGGTATGCGGGACGCCCAGAGCTTCGATCGCGTCCTTGAGGGCGGGCCCGCCCTCAAAGCCGTACGGGATGGCCAGGTCGCGCCGTGCGGCCGGCAGGAAGTCGTTCAGCGATCCATGGAACCGGACTGTGGCCGTGGGCATGAACTGATCGTATCGCCGCAACGCGGTCGCGGTCGGGCCGCGGAGCGGTTGCCGGCGCGCGGATCAGTCCTCGAGCGGGGACTCCGACTTCACCGATCTGGTCGACCACGTCGGGCTGTTCGAAGGTGATCGAAAACGGGCGGCCGCGGGGATCCGGGGCAATGCCGCAGCAGGCGCGCGGCTCGAGGGAGACCTTGCCGCCAACGTTGACGCGGCTGGATCGCGATACGTTCGACTTGGTCATCTTCGCGTGTGTCCTACCTGGATTCGACGGGTTGAGGCCGAGCGCCCCGGCCGGCGGCGGCCCCATGACAACGGCCCGCACGGGTCAGGAGTTCGCGATTCTGCCCGAACTACGTGCCGATCACCCAAGCAGCTCCAGTTTGGCGATGCTCGCCAGCAGGATCTTGACTCCACCACCGTTCCCGAAGGCGACGGTGACCTCCTCGTCGTTGCGGGTCAGCTTCGAAGTCACGACGATCCCGTCGCCCAGGCGCGCGTGTCGGACGCGGTCGCCATCGCGGAACTGCCGCTCCCCGGGAATGCGGGGACGGGCCCCGGGAGCCGGGCGGGACTGCAGCGGTGACTCGGAGGCTGCGAGACGGGGCGGGCCTCCGGACCGGCCGCCGTCCGGGCCGGCGGGCCCGCCGTCACTCGCATGCGGCACGTCCAGGCTGCCCGAGCGCGCCCCCGAATCGTAGGCGTCTCGGCGCGCGCCGAGATCGCGGCTTGGGCGGAACCCCTCCCCTGCCCTGGGGGCGCCGGGCGAGCCGCTCCCGGCGCGCCATGCGCCACCGCCGGAGCGGATCGGCGTGCCGAATCGGCTGCTCAGACGCCGTCCGAAGACTAGATCCGGATCCACCTGGCCCACGTCGTCGTCGAGATCGTCGGCGCGCTCGAGCCGCGGCCCGGCCATCAGCGCCGCGGGGATCTCGAACAGAAAGCGGCTCGGGACGGAGAGACCACCCTGGCCCCAGGTCGCCCGCCGTGCGGCATGCGACAGGAACAGGCGCCGCTTGGCCCGCGTGATGCCGACGTAGGCCAGGCGCCGCTCTTCCTCCAGCTGCTTCTCATCGTCGAGCGAGCGACTGTGCGGGAAGACGCCCTCCTCCAGCCCGGCGATGAACACGACCGGGAACTCGAGCCCCTTGGCCGCGTGCAGCGTGATCAGCGTGACCGCGTCGGCGCCGGCCTCGTACGAATCCTGGTCGGCGACGAGCGCCGTCTCCTCGAGGAACCGATCCAGGGCATCGTCCGGGGTCAGGTCGTCGTAGCGCGTCGTGACGGAGCGCAGTTCGAGCAGGTTCGCCCAGCGCTCCTCGCCCTCTTCGGAGCCGTCGGCGAGCATCGCACGGTATCCCGACTCCTCCAGGACCGCGTCCAACAGCTCGGGCAGGGGCAACACTCCGATCCGGGTCCGCAGCCGAGCCACCAGCAGGGCGAACCCGCCCAGGGCGCTCCGGGCCCGCGATCCAAGGGCTTCTATCCGCCCCTCGGAGGCGGCGTTGACGGCCTTCCAGTAGGTGGCCGCAGCCGCCTGGTCGGCCTCCGGGCCTTCGGGCCCCGGCCCCGCCTGGTCGGCCTCCGGGCCTTCGGGCCCCGGCCCCGCCTGGTCGGCCTCCGAGCCTTCGGGCCCCGGCCCCGCCTGGTCGGCCTCCGAGCCTTCCGCCACCGGGCCTTCTGGCGCAGGGGCTTCTGGCGCAGGGACTTCTGGCGCAGGGACTTGTGCCGCCGGATCCGCGGCGACGAACCTGCGCAATTCATCGAGGCTCTTCTCGCCGATTCCCCGCGCCGGGACGTTGAGCACCCGCTCGAAGCTGACCTGGTCGGAGTCGTTGCGCAGGACCCGCAAGTACGCCAGGGCGTCCTTCACCTCGCGGCGCTGGTAGAAGCGCGTCCCACCCACGAGCTGGTAGCGGATGTTGTAGCGCAGGAACGCCTCTTCGATGGCCCGGCTCTGGGCGTTCGTCCGGTACATGACCGCGATGTCGCGTCGCTCCCAGTGCTCGACTTCCTCGTCAGCTCGACGGGTCAGGATCGTGCCCCGACCGCCCGTCAACTCCTGGATCTGGCGGGCGATCCACTCCGCCTCCTCTTCCTCGTTATAGGCCTCGAACCGGGAGATAGGCCGGCCGCCCGAGTTCTCAGTCCAGAGCTTCTTGTCCTTGCGCGAGGAGTTGTTGGTGACGACGGCATGCGCGGCATCGAGGATCAGCTGAGTGGAGCGGTAGTTCTGCTCCAGCTTCACGACGGTGGCGTTGGGGTAGTCGCGCTCGAAGTCCAGGATGTTGCGGATGTCGGCGCCGCGCCAGGAGTAGATCGACTGGTCGTCGTCGCCCACCACGCAGACGTTCCCGTGCGTCGCACCGAGAGCCTTGACCCACAGATACTGCGGGCGGTTCGTGTCCTGGTATTCGTCGATGTGCAGGTAGCGCCACCGGCCCTGGTATCGCTCCAGAACCGCCGGCGCTTCGTGAAAGAGCCGCACGGCCTCCAGCAGCAGGTCGTCGAAGTCGAGAGCGGCGGCCGAGCGCAGCCGCGCCTGATAGCGACGAAACAGCCGGGCGATCTCGCGCTCCCGGTGCGTGTGCGCGTTCTGAGCCAAAAAGTCGGCGTCGATCATCTCGTTCTTCGCCCGCGAGATGGCGCCAAGGATCGCGCTCGGCTTGTACTCGCCGGTGATCGGCAGGTCTTCCTCGCGCAGGATCTGCTTCATCAGGGCCTGCTGGTCATCCGTGTCGTAGACGACGAAGTGCGGGTCGAGACCGATGCTCGCGCCGTCGCGGCGCAGCACCCGGGCACACAGGGCATGGAAGGTGCCCATGGCGACTTCACGGCCCGCATCCTCACCCACCAGGCCCACGATCCGGGCCCGAAGCTCCGCGGCGGCCTTGTTGGTGAAGGTGACGGCAAGGATCTGCCACGGCCTGACACCCTGGACGCCGATGAGATAGGCGACGCGATGAGCGAGGACGCGCGTCTTGCCGCTGCCCGCGCCNNACTCGCGTCTTGCCGCTGCCCGCGCCGGCCAGAATCAGCACCGGGCCGTCCGTCGTCCGAACCGCCCGCTGCTGCTCCGGGTTCAAGCGAGCCAGGATCCGCTGGGCGAGGGCGTCCGTAGCTGCCTGGCGCTCGGCCAGAGCGACCGGCTCGGGCTCGAACGGCGACGCCTCCATGGGCTCGATGCGCGGCCCGTCGAAAGCTTCCGGCGGAGCCTCGTCGGGAGGCGGCGCCAACTCGTCCGAGCCGCCCGCAAAGAGCGGCTCGAAACGCATTCCGAGGCCGTCCGGGTCAGGGCGCAGTTGGCGACCCTCCGACCCGGCGTCTGACAGTGGACTCACCCCGAGATTGTAGAAGCCGTCCGATGGCGCCGGCTTATCGGCGCCCCGGATGTGCCCGACTCAGATCCCCGATGGGGCTACGTGGCCGCCGGCGCCTCGAGCCCTGATGGGTCGAACTGGCCCGCGGCCGGGGCCACGATCGGGGCGATGCTGTTGTACTCGGACAGCACCAGGCGGATCGCCGCCGAGCCCGCCGCCGGGTCGCTGGTGTGGAGCTCCAGGTGCTCGATCAGGAAGCTGCTCTGGTAGATCCACATGTCCACAATCGCGTACCCGACTCCCTGGCCGGTGAGGTCCAGCACGTTGGAGACCACGTTGGGCGTGGCCTGGACCTGGATGTGATAGCACGGGCCGCCCGGCCTGGACTCGATCCCCAGCAGCTTCGGGTTCAGGTCCTTGTTGTCAACGGTGGTCAGGATTGTCTGGAACTCCGCGAGGACGCCGCCCGTGGAGTCGGCCGGGTTGAGGGGAAGGCTGCTGGCGACCTCAGTCGAGAATATGTTCTGGCCGGGAACTCGGAGGTAGGCGTTGCCGCCGACTACCAGGACCTGTCCGGCGAAGCCCGGAAGGCCTGGCAACGTGCCCGTGATATCGGCCGCAGCATTGCTCGCATCGAGGTCGCCACTGGCGGTGGTGCCGTCGAACGGGATCGTCAACGGCCCGGGCGTCGGAGTGGGTGCGGGCGTCGGCGTGGGCTCGGGTGTTGCCGTGGGCACCGGTGTCGCAGTCGGAACCGCCGTGGGGCTCGCCGTGGGCGATCCACTGGCCGCCGCGGACCCGCTGGCCGAAGCCGTTACCGAAGCGCTGGCGGTCGGGCTCTCGGAAGCGGCCGGCGAGCTCGTGTCAGCCGGCGAGCTCGTGTCAGCCGGCGAGCTCGTGTCAGCCGGCGAGCTCGTGTCAGCCGGCGAGCTCGTGTCAGCCGGCGAGCTCGTGTCAGTCGGGGCCGGCGTGGGCGTCGTGAAGCCGAATTGGAACTGCCCTATGGCCGTCAGCTCGAAATGAACGGACTTGATGCCCGCCATCGCCGTGACCATGTTGTCCAGGATCTTGTGTGGGTCAGACAATGACGGCGTACTCGAGGTGCAGCCGCCCACGAGTGCGACGACCACGATCAGGCCGCCGGCCGCGGTTGCGATAGACCTGCGAAGAAACACGTAACTCCTCCTGTCGGGGCGCCGACGCATGACTGTATCGCCTCGCCGCAAGTCGCGCATGGCGGACTCGCCGGAGCGCCCCGCGGCAGCGCCAGATCGCGTGAGAAGCCGTCGGAGAGGGCGAAGCCCCGGGCCAGGCCCGGGGCTTCGGCTGTGTCGCGTGGGGCGGGCAATCCCGCCGGTCGTCAGGCCCCGATGTCGGTTGCCGCGGGGGCCTTGATGGTCACTGCCTCGTTGTAGCTGGTGAGGGTCACGACGACGTCGAGGCTGCCCAGCGTCCCGGCGCTGCCCTTGATCTCGACCTTGGCGGGCAGAACGCTGTCCTTGTAGACCCAGTAGTCGAAGGACGCGCTGTCGAGCTTCATACCTGCCGTGGCGGAACCGCCCTCGGCGGCGAGCAGGGTGTTGATCTTGTCGACCGGGATCGATACCGAGACGTGGTAGACGTCTTTGCCGGCGACCTTGTCGTCGGCCATGAGGGTCGCCTTGGCACCCGCGTCGTCCAGGGCCTTGGTAAGCGAGGCAATCGCCGCGGACGGGTTGGCGCTGGCCACGGCACCCGGGCTCGGGATGGGCACCGGCACGGCGTTGCTGAGGCTGGTCTCCGTGAACCTGTCGCCATACAGGCTCAGCTTGTAGTACAGATTCCCGCCGACGACGATGATCTCGCCGGTTCCGAGCGGACTCGGTAGCGTTATCTTGAGATCGGTAGCCTCATTGGTTACGTCAACATCGCCTTCGGCCGTCGTCCCGGCCAGATCCATGTTGCCGCTGAGGCCGAGACCGCCCGAGCCCGAGCCCGATAGCGCGCCAGCGTTCACCGTGCCGCTGACCTCGACCTTGACGTGGACCGACGTGACCGCCGGCACCGCGCCCACGGACCTGGTGATGACGACGTTTGGATCACTGATCGGCGGGGGCGTTGGAGTGCCGGAACTGCCGCTGCAGCCGCTGGCGATGACGACGCTCGCGAGCGCGACAAGCGCCCGCGCCAGCCTTGGAGCACGGATCATGACGAAGCCTCCCTGCATGTGTCTGTGCAGAGAGAGTGCTGGCCCGAGGGAGCCGTGTCAAATGACGCTGCCGGTGCCTGTGAGCGGCCGGGCCCAGGAATCTCCGAAACCCCGGTGCGACCCGGGGTTTCGGTCATCTGTCAGGCCCAGAGGACCATCACTGGCCCGGGCATGGTCTACTAGCTGGCGGGGTTGATCTCGCTCGCTGTCGGAGCGTTGATCGTGACGGGGGCATCGTACTTGGTGATAGTCACGACGACGTCGAGGTTGCCGAGGGTGGACGAGGCGCCCTTGAGCTCGATCTTGGCCAGCTGAGAGTTGGCCTTGTAGATCCACACGTCGACGGACGCGGAGCTGATCGTCGGGACTGGGCCACTGCTCGAGGCGGCTGCCGAGATCTCGGCGTTGAGCTTGGCGAGCGGGACCGAGACGCTGATATGGTTGGCGTCCTGGCCGCCGATCTGGTCCACTCCGACAAGCGTGACCTTGACGCCAGCCTGCTCCATCTGCGCTCGAAGCTGATTGATCTCATCGGTGACGGTGGTCACCGCCGAAGCGCCCGGGGTCGGAACCACGACGGGCAGACTGCTGCTCAAGGCGCCGAGGCTGCTGCCCAGAGAACCGAGGTCCATCTTGGTGTACTTGGTGCCCAGAAGGCTGACCTTGTAGTAGAGGATGGAGTCCTTGAGGATCAGGCCACCGGTGAGCGGCACATTGCCCAGCATCGCCATGGGCGGCACTGTGAACGTGAGATTGGCAGCCTGGTTGGCCACGTCGACATCGCCCGTGAGGGACGTGCCGTCGAGCTTGACGTCGCTGGTGATGCCGGCGCCCGCGCTGCCGGCCTCGGCCTTGATGGCCGCCGCCTTGATCGTCCCGCTGACCTCGATGTCGATGTGGAACGACTTGATCTGCTCTCCGCCCGAGATCGCGGCCGTGATGATCGAATTGGGGTCGTTGGGGTTGGCGGCCGAGGCTGCGGAAGTCGGTGCGCCGGAAGCTGCGGAAGTCGGTGCGCCGGAAGCACCGCCTGCCCCACTCGGCGCAGTGGTAGCCGCGGTGCTGCACGCGCTGGCAACAACGACTACGAGTCCGAGCAATAGGGAGAGTGCCGGCCTGGGGACGCGGAACACGATGTGGACCTCCAATGGGGCCTGACTTGTAGAGCCAGACTGAGGGGGTCCCAGGGAAGTGTCAAACTAATGGTTGCTTAGTTAGCGTTTGTCTCACCCTGTAAGCAGAGAGCCCCGGGCTACGCGCCCGGGGCTCTCATCGCCGGTTAGCCGGCGCATTCCTTCGTTGGCTGTTGCGCTCTTCGCTCACGCACGTTCAGGTGCGCTCGCTCCAGTGCCCATAGCCGCCTCGGCCTGCACTCGTCGGCCCGGCGACATGCCGCGTTGGGTGGCTAGAAGTCCATCTCGCCGCCGCCGTGGTTGTGACCACCGCCGGCAGATTCCTTCTTCTCCGGAATGTCAGTGATGAGGGTCTCGGTCGTCAGGACCATCTTGGCGATCGAGGCCGCGTTCTCGAGGGCGGAGCGGGTCACCTTTGCGGCGTCCACGATGCCCTTCTCGAACATGTCGCCGAACTCGCCCTTGAGGGCGTCGTAGCCGAAGCCGACCTTCATGCCGCGAACCTGGTCGACGATGACCTCGCCGTGCGCGCCGGCGTTGTCGGCGATCTGGCGGATTGGGTACTCCAGGGCCCGCCGAACGATGTCGACGCCAACCTGGGCGTCCGCATCGCCGAGCTTGAGCTTGTCCAGAACCGCCTGACAGTGCAGGAGGGTTGCGCCGCCACCGGCGACCATGCCTTCCTCGATGCCGGCCCGCACGGTGGACAGGGCGTCCTCGATGCGGTGCTTCTTCTCCTTGAGCTCAACCTCGGTCGCCGCGCCCACCTTGATGACGGCAACGCCGCCGGCGAGCTTGGCGAGGCGCTCCTGGAGCTTCTCCTTGTCGTAGTCCGAGGTCGTGTCCTCGATCTGGGTGCGGATCTGGGCGATGCGGGCCTTGACCGCGTCCGGCGAACCGGCGCCGTCGATGATCGTCGTGTCGTCCTTCGTTGCAACGACACGGCGGGCTTCGCCGAGGTCTTCGAGCGTCACGGAGTCCAGCTTGCGGCCGATCTCCTCGGTGATCACCGTCGCTCCGGTCAGGATGGCGATGTCACGGAGCATTTCCTTGCGGCGATCGCCGAAGCCCGGGGCCTTGACGGCCAGGACCTGGACGGTGCCGCGGAGCTTGTTCACGGCCAGCGTGGCCAGGGCCTCACCGTCGACGTCCTCGGCGATGATGAGCACCGGTCGGCCGATCTGGACGGCCTTCTCGAGCGCCGGCAGCATGTCCGGAACGGCCGAGATCTTCCTGTCCGTGACGAGGATCTTGGGGTTGTCGAGGACCGCTTCCATGCGATCCGGGTTGGTCACGAAGTAGGCCGAGATGTAGCCTCGGTCAAACTGCATGCCCTCGGTGTATTCCTTCTCGAGGCCCAGGCTCTGGCCCTCTTCGACGGTCACCACACCGTCCTTGCCGACCTTGTCCATCACCTCGGCGATGATGTCGCCGACTTCCTTGTCGGCGGCCGAGATGGTGGCGATGGCCGCGATCTCCTCACGGGAGTCGATCGGGCGCGACTGCTTCTTGATTTCGGCGACGACGGCCTCGACGGCCTTCTCGATGCCGATGCGGATGAGCATCGGGTTCGCGCCCGCGGTGACGTTGCGGATGCCTTCGTTGATCATCGCCTGGCCCAGGACCACTGCGGTAGTGGTGCCGTCGCCGGCGACATCGTCGGTCTTGGTCGCAACTTCCTTGAGAAGCTGCGCGCCCATGTTCTCGAACGGATCTTCGAGTTCGATGTCGCGAGCGATGGTGACGCCGTCGTTGGTGATAGTCGGGGCGCCGAACTTCTTGTCCAGGACGACGTTGCGACCCTTGGGGCCGATCGTGACCTTGACGGCCTCGGCGAGGCGGTCGACACCGCGCTTGAGTGAACGACGAGCGGCCTCGTCGAAGACGAGTTGCTTAGCCAAGTTTGTGTTTCCTCCGCACTAATCCGGCCGTCCGGGCAGCCCGGGGCCGGTCGTGGTTCGAGTCGCGCTCGAGCCTAGCCCTCGACGATGGCTGCCATCGTCGACATTCAGAAATCAGCCTTCGACGATGGCTAAGATGTCCTTCGCAGCGATGATCAGCAGATCCTCGGTGTCGACCTTGAACTCGGTGCCGGCGTACTTGGAATACAGAACCCGGTCGCCTTCCTTGACGTCCATCTTCTTCCGGGTGCCGTCCTCGAGGATCTCACCCGGGCCGACGGCCAGGATGGTTCCTTCCTGAGGCTTCTCCTTGGCAGTGTCCGGAAGGACGATGCCACTCTTGGTGACGTCCTCGCGGGGAGTGGGCTGGATAACGACGCGATCGCCAAGAGGCTTGAGCTTCTTGCTGCTCGCAGTGGCTGTTGCCAACGCGCAATTCCTCCTGATGACGGTGGCCGGGGCCAGCCGTCGAGACACCTGGATATTTTTCTGGCTGGGCGCCACTCCGCGGCCGATGCCGCCGAATTGCCCGAATGCTCGGCGGCAGGGCTGTGGGGACGGACTGCCACCTTACCGGCAGTGCCTGGTCCCGCTCGGGCCTCATCCGCTGCATTAGCACTCTACCATTGAGAGTGCTAACAGCCTAGCGAAGGGCCAATTGGCTGTCAAGCACACCGGCGCATGCCGGGCTCGCGGGGTTCGGCCGGCGGCGGTGCTGCGTGACAAACTGTAGAGCCGCCGAGCGGACGGCACGATGTCAGGGCGCCGGTCCGAACAACAACCGGGCAAGGAGGCAACCATGGAGCTGCCGGATCACGTTCTTCGGAATCGCGCCTACTGGGATCGAACGGCCCCGGAATGGGTCGCACCGGGCGAGCGCAACTGGGCCAAGAACGAGCCTTCGTGGGGCGTATGGGGCATACCGGAGGCGGAACTCCACCTTGTCGACGACGTGGCCGGCCTGGACGCGATCGAGTTGGGTTGCGGTACGGGCTACGTCTCGAGCTGGCTGGCGCGGCGGGGAGCCCGTCCCGTCGGGATCGACAACTCGGCCAGGCAGCTGGAGACGGCACGCCGTCTACAACTCGAACACGGTCTCGAGTTTCCCCTGCTGCACGGTAACGCCGAGACCGTCCCCTACCCCGACGCCAGCTTCGATTTCGCCATATCCGAGTACGGCGCGGCGATCTGGGCCGACCCGTACAAGTGGATTCCCGAAGCAGCTCGTCTGCTTCGCCCGGGCGGACGCCTGACGTTCCTCGGGAATGGGCTCCTGTTCATCTTGTGCTGCCCGGATGACGACGACGCGCCACCGACAGATCGCCTTCTTCACCCCCAGTTCGGTGCCTGCCGATGGGAGTGGCCTGGCAATGACTCCGTCGAATTCCACCTGTCACACGGCGACATGCTGCGGTTGCTCCGCGACAGCGGTTTCGAGGTGGAGGACCTGATCGAGATTCAGGCGCCGGAGGGCGCCGTCACCAGGTTCGGCGGGTTCGATCCGGCCTGGGCTCGACGCTGGCCGAGCGAGGAAGTCTGGAAGGCCCGCAAGCGCAGCTAGTGTCCCGATTCGCCAAT
>PMXQ01000053.1:0-987 GCA_003171065.1 Chloroflexota bacterium
GGCGAGACGCATGGCCTCGACCGCCTCGGCTTTATCGACTCCGGCCATCTCGAAGAGGATCCGACCGGGCTTGACCACGGCAACCCAGTGGTCGGGGGCACCCTTACCGGAACCCATCCGGGTTTCAGCCGGCTTCTTGGTTGCCGGCTTGTCGGGGAAGATGCGGATCCAGATCTTGCCGCCGCGCTTGACCGAGCGGGTCATGGCGCGTCGTGCGGCTTCGATCTGGCGGCTGGTGATCCAGGCCGGCTCGAGAGTGACCAGACCGAACTCGCCGAACGCGACGGTCGTGCCACCCTTGGCGATCCCGGACATCCGGCCGCGCTGGACCTTGCGGTGCTTGACACGCTTGGGCATCAGCATGGCTACGCCCCCTGCCCGACGGTGGCCGGGGCCATGACGGGCTCGCGACGAGGCTTCTCGGCGGCGATCTCGCCACGGTAGATCCAGACCTTCACGCCGATCCGACCGTATGTCGTGAGGGCGTGAACCTGGGCATAGCTGATGTCGGCCCGAAGCGTGCCGAGCGGGATTCGGCCTTCCTTGTCCCACTCGCGGCGGGCCATCTCGGAGCCGCCGAGGCGACCCGCGACNNCCCGCGACGGCGATCTTCACGCCTTTGGCGCCGGCTTTCATCGTCCGCTGTATGGACTGCTTCATGGCCTTCTTGAAGGCAATGCGACGGGCCAGTTGCTGGCTGATGTTGGCGGCGACCAGGTAGGCGTCGAGCTCCGGCTGGCGGATCTCCTTGACCTCGAGCTTGACCTTGCGCTTGGTCAGCGCGCCGACCTGCTGCCGAAGCAGCTCGACGTTGGCGCCGCCCTTGCCGATGACGATGCCCGGCTTGGCGGTGTGGATCGTGACCGTGACGTGGTTGATGCCGCGCTCGATCTCGACCCCGCTGACGCTCGCGTTGGCCAGCCGCTTGGTCACGAGCTGCCGGATCGTGATGTCCTCCTTTAGGAGGTCGGTGTAATCCTTGTCCGC
>PMXQ01000053.1:1037-4391 GCA_003171065.1 Chloroflexota bacterium
TGCCAGCGCTTGAGCACGCCGGGTCCCATGTTCGCCTGGGCGTCGGCCACGAACAGGTCCTCGGCGGACAGGTTGTGGTTGTTCTCAGCGTTCGCGGTCGCGCTCTTGAGGACGCGGGCGACGTCGCGTGCGGCCGCCTGCGGCATGAACCGCAGCAGGGCGCTGGCCTCCTCGACGCGCTTGCCCTTGATCGCCTCGGTGACGAGGTGGGCCTTTCGCGAGGAGCCCTTCAGATATTTGGCTGTGGCGGAAACGCGCACGTCCGGGCTCCTATTTGAGGGCGGTCGACCGCTCGGTGTGTTTCCCGTGCCCGCGGAAGGTGCGGGTCGGTGAGAACTCGCCGAGGCGATGGCCGACCATGTTCTCGGTCACGTAGACCGGGATGTGTTTCTTGCCGTTGTAGACGGCGACTGTGTGCCCGATGAAATCGGGGAAGATGACCGATGCGCGAGACCAGGTCTTGACGACCTTCTTCTCGCTCTTCTTGTTCATCGCCTGGACGCGGCCGAGGAGCCGCGACTCGACGAACGGTCCCTTCTTGACCGAACGCGACATGCCTCTCTCTCCTCTGCCTTATGCCTTGCCGTGCCGCGAGCGGATGATCAACCTGCTCGAGGACTTCTTGCCGAGGCGCGTCCGATAACCCATGGCGGGTTTGCCCCACGGCGTCTTGGGCGGCATGCCCGTGGGCGACTTGCCTTCGCCACCGCCGTGCGGATGGTCCCGCGGGTTCATGACAACGCCGCGAACTTCGGGCCGCAGGCCCATGTGCCGTGCCCGTCCGGCCTTGCCGAGGTTCTGGTTCTCGTGGTCCAGGTTCGAGACCTGACCGACGGTGGCCATGCACCGGAGGCTGACGCGCCGGACCTCGCCAGAGGGAAGCCGCACCGCGGCGTAATCGCCCTCTTTGGCGAGGAGCTGAGCCGATACGCCCGCGGAGCGAACGATCTGGCCGCCCTTGCCCGGAACCAGCTCGATGTTGTGGATCGTGGTGCCGAGCGGGATGTTGGAGAGGGGCAGCGCGTTGCCGACGCGCGCCTCAGCCTCGGGCCCGGCGACGACCACGTCCCCGACCTTGAGGCCGTGCGGCAGGAGCATGTAGCGCTTCTCGCCGTCCTTGTAGTGGAGCAGGCCTATGCGAGCGGACCGGTTGGGGTCGTACTCGATCGTGGCCAGCTTCGCCGGCACGCCGACCTTGTCGCGCTTGAAGTCAATGATGCGGTAGTGCTGCTTCTCGCCGCCGCCGCGATGGCGAACGGAGAGTTTGCCCTGGTTGTTGCGGCCGGAGCCACGCTTCTGCGACTCGAGCAGCGGCTTGTAGGGTTCCTTGGTCGTGACCTCTTCGAACGTGGACCGGGTCATGCCCCGGAGCCCCGCGGAGGTCGGCTTGTAGCTGCGCAGCGGCATCTCAGACGGCCTCGAAGAACTCGATCTTCTGGCCGGGGGCCAGAGTCACGATCGCCTTGCGCCAGGGGGTCGTTCGGCCGCCGACGCGGCTGCGGCGCATCCCGCCACGCTTCTCCTTGGTCTTGGTGGTCAGGACGTTCACGCCCAGCACCTCGACCTTGAAGAGCTCCTCGACCGCCGCGGCGATCTGGACCTTGTTGGCGCCGCCGTGGACTGCGAACGTGTACTTGCCATGCTGCGCCTCGTCCATCGACTTCTCGCTGATGACGGGATGGATGACGATGTCGTGTGCGGTGAGGCTCACGCGTACACCTCTTCCATCCTGCTAAGCGCGGGCTGTTCGATGAGGACGGTGTCCGCGTTGAGCAGGGCCACGACGTTGAGCGAGTCGGCGCGAATGACCTCGACCCGCGGCAGGTTCCGCGCGGAGAGGATCAGGGTCTCGTCCGTGCCCGGGGCTACGATCAAAACGCGGCCGTCGGCGCGACCGAGGGCGGCAAGGACCTCGACCAGGTCGCGTGTCCTGGGCCCCTCCAGGCCGATCCCGTCGACGATGCGAATGGCGTCGTCGTCGAGCTTGGCCGTCAGGGCGCCGCACAGGGCGAGGCGCTTCATCTGGCGCGGCAGTCGCTGGGCGTAGGAGCGCGGGTGCGGTCCGAAGACCACGCCGCCGCCGGTGTACTGCGGCGAGCGAGTGGATCCCTGGCGCGCCCGGCCGGTGCCCTTCTGACGGTACGGCTTCTTGCCGCCGCCGGATACCTCGCCGC
This sequence comes from Chloroflexota bacterium, assembly GCA_003171065.1. Taxonomy (GTDB): domain Bacteria; phylum Chloroflexota; class Limnocylindria; order Limnocylindrales; family CSP1-4; genus Fen-1039. The sequence goes on from PMXQ01000053.1 coordinate 3,212, forward strand.
GCTTCTTGGTGTCGTGCGTACCGAGATGGCGGCCGGCCAGCTGGGCGGTCACAACCTGGTGGAGGACGGCCACGTTGACCGGTGCGGAGAAGAGCTCCTCGGGGAGCTCCACCTCGCCGATCGCCTCGCCCGTCCTCGCGTAGAGGGTCGTCTTCGGCATCGCTAGACCTTCTTCACGAGGATCAGCGCGTGGGGGGCACCGGGGACGGAACCCTTCACGAGCAGCAGGTTGCGCTCGGCGTCCGCACGGACGACCCGCAGCTTCTTGACGGTGGCGCGGGTGTCGCCAAGGTGGCCGGCCATGCGCATGCCCTTGTAGACGCGGCCCGGCGTGGTGCCGGGGCCGATCGAGCCGGGCGCGCGGTGGTGGTCGGAACCGTGGGTCTTGGGTCCGCGCTTGAAGTGGTGGCGCTTGATGTGCCCGGAGAACCCCTTGCCCTTGCTCACGCCGATCACATCGACGACATCGCCGGCCGCGAACACGGTCACGTCCAGCTTCTGGCCTACGGTGTATGCCTCGGTGCCGGCGTCGTCGAGGCGGAACTCACGGATGACGGAAAGCTTGGGCAGGTTCTTGAGCTGCCCGATCTCCGGCTTGGTGAGACGGCCCGACTCCTCGATCCCGAGCTGGACGGCCGTGTAGCCGTCGCGCTCGGGAGTCCGGAGGCGTGTGACGGTGTTCGGCTCGACGGAGACGACGCTCACGGGGATCATCGTCCCGTCGGCCTGGAATAGCTGAGTCATGCCGACCTTGCGGCCGATCAATCCAATCGTCATATCGATGCGCCCTCTGTCGCGCGCTCCGAGGGCGCAGCCCCGAATTGCTGGTAACGGACCGGCTTCATCGTCCGCCCTACATCTTGATTTCGATGTCGACGCCCGCAGCCAGCGAGAGTCGCATCAAGGCGTCGACCGTCTTGGACGAGGGCTCCAGGATGTCGACGAGCCGCTTGTGAGTGCGGATCTCGAACTGCTCCCGGCTGTCCTTGTCGATGAACGGCGACCGAAGGACGGTGAACTTCTCGATGCGCGTCGGCAGCGGAACGGGACCGACGACATCCGCGCCGGTCCGCTGGGCCGTCTCCACGATCTGCGCCGCCGACTGATCGAGCAGCCGGTGGTCGTAAGCCTTGAGGCGGATCCTGATCCGCTGCCTTGCCATGGCGGTTACTCGGTGATC
>PMXQ01000150.1 GCA_003171065.1 Chloroflexota bacterium
CGGGTGAACGGGTTGACCCACCAGAAGCCCTGCTGCTTGAGGCTCCCGGAGTACCGGCCGAAAAGCACCAGCGCGCGCGCCTCGTTGGGGTTCACCACCGTCAGGCCGGCCCATCCGAGGGCGACGAGCACGGTATACACGACGAGCCCAATTTGGAGATAGACCGGGCCGGTCTCCACCTGGCTACCGATGTTCGCGACGTTGTAGACGATTGCGCCGGCCGGCACCACGGTGGCCACGAGCAACGCGAACAACACCGGGAAGCCATTGAGTGCCCGGCCCTTCCGCTCCTGGATCATGTCATTCTCCCGCTATCGCACTGATATCACTCAGATACTAGCAGGGCTCGCAATCGTCCACAAGGATCTTGTGTCGGAGTTGCCGCACGGGTCTGGCCGTAAGGACCTGGTTTCGGAACGGGCAAGACAAGGCAGAACGACCAGCTGCCGGCAGCCGTCTCAGAGCGCGGTCGCTCGTGACCGCCGACGGCTAGCTTGTTATCCCGGCCTGACTCCTCTTGCCCCGACCCCGTGCGACAGAGCGCCGGCATGGGCAAGTGTGCCGTCACACGATGGCTCGCGTTGTCGAGGCTGCGAAGGTGCAACCTCAGTGTCGCCGGGTCCCACACTTCTGCTCGCCGATCGGGCGCGCCTTCACGATCGAGTCGGTCAGCGAGATGGCGACGCCGATCCTGGAGAAGCGCGGGATGGACCTGTACACGTTCTTCAACGTCGAGATCATCGACCCCGAGCGTAAGGTCGTCCAGAGCCTGACTCTACTGACGGTCGAGAGTCACCAGCGTGCGGCCAGTCGCCTGCCAGGCATTCATGCCGCCGTCGAGGTTCCAGACGTCCGTGTCCCGAGGTCCAGGAGCGTCTGGGCAGCCTGGGCGCTTTGCACGCCACTACGGCAGTAGACGAGGATCTTCGCCGTCTCGTCCGATGGCAGCTCGGCAACGCGGGCGGCCAGCTGGTCGTACGGGATGTACAGATCGGTCCCGTCGATCTCGCCGACGTACGGCGTCTTGACGTTGACCAGGGTGAAGTCCTCGTGACCGAGCATCTGGGCCAGTTGATCCGGGCTGACGTCGGTCCAGTGGCCGCCGCGGCCCTGGATGACGACCCCGAGCTGGCTTGGACTGGCCACGGGTGTGGCCGTTTGGACCGAGCCGCCGCCCTGGTTCGCGATCGCCCCGAAGACGGCATCGGCGATGATGACGACCACGGAGACCAGGACGATGGCGACGATGAGCAGGCCGATTTGCGCCCGCATGCCGGGCGGCTCGCCCTCGGCAGCACCGGCCGGTTGCCGGCGGCCCTTCGAACTCACGAACTTGCCTCCTTCGTCTCGCTATCCAGCTGCCTCGACTGGTTCGACAGGTTCCCGGTCATGACAGATGGAGTGGAGAACGTGGCGGCGATGTCGCCCAGGCGGGCGATGTGCCGGAGCAGGACCTGGCGCATCAGGTCGCAGGCCTCGACGATCTCGGGGTCGGAAAGCTGGTATCGCACCTCGCGGCCGGTTCGGATCGCCTCAACAAGTCCGGCGGAGCGCAGGGCGGCCAGGTGCTGCGAGACCGCCGGCTGCGGCATGCCGAAATGCTCGGCCAGCCGGCGGACTTCCATCGGCCCCATCTCGCCCAGGAGATGGATCATCTCCAGGCGCCGAGGGCTCGCGATCGTTTTCAGGATCGAGGCTTGCAGGCCGTAGATGCCGTCTGAAGGTCGCAGCATGGCTCAGAGCACCACACGCGAGGCATGTTCCATCGCAACCGCGATGGCCTCGCCCTGCCCGGGCGAGAGATTGTGCTCGAGGATCGGCACGTACAGCGACTCCTCGCGCGGGTGGACCTTGAGGATCGAGTAGAGCTTCACCAGGATGCGGTTGAGCGCGATCGTCTCGCCGGGAGTGGGTTCCCTGGTCCCGAGGTGCTCGCACACTCCGCCGAGCTGTGCGATCAGCTTGCGTATCTCATCGTGCTCGCGCTCGAGCGGCGCCATCCCCAGCCGGCACGACGTGAGGCGATCGAACTCGGGATGGACCGCCGCGTCGACGGTTTCCATGTGGGGGATGAGGGTGCCAACCACGAAGTCACGCTCGCCGGCCACGCGGGCGCCAACTTCCGCCCACGGCTCCCGGCCTATCTCGTCCGCGAGCTGTGGCAGGCGCTCGACGTGTGCCATGAGCCGCCGGCGGTGCTCCTCTGAGACCTGGGACAGGGTCGGCGTCTGGGCCTCCCTTTCCACTGAGACATGCGTGATACATGAATAGATATGGAGTACGCATACGCTTATCATCTGTGCGAGTCCGAGTCAACCCCTGCGTCGAGTCGCCGCGTCGAGTCGCCGCGTCGATCGGGGGCGTCTGACTGCCTCGAGTGCCCGCTTGCCGGGCGATTTTGGCCGCCCGACCTACAATCCGGGCATGAGCGTGACTGATCGCACGGGTGGGGGCGGCGCCTCCACGGGACGAGTCTTCCAGCGGGTCATCGGGCGTGAGCTGCCGGTCGCGGTTCGGGCGGAGGGCTGCACGATCTGGGACGCGCAGGGGCGGGCGTATCTCGACGCCGCGGGCGGCGCCATCGTCGTCAACGTAGGCCATGGCCGCCAGTCCATCGTGGATGCGATGGAGCGCCAGGCGCGGGACTTCACATACGTCCACGGCACGACATTCACGACCGAGCCGCTCGAGACCTACGCCCGCGCGGTGGGGCGCTATCTGCCGGTCGACGATCCGGCAATCTACCCCGTCAGCGGCGGCTCCGAGGCGATCGAGAGTTGCCTCAAACTCGTGCGTTCGTACCACCTGGCCCGGCGCGAGCCGGACCGGACCGTCGTCATCGCCCGGTGGGGGAGCTACCACGGCAACTCCATGGGCGCGCTGGATCTCTCGGGTCGTGAGCCGCTGCGCCGCCCCTACGAACCGTGGCTGGGGCGCTTCCGCCACGTCAGCGCCGCGTATCCGTATCGCGCGGGAGAGACCGCCGCGCACGCCCTGGGCGACACGGCCGCTCTCGTCGCCGAGCTGGAGTCGGCCATCGCCGAAGCGGGGCCGGGCAGGGTCGCGGCGTTCGTCGCCGAACCAATCGTCGGCGCGACGCTCGGCGCGGTGGCTCCGCCCGACGACTACTGGCTGGCGATCGCGGACGTCTGCCGGCGCCACGGCGTGCTGCTCGTCGCCGACGAAGTGATGACCGGCTTCGGTCGGACGGGGCGCTGGTTCGGGATGGACCACTGGGGCGTCCGGGCCGACGTGATGGCGGCGGCCAAGGGCGTGGCCGGCGGCTACTTCCCGCTGGGCCTCGCCGTGGCGAGCGGCAACGTCTACGAGACGATCACGACGGGCGGCGGCTTCGTTCACGGGTTCACCTACAGCCACTCCCCGGTGGGCGCGGCCGTGGCCCTCGAGGTGCTGCGGATCCTGGAGACGGAGAAGCTGGTCGAGGCGAGCGCCGCCAAGGGCGAGCGGCTGCGGGCCCTGGTGAGTGACCGTCTGGGTGGCCATCCCAACGTCGGTGAGGTCCGCGGTCGCGGGCTGCTGGTGGGAATGGAGCTCGTCGCCGACCGCGCCACGCGGCGCCCTTTCCCGCGCAGCGCCAGGCTGATCGAGGGCGTCATGGCCCGCGCCGCCGAGAAGGGGCTGCTGCTGTACCACGGCACCGGCAACGCTGACGGCACGAACGGCGACACCGTGCTGCTGGGGCCGCCATTCGTCGTCACCGACGATGAGCTCGAGACGATCGCCGACCTTCTCGGCGACGCAGTCGAGCGGACCGCCGCGAGCGTTTCGGCCTAGCCGGCCGCCGACTCGGGGGGCCGGTCGCGCAGGCCGATCTCGCCGACCTGGGTTCTGCTGAACCCTGCCCTAGGACGGTCCGACGAGGTCCTTCACAGGCGCGCCCGGCACGCCTGGGTGTCACTACGTCACCGTTCCTACGCCGTCCGGCGCAGCAGAGAATCGCCCATGTGAGTGATGTCAACGGGCGGTGCGAACCCGTAGGGTTTGCCCATGGTCGCAGCACATTCGGACTCGGGCGTGCCCGAGTCGTCGCGCCACGCCAACCCGAGACCGATGGTCCCGGCGGTTCGAGGTGCGCGGCTTGCCCTGCTGCTGGCCTGGCCCCCAGTTCTGATCCTGGCGTTGCTCGCGACGTTCAATGCCTTCGGGCTCGCCGACGACTTCGCCGTCGCGGCTTGGACCTCGGGGCTGTGGATGATCGGCCTCACTCTCGTCGCCGGGATCCGTGACCTGCGGGCTGCCGAGGCTCGAACCGGCGCCGCGCTCGAGCGAGCCGTCGTAGCCGAGACCGCCCAGCGGGCCAGCGCCGACGAGCTGGCCGAGATTCTGCGAGCCAGTGACGGGCTGGTGCTGACCGGCGAGGGCAAGCTCGACTTCATCGGCATCCTGGCGGCCATCACACCGGCAGGCTGCACGTCGTACCTGGCCCAGGTCGAAGACGCGACCGAGTCGCTGGTTGTGGCCGCGCATGGACCCCTCGCTCCCTGGGTCATCGGCCTGCGAAAGCCGGTCGAGTCCGGCAGCGAAGACGCCGATCGACGGATGAGCCCTCTGACCTCCTACAGCGCCGGCGGCCACGTCGTCGGAACTGCGGCCGGACTGATCGACCTTCCGGGGATGGATGCCGAGATCGAGGCCGCCCTGAGCGTCCGTCTGGTCGACCACAGCGGTCGCTCGCTGGGGTGGCTGAACCTTCTCGACCCCATGGACGAGCGAATTCTCGATCCGACGTTCGTGAACCTCGCGCAGCTGGTGGCCAGCCAGATCGGCGTCGCGATGGAGAATCAGGCGCTTTTGGCTAGGGTTCAGCACCAGCTCCTCGAGGTCCAGCGGGTCCACCAGCAGCTGGTCCGAGCCAGCAAGCTCGGGGCCGTGGGCGAGCTGGCGGCTGCGGTAGCACACGAGGTGAACAACCCGCTCACCGGCATCCTGGGCTTCTCCGAATTGCTGCTGGCCGAGCTTCCGGCCGAAGATCCGCGTCATCAGGAGGCGTCGATCATCCAGGCCGAAGCCGTCCGTGCGCGCGCCATCATTCGGTCGCTGCTGGAGTTCGCCAGGCCGCGACCGCCGCAGCGAATCCCGAGCGATCTCAACGCCCTGGTCAGGTCCACCCTGGATCTCGTCCGCTTTCGGACTCAGGAGGCCGGCATCTGGATCGTGGAGGAGTACGGCGAGCTGCCGTGCCTGGAGATCGACCCGGACGCCGTCAAGCAGGTTCTTGTGAACCTGCTCAATAACGCCGTCCAAGCTATGCCCCGCGGCGGCCAGCTGCGTGTTTCGACGCGTACGGCTGACGACCGCATCGGTATCGTCGTGGCCGACAGCGGGATCGGCATGGACGCCCAGACCAGGAGCCGGATCTTTACCCCGTTCTTCTCGACGCGGGCCGCAGCCGGCGGCGGCACCGGCCTCGGCCTGTCGGTCAGCCTGCAGATCGTCGAGGGCCACGGCGGTTCGATCGAGGTCCAGAGCGAGGTCGGCAGTGGCGCCGTCTTCACCGTGTGGCTGCCGCTCTCCTGGCCCGCCTTCGATGGCGCCATCATCGTCCCGGGCATGGACCGGGCGGCGCCAGACTGGGCCGGCTCGGACGGAGCCGGCGCCTCGACGAGCGAGGATGCCCGCGACGCCAGTCCCGTTGCCCGTTCCGACGCGACCGATCGCGGATCCGCCCGGCGAGCAGGGGTGGCTGCGTGACCTGGGACCTGCGACCGTCTCACACCGGCAACCCCCGCCCCCGCGTCCTGTGTGTCGACGACGAGCCGGTCATCCTGCAGATCCTGAGCCGGCTTCTGGAGGTGCAGGGCTTCGAGCCGGTCACGTGCGGCGATCCCGTCGCCGCCATCGCGCTCTTCGACGACAGCTCGTTCGACGTAGTCATAACCGACATTCACATGCCGGGAATGGACGGGCTGGCCCTCATGAAGGCTCTGCGGGCACGCCAGCCCGAGCTGCCGGTCATGGTCGTGACCGGCCACGGAACGGTGGACACGGCCATCCAGGCGCTCCGCGAAGGCGCCAGCGGAATGCTGGTCAAGCCCTTCACGGGCGAAGAGCTGCTCGGCGAAGTCCGGCGCGCCCTGGCCGCCTCGCAGATGCGCTACGAGGCGCTGCAGTACCGCTACCTGAGCCCGGTCCTGGATTCCATCGCCCTGACTCTCTCGACCGCGATCGAGGCCCGCAACCTGGAGACGGGCGAGCACTGCCGCCAGCTGGGCGTGCTCTCCGAGCGAATGGCCGCGGTTCTGGGCCGAGACGAGCGGCAACGCATGACCATCCGCATCGGCGGGTACCTCCACGACATCGGCAAGATCGGCATCGCGGACGCGATCCTTCTCAAGCCGGGTCGCCTCACGGACGAGGAGATGGCGGAGATGCGGCGCCATTCCGAGATCGGGGCGGCGATCCTCGAAGTCCACGAAGCCATGGCCGACATCGCCCAGATCGTGCGCCACCACCACGAGCGCTGGGACGGCCAGGGCTACCCCGGCGGCCTCGCCGGAACCGCCATCCCGCTGGGCGGCAGGATCATCGCCGTCGCCGACGCCTTCAGCGCCATGACGAGCGACCGCATCTATCGACCGAAGCTGTCCATGGATCGGGCCTGGGCCGAGCTACGCGCCCATTGCGGCACGCAGTTCGATCCGGAGATCGTCGCCGCCTTCGAGCAGGTCGTCGACGAGGAGGGCCACCTCAGGGCCCTGGATGACTCGATCGAGCAGAAACTGGAGTCGGACGTCCACGTCCCGCTGTCCACGTCGAACGAATGGCAGGCCAGGCTGGCGATGCTGCCCGTCCTCGAACCCGTGGTCGTGTCTGTCAAGGCTCGTGTCGAGGCCCTGGCCGAGGCCTGCCCGGTGGCGCCGGCCGGCGAGGAGTGCGCGGTCATCGCCTCCGGCGAGGGCTGCGAGATCGTCGTTCCCGTCGAGGGCACGGCATCCGGGCAGCCGCAGGTCGCCTGATCGAGTCGGCGACCGGACCGGGGGTGAGGGGCGGCGTCAGGCGCTACCGCCGGTTCCTGCTGACGATCCAGATCCCGAGCAGCACCAGCAGCGCCGGACCGAGCAGACGGCCGGCATCGACGTTCATGTAGCTCGTCGCGATATCGGTCCCACCCCACAGGCAGAGGAGGGCGCCGAGGACGACCGGCCAGCCCCAGCTCTTGCCCGCGTGGGACCTGATCGGCGCGATGGCGAGGACGCCTACCCCTAGGAAGAGCGCCACCCAGCCGCTGCCGCGGATCACTCCGGCGTTGGTGAGCAGGTCCGAGAGCGCCAGCGCAGTCACCAGGATGCCGATATAGAGCGCGGCGTCGTTGTGATCGCGCACCCAGACGAGCAGCAGAACGATGCCCAGGGCGAGGAAGAGCGCGGACGCCCCGATTTCGGCGCCCTTGAACAGCTGGCCGGCCGCGAGCAGCAGCCCAAAGAGGATCAGGAAGACGCCGAAGAGCGGGACGCGGCTTCGCCGGCCCGGCGTATCGGTCTCGAAGCCCCAGCTGTTGATGCGCACCGCCTTGGGCGGCTGACTCGTGTCTTTCATGGCGCGAGAGTAGCAGCCGGCGCAACCGAATGCGGGCCGTCGGTGGAGGTGCCTCGCGTCGCCCTACTTGAGAGCTGCGTCCAGGCTGATGGCGACGTTCCCGACGATGGCCCGAGAGATCGGGCAACCGTCCTTGGCCTGCTCGGCGATCGCGCGGAAGCGGTCGTTGTTCAGACCGGTCACTTGACCGCGAACGGTCAGCCTGCTCGAGATGACGGTCCACTTGCCGTCGACGCGATCGAAGGTAACCTCCGACGAGACCTCCAGGTGATCTGCCGGAGAGCCGGCCTTCGCCAGCTCGCTCGAGAACGCCATCGAGTAGCAGCTCGCGTGGGCGGCGGCCAGGAGCTCCTCGGGGCTCGTACGGCCGTCGGCGCTCTCGGTCCGCGAGGCCCAGGTCACCGGCAGCGCGGAGAAGGCTCGGCTGGAGGTGGCGCTGACGTTGCCGTCGCCCGTGGCGAGGTCGCCGTCCCATTTCACAGTTGCGCGACGAATAGCCGCCATGGCGGACTCCTCATGTTGTCTGGACGAACGGATACTCTCACGCGCCGAACGGGTGGGCCAGGGGAGTAACGGCTCGACCGGGTGGCGGGACGGCTGCTACGAGAAGGCCGTTCGGTCGGCAGTGGCGGCCCTCGCGGGCGTGGAGCGAGTCGCGCCGTCTCCGCGGCGAACCGGAACCTCCGTCGAGATGGCCTTGAACAGCGCCCTTTGATCGCGCGTCGACGGAAGGACCAGCACATCCGCGCTGCCGAATTGGAGATAGGCGCGCAGAGCGTCGGCGAAGGCGGCCGAGAACTCCGGCGTGCCGAGCGGGTCGAACCCCGTCTCCCAGGCGAGGCCCAGGATGCGGACGACCTTGCCCGCCCTGTCGATGCGCGGCTCGATCCGGCCCACCAGCCGATCGCCAAAGAGAATCGGCAGGACGTAGTAGCCCCAGCGGCGCTTCGCCGCGGGCGTGTAGACCTCCCAGCGATACTCGAAACCGTACAGCGGCTCGAGCGCCTCGCGGTCCCACATGATCGGATCGAGCGGGGCAAGGAAGCTGGCGCCGGGGGCGCCATCTCCAGGGCGAGCGAGTGCTCCCGCGTCCTCCGCCGCGATCTCGCGTTCCGCCTGGGCCAGCAGCGGCAGCTCGTCCGCCACGACGAAGCGCGGGCCTTTGAGGCCCTCAACCGCGACGGGCACGATCTCGCCGCGATCGACCAGCTCGGCCCGCAGCTCCGCTCGCAGCGGCCCACGTCCGATGCCCAGCCACAGCTCGCCGCTGCCCGAAGCGCCGAGCAGTCCGTGGGCGCGATAGCGGGACAGGAGCAGGTGGCGCCGTTGCTCGCGTTCGGGCACGCGGACGGCCAGGAGGTCGGCGGGGAAGAGGCGCTCGACCAGATCGTAGTAGCGGCGATTGCCATCGCGTCGCGCCAGCCCGAGGCGGCCGGAAACGGCCAACGCCTCGAGCACCGCTCGAACGGCCGACGTGGGCCCCCACCACCAGTCAATCGCTTCGGTCCGCTCGAAGTCGGCCGAACACTTCGGGCCCTCGGCGGCGATCGTGGCAAGCAGCTGATCCGCCAGCCCAGCCTGTTCGGCCAGGAGTTCGCGCGCCCTGCCGTTGCCCAGGGTCGTCCATGCGATCCGGTAGTAAGGCAGCTCGCGCGCAGGCAGCAGGTTGAGCGACTTGTTGTAGGCCTCGAAGAGCAGGCGCCGGCCATAGAGCAGCTCGTCGGTCAGCTCACGCCGGTAGCCGCTGATCCGGGCCGCCAGGACCAGATCGTGGTTCCGTCCGGCAACTTCCAGCGGGTCGAACTGAAGCGAGCCGAGGCGATCCACCACGGCCATGACGCTCTCGGGCGTGGCCGGAAGGGCGCGCGGCGGGGCGAGCAGATGGCGAATCGCCAGGAATCTGCGCGCCACGGGGAGACTAATGTGGTGAGTCATGGTGGGATTGTGCGCGACGCCGATGCAGACGGCTGGCAGGAATAGCCGGCTCAGCCGTTGGCCCGGCCCGCCCTCAGCAGCACCACCGACCGAGGCCCGACGGAAACCGTCGCGCCGGCCGCGCCGCCGCTTCCGCCCGCCCTCCCGAAGAGCCCGCTGAACGTGTCCAGCTCATATTCCCAGGCTCGCGGCGACCCGACGTCGGGCAGCGTGAAGGTCAACGGCTCCCACCAGCCGTTGACCAGCAAGAGCAGGTCGTCATCGAGCATGGGCCGGCCGCGCTCGTCGCGGTCCGCGTCGCGGACGCCGTCGAGATACGCCACGACGCTGCTCGTCCAGCCCGCGTGCCAGTCGGAGTCGGTCATGGTGGACCCAGCCGGGGTGAACCACTGGATGTCGCCCTGCATCGCCCCGGTCACGAACCGGCGGCGCCTCAGAACATGGTGTCGCCGCCGCAGCCCGACCAGCTTGCACGTGAAGGCCAGGAGGTCCGCGTCGGCCGCCTTCCAATCGAACCAGGACAGCTCGTTGTCCTGGCAGTAGGCGTTGTTGTTGCCCCGCTGGGTGCGGCCGATCTCGTCGCCGCCGAGAAGCATCGGCACGCCCAGGCTCAGCAGCAGAGTGGCGAGGATCGCCCGCGACTGGCGCGTGCGCAGCGCCAGCACCGCGGAGTCGTCGGTCGGGCCTTCGACTCCGCAATTCCAGGAGCGGTTGTCGTCGGTGCCATCGTTGTTCGATTCGCCGTTGGCTTCGTTGTGCTTCTGGTCGTAGCTGACCAGGTCGGCGAGGGTGAAGCCGTCGTGGCAGGTCACGTAGTTGATCGAGGCGTTGGGCCGGCGGTTCGACGGCCCGTACAGATCCGACGAGCCGGTCAGCCGCGTCGCCAGATCCGGCAGGGTGCCGGCCAGGCCGCGCCAGAAGTCACGGACGCTGTCGCGGTACCTGCCGTTCCACTCGCTCCACATGTCGGGGAAGCGGCCCAGGTCGTAGCTGTCCGGCTGGCCGATATCCCAGGGTTCGGCGATCAGCTTCACCCGCGAGATGACGGGGTCCTGCGTGATGAGGTCGAAGAAAGCCGAGACGCGGTCGAACGCACCGTGCTCGCGAGCCAGCGCCACGGCGAGGTCGAACCTGAAGCCGTCGACGTGCATCTCGTTCACCCAGTACCGGAGCGAATCCATCACCAGCCGCAGGCAGACCGGGGAGTCGACGTTGAGGCTGTTGCCCGTGCCCGTCGTGTCGAAGTAGTAACGCGGCCCGTTCGCCGTCAGGCGGTAGTAGGTGGGGTTGTCGAGGCCGCGAAACGAGAGCGTCGGGCCGAGGTGATTGCCCTCCGCGGTGTGGTTGAACACGACGTCGAGGATTACCTCGATGCCGGCGGCATGGAGGGCCCTGACCATCGCCTTGAACTCGGCCACCTGCCCGCCGGGCCGCCCGGCCCGAACCTCCGCGGAGTAGCCGGCGTGCGGGGCGAAGTAGCCCAGCGTGCTGTAGCCCCAGTAGTCCTCGAGCCCCTTGGATCGAAGGAAGCCGCCGGCGACGTGGTGGTGGACCGGCAGCAGCTCCACGGCGGTAACACCGAGCGACCGCAGGTGATCCAGGGCAGCCGGCGTGGCCAGCCCGGCATAGGTCCCGCGCAGAGCTTCGGGAACGCCGGGATGTCGTTCACTGAAGCCCTTGACGTGGGTCTCGTAGATGATCGTGTCGGAGTAGGGGATGGCCGGCGGTCGATCGCCGTCCCAGTCGAAGCCGTCCGCGAGGACCAGGCCGCGTGGCACGCACGGCGCCGAATCGAGATCGCTGTAGCCATCGGGGTTGCCGGGCGAATAACCCAGGACCTCGTCGCCCCAGGTGACGTTGCCGTCAATCGCCCGTGTATACGGATCGAGGAGCAGCTTGTTGGCGTTGCAGCGCAGTCCGCGGGCGGGTGCGTACGGCCCCACGACACGGTAGCCATAGCGTTGTCCCGCACCCACGCCCGGCACGAAGCCGTGCCAGACTCCGCCGTCCTCCTCCTGGAGCTGCAGCTGCTCCTCGTGTCCGGCCTCATCGAACAGGCACAGGACCACGCTGTCGGCGATCTCCGAAGCCACGGCAAAGTTGGTGCCCGTCCCCGAAAGGGTCGCGCCCAACGGATATGGCTTCCCTGGCCACAACTTCATCTCGAGAGGACCCTCGCTGGCTGACGTGGGACGGCCGTTGGTGGCGTCAGCCTGACACACGGCGGGGCGGCGGTCCAGAGAAGGCATTTGCGTGCCCCTCGCTCAAACGGCGGCGGGGGTTCTTTCTTCCTCGGCTTCGATCGGGATGGAGCCGGCCGGGGCGGTCGCGGTCGAGTCCGGCTCGGGTCCGTCCTCGTCCTCGTCGGGCGGCGCGGCCAGCGTGGCGGCAGGGCCCATGACCGCATCCACTGCCGCGAGCAGCGTCTCGGGCGAGAAGGGCTTCGCCAGCAGCGGATCCTCGTGACGGTCGCTGTCGACGATCTCCTCCGCGTATCCGGACGCGAGCAGCACCCGCAGATCGGGCCGCGAGTTGCGCAGCCGGCGAGCCAGCTCCGGGCCCCGCATGCCAGGCATGACGACGTCCGTCAGCAGCAGATCGAACGGCTCCGGGCCGGTTTCGGCGGCGATGATCGCCTCGCCCGGGTCGGCGGCGGCAGTGACGTCGAATCCCGCGCGGACCAGGACGCGCTGGGCGATCTCGCGCAGCACCGGCTCGTCCTCGACGAGGAGGATGCGACCCGTTCGACGGCCGACCGGGCGCGGCGTCTCCTCGCCGATCGCCGCCTCGCGCTGTGCGCTCGGGAAGAAGAGCCTGAACGTCGTTCCCCGTCCCGGCGTGGAGTCGACCAGCACCGAGCCCTCGGACTGCTTGAT
>PMXQ01000019.1 GCA_003171065.1 Chloroflexota bacterium
AGCCCTGCGGCCAGCTCCGACAGCTGCCCCGCCTCACCGATCGAGGTCAGAACCTCTTCCAGCTCTGGATACGGCTCGGGAAGACTCATTGACTGCCTCAATTCGACTGGTGTGTCCAGCAGAGACGCCGCGGCGGTCTATTCGGGTCCGAGGAGGTGTACCTGGACCCCTAGTTTGCGAAGCGAATCTACCATCTCCGCCGGCGCCGCCCCGTCGGTGATGACCGTGTTGATATGGTCGGTCCGGCAGAAGGTCGCGGCCGCTACCTTGCCCCACTTGGTGTGGTCGACGATGGCCACGACCTCGCGCGCCGCCGCGACCATAGACCGCTTGATCTGTGCCTCTTCCTCCATCGAGTCGCTGAGCCCCAACTCAACGGTGAAGCTGGCAGCGCCGACGAACGCGGTCTGAACGTTGATCTTCCGGAACATCGACCCGCCGAGCTGGCCGATGAGCGACAGGGCCTCGTAGCGGACGCGGCCCCCCGGCATCAGGACTGCGATCCCCGGATGGCCGGCCAGTTCCGAGGCGATGGGGATGCCGTTGGTGACCACCGTGAGCTCCTGCCAGTCGCCCGTGGTCAAGTGGCGGGCAAGGTATAGAGCCGTGGTACTGGCATCGAGGGCGATGCCTTCGCCGTCGCTGACGAGGCTCGCAGCGAAGGCGCCGATGCGCGTCTTCTCGTCCCGCTGGAGCCGCTCCCGTATGGCGAAGGCGAGCTCGGTGCGGTTGTGCCCGATCGCGATCGCGCCGCCGTGCGTCCTGACCAGACGTCGCTCGGACTCGAGGACGAGCAGGTCCTTGCGGATGGTCACGGCCGAAACGCCAAAGCGCGTGGCGAGGTCACCGACGTGCGCACGGCCCCTCGCCTCGACGATGGCCGCGATCTGCTGCTGGCGCTCCCTGGCGAAGACGCCGTCAGGCTCGCGTCCAACTGTCGAAGCCACGCTAGATCCCCTTAGCTATACGGCTGGACGACGACCTTGAGGCCGTCTCGTTTGGCCGCGGTCGTGAAGGCCTTGTCGTACTGCGCCATCGCATACGTGGCAGTGACGACGGAGCGAACGTCCGCGAGTCTCGATTCCACGATCTGAATCGCATTGGGGTAGACCCGGTTCATCCGGCGCGAGAGCTTGAGCGTCAGGCCCTTGCGTCGGGCCGGCGACGGGTTGAAGGATGTCCTGCTCGCGCTTGGGATGCCGACGATGACAACGGTCGACCCCGGGTAGGCGAGCGCGATGGCAGTATCGAGCGCGTCGTCTTCACCGGCGGCTTCAAACCCGACGTCGATCCCCCGGCCCCCGGTCGCGGCCATCAGGGCCTTCCGTTCCTCGCCCCCGGCCACGAGGTGGGTATGTGTGGCGCCCATCTCCCGGGCGGCGTCGAGGCGATGCTCCATGAGGTCAGTGGCCACGATCCTGGCCGCGCCGGAGGCGTGCGCGAGTTGGATGATGAAGAGGCCGATCGGGCCGCAGCCGAAGACCCCGACCGAATCGCCGGGCTTGATCTCTGCCAGGCGGCGGGCATGGATGGCCACTCCGAGCGGCTCGAGCATGGCCGCATCGGACTCGGTGAACGTGTCCGGAACCGGTACCAGCGAAACTGACTCCCAGGCGACGTACTCACGAAGCATGCCGTCCGTGACACCGTCTCCGGCGAAGCGGAGCTTCAGGCAGAAGTGCTGATGGCCGGCCAGGCAGTGCACGCAGCGGCCGCAGGACATCGCGGGATCGATGGCCACCCGCTGGCCGGCCCGCGGGCCTTCCTCGATGACGCCCCCGGCTTCGTGGCCCAGAACCAGCGGGCTCGTCAGCCCCGCTTCGCCGATCCCCGACTCCGCGTACCAGTGCAGGTCCGAGCCACAGAGGCCCACGGCCGTCACACGGACGAGCTCCTCGCCCTGGCCCGGCGTCGGAGTGGGTTCCTCCTCGACGCGCAGATCGCCGGCACCGTGGATCCGGAGGACCTTCATGCCCCGGGTACCCCCTCTTCGCCGTTTAGGAGGTTTCGAGCGTCGCGAAGCAGCGCCTCCTCGGCGGCTCGGTTCCAACGTCCGCCGTCGAGCGCCGCGGCGGCCGCCGGAACGCGGTCCGCGAGCTCGGCGAGCGGCGTGAATTGGAGAGCCGGGAGGGACGGGTACACCATGATCTTGCCTGAAGAAGTGCGAGCATCCACGGCAGCGATCGCGTCGGCGAAGCCGTCGAACCCGGTTACCGCGTCGAGGGAGATGTTCGTGTCGAGCTGGCCGCTCTCGAGCTTCCGGAGAACTGCCTGCATGTCGTCGATATTCGATCCGCTCGTGCCGAGGAAGTAGCAGCTGTGGGTGATGTAGTAGTCGAGGTCGATCTCAGCCCGCGTGCCGATGGCGAATCCGGCGAAGATGTTGATGCGGCCGCCCGGTGCGGCCAGATACAGGGCCTGGGCGACGAGGGCCGCGGCCGGCACCATCACGGCGACGTAGCTGAAGCCCGGTTCGAGGGTTGTCGTCTTGCTGTTTGTGACCTCGAGACCGACGCCCCGCTCGCGAGCGAGAGGGCCAGCCAGGCGTTCGAGGTGAGCCAAGCGCGCATCGTCGATGTCGACGCCCGCCACGAAGAGGTTCTCCCAGCCGCCGGAGATGGAGCGAACGACGTGCATCAGACCCATCGGACCCGCCGCCCCGATGACGGCGACGCGATCGCCGTCGTGAAGCTCGCCGCTTGGCGGGGCGGCCGCGTAGCCGTCGGCGGCCGACCCGGACGTGGTGCCGGTCCAGCGCGTCAGGTCGTAGTGGACGCGGCCGACGTCGAGCGAGACCGGACGCCCGATGAGCTGCCCACCGGTCACGATGTCCAGGACGCCGCGGGCGGCGAGGAGGTCCTGGAGGCGCTCGATACGGGCCACGTCGGCGCCGAAGTAGACGACGTCGTCGAAGGACTTGGCGGGCAGGCCGTCGAGGCTAGCAACGGACGCCGCGGGCACCGACCCGAGCGCTGGCGCCTTGCCCGACGCGGGCAGGCAGTATGTGGCCGAAGCCGGAGCGTTCGCCTGGACGAGAGAGGCCAGACCTTCCACCGTGTGGCCTTCGTCGGCCGCGACCAGCAGCCGCCCGCCTGCCAGAAGGTGATTGCGCTCGGCGTACACATAAGATGCTTCGACGCAAGCCCAGGGCTCCACGAGGGCGATGGCCGACGCGCTCGGACCATCGCTCACTCGAAGCAGGAAGCGCTTGCCGGTTTCGCGCTCGATGATCACCCGCTCGTCGAGCAGGACGTACTCCTGAAGCCCGCCTTCGAAGTTGTAGCCGAATGCCGCGTTCGCGACGGCGGTCGGCAGGTGCCGGAAGTCGGCCTGGACGAGCACCCGCTCGCCGAGCTTATGGTGGCGAACCGCGTCGCCCACGGCGACGATGCGACCCACGGCCTCATGGCCCGGGACCGTCGACTCCGCTCCCGGGACGTAGGACGGGATCTCCGCCAGGATCTCGGCCGGCAGTCCGGAGCGAACCTCACCCTTGCGGGGATGGCTCGTAAAGGCGTGGAGGAGCTTGGTGTCCGAGAAGCAGATCCCGCACGCCTCCACCTGAACCAGGATCTGGGTGGGCCCCACGGCCGGCACGGGCTTGGCCCGGTTGTGCACGATCTCGCCCGGACCGACGAACTGGATAGCGTGCTCGGTCTCGGGAATGGCCGGGGCAACTGCTCGCGTGTCGTTCACATTCGATCTCCGGTTAGCTGAGCATCACCTGGCCGCCGGTCACCGGGATGGCCTGACCGGTCTCGTAGCGCTGCGCGACCACGTAGTAGAGGGCTTCCATGACGTCCGCCGGCGTGCAGCCGCGACCCATCGGCACTTTGGCCTCGTAGGCGTGACGGACGTCGTCGACCGTCTTTGCCCCGGGCACCTTACCCTCGCGCAAGTACTGCACGAAGAGCCCGATCTTCGGATCCGACCAGAGCGGACCGTCGAGGAAGTTGCCCGGGCAGATGGCGTTCACCTTGATCCCATCGCCGACGAGCTCGAGGGCGAACGACTGGGTGAGGCCGATGCCGCCGAACTTGCTGCCCGCGTAGGCGCTGTTTCGGCTCGACCCGGCGAGGCCGGACTTCGAGTTGATCTCGACGATGTCGCTCCAGTAGTCGGGCTTGGCCCGATGCTGCTTGGCCAGGATCGGGGCGCCGTTGCGGACGCACAGGAAATAGCCGCGGTAGTTGACTCGCGTGACCGCGTCGAACTCCCCGACGGGCTGAGAAATGACGCTGCCGGCCTTCAGAATGCCGGCGTTGGACACTATGAGGTCCAACCCGCCGAACCGCCGGACGACGGCCTCGAACAAGGCCGCCACCGAGGCGTCGTCGGTGACGTCGACCGCCAGCCCAACCGCCCGCCCAACGCCAAAGCGGGTCGCCAGGGCGGCCGCCTCGCCCTCGGCTTGGGCGGCGTTTAGGTCGGCGAGAACGACGTGAGCCCCCTGTGCCACGAGGTCGCTGGCGATCGAGAGCCCGAAACCCTGGGCACCACCGGTGACGACGGCAACGAGACCGTCGACGCGACCAGGCCGGGCCGACCTTGGCGAGATGCGGCGCCGGTATTCCTCGGCCTCCCGGTGCTCGATGAACCCGCGCTCCTCGTCTGAGAGCGGGTGGACCCCGCCCAGCACGGCGGCGAGACTCGCCACCCTGACCGAGTCGAGGCAGACGTCGCGCACGGTTTCCGCCTGGCTGATCGACGAGCCGGCCGCGAAGACACCGAGGTTCGGGACGATGACGACGGCCGGCTTGCAGCCACGGTCGCGCTCGAAATGTTGGACGGCGGCGACGACGCCAGCGGCCAGCGCGTCCGCGTCGAGCGGTTCAGCCTCGACCGGGTCCAGGACGAGCGGCCAGGAGCCAGTGTAGACAATCTGGTCCGGGGTGAGCGGGCCCCCGGCAACGAGCGTCTCGCCGGTCACCGGATGTTGGAGCCTCGCGTGTCTTGCAGCGAGGGCGCCGTCGTCGAAGGTGACGACCTCGAGCCGGTCGCCGGTCGCCAGCGCGGCTCGCAGTGTCGGCCCGATCGCTCGGATCGCGGCGGAGGCCGCCGCCGGATCGAGGGCCGGCTCGCCGCTCGAAGTGGATTCGGACGTGGCGGCGTCTCCCAGTCGGGCGCTGATCGTGTCGACGAGCCAGCTGGAGATGCGGTCGATCTCGTCGGGGCTGTCCGCGGCGACGACGAGCCCGTGATTCTGAAGAAGGAGAGCGGCCGGCGCGGCGCCGCCGGTTCGGGCTTCGTGCTCGCGGCGCTCGTCGCGAATACGTCGGGCGAGAGGCAGACCCGGGTTGGTATATGGAATCCAGAGGACCTCGTCGCCGAACAGCTCGGCGGCGAGCTCCCGGCCGCGGCTCGCACAGGTCACCGCGTTGACGACGATCGGGTGGGTGTGCAGCACGTATGTCTGGGGAAGGAGCGCGTGAAAGAGGAGCTCCATCGAGGGCCGCCGACCGTCGTCGAGTCCGACCCGCGAGGCGGCCGCCACTGCCATGACCTCGTCGGTGCCGCCGACCGAGCCGGGCGGCTCGGGAGTGTCGAGGAGATCGAGCAGTGGCTGGATGCGCAGCCCGATCAGAGTCTCTTGGGTCAGTGTGGCAAGGGGCGATCCGCTCGGCTTGATGTACATCACACCCTCTGCCTTGGCGGAGCTGTTACCACCGCCGGCACGCGAGAACTCGGGATCCGCTCCGAAGCGGCGGGAGACCTCGACGATGGCGCCGAGCGTCTTGGAGATGGTCGTGTCGGCGACCGTTCCGGCGCTCATGCTCGCACGACCTGGGCCGCGGCGATCGCCTGCTCGCCGATTTCTTGGAACCAGCGGATCCGCGCCTCGCCGTCGACAAACCCGGACGCGAGCCGCCCGTCGGCATCAACGTAGCCGGGCTTCCCTTCCTGGCACAGGCGTTGATGGGCCGCGATCACGCAGGTCGCCTCCCAGAAGCTCGTTCTGGCCAGCTCCGACAACGCCGCTCCCCCGCGGCAGCTCGGTGTCATGGGGATCATGTTCTGGGTATTGTGTTCCGTTCCAGCCAGCACCAGGATGCCGGCTTTGCGGAACGCCGATACATAGCGATCCACGACGTCCGGCGCGTTGCGCGTAGGGATGAGTTCCGCCAAATAGACCCCGCGGCCGAGGAGCGCATCGGCGAGCGCCTCGGGCGGATCCTCGAACGGGCACACCGGGCTCGCCCCGTCGGCGAGCGTCGGGTAGCAAGGGATCCCGCCGAGTTCCAGCACAAGTCGGTAAGCGTCCTCGAACGAGATCGCGGCTTCCGGCACGAACGCTGGCCGGCCGGCCTTCATGAGCTTCGAACGGATGGCATCCTGCAGCCCGATCGGATCACCGGCCACGATGGGGTCGACCTGACCCCCGAGCATCGCCGACAGAACCGCCGCCCGAGCGTCGGGCGCGAATTCGGAGTACACGGCCTCTTGAAGAGCTCGCGCCAGGTGGCGTTCCTGCAGGGAGACCCACTCCGCCGGCACGCCGTTTCTGGCCGCGACCGCATTCACGATCTCCGCGATCGTGGGTGGGTCGTTGAGTCCGGCCTCACGAGCGTATCCCGCGAGCCGCTCGGCCATGGCGGTCATCCGCTCCTCGTTGGTCCGGCGAATCGTGGCCAGGAGAGCCGCTGCGATTGGCGACGGCGAGTCGAACCTCGCCATCCCCTTGCCGCATACATACGTTCGGCCCGGATTGGCGGGGTCGTTGACGAGGGTACCGCTCGCCTGCAGGTCGTCCTGGACGGCGATGATCTCAGTCCCGAACAGCGCTAAGATGCCCGCTCCCGCCGACGCCTCGGCGAACCTGCGGTATATGCGGAAGTCGAAGTAGTTCGACGAGCCGATCGCGACGACCCCTTCTTCGCGCGCGCGTGCCACGACGGTCTCCACATCCTCGAACGCGGAGAAGTTGGGTGGCAGGTGTACGTGGGCGTTGACGCGCTGCGGACCGACCTCGGGTGCGGCAGAGGAGTCTCTCGTGTCGACGATCGTGCGTGTCACGTGCCGATGCTCCGTTCAAATCAGGCCGGCGAAGCGCGCGGGCCCTTAGGCCGGGTGTCCGGGCGACTTTCGGGTATGTACGATTCCTTTCGACTACCATACACTACGGCATGGTTCTGGCGGTCACAACCTCCAGATTGAAACAATCCGAAACCGGGCAGACTGTCGAGTGAGCGCCGTGGCGCCGAGGCGCCGTGGTCGGCTATGAACTGTACAGAGGTGACGGAAATGGTGACGGAGACCGCATATCGAAGCGACACGCGGCCCGATTTCGAGCCGTTTGAGGAGTCGCTTGGTTCGATCAGCGGCTTCGTCTACACGGGGGACCTGCGATCGGAGCTCGGCTCCGGCCGCCTGACCACCAGTTCGGCGCTGGGCGTGCTCGACGACATGCTGGGGATTCGCGAACTCGAAGAGATGATCGTTCGCCTGCGCTCGGGCGGCTACGACCCCCTCCCCGGCTACGACTACCGAGGCCCCACGCACGTTTCGATCGGCCAGGAGGCCAGTGCCGTCGGAGCATCGAGCGTCCTCCGGCCTGACGACCACGTCACCAGCAGCCACCGCGGCCACGGCGACGCAATCGCAAAGGGCTTCGCGGCGATCAGGGCCATGACCGACGTTGAGATGCGAGCACGCGTGCCCGGCACGAAGCTCAAGACACGTGGGGACCTGCTCGGGGCGGTCCTCGAAGAGCATGTCTATCGTGTGATCGCGGAGCTCTTTGGCAAGGAAGAGGGCTACTGCAAGGGCCGCGGCGGCGGCATGCACATCGGCGACTTCTCCACCGGGCATCTGGGCGCCAACGCGATCGTCGGCGGCAGCGTCCCGATCGCGACCGGTGCCGCTATGGCGCTCCGTTACAAGCGCTCGGACCGAGTCGTGTGCTGCTTCGCGGGCGACGGCGCTTACGCGAACGGCGTCGTGCTCGAAGCGCTCAACTGGGCTTCGCAGGACCAGTGGACCAACCACTTCGCCGGCGACCACGTCTTCGGGCTGCCGGTGATCTATTTCATCCAGAACAACCACTATGGCATGACCCATCGCACCGACGACGAGGTCATGGGCGTGAAGCATCTGGCCCGCCGGGCCGCCGGCTTTGCCGAGAACAACATGCACGCCGAGACGGTCAACGGCATGGACGTGCTGGCGGTCCGCGACGCCGTCGCGCGCGCAGCGGCGCTCTGCCGCGAGGGCAAGGGCCCGGTCCTCATTGAGGCGAGTACCTACCGCTACTACGGCCATTCCCTCTCGGATCCGCGCAACGAGTATCGGACCCGCGAGGAGGAAGCGGCCTGGCGGGCGGTCGATCCGATCGAGCGCCTCAGGGCGCAACTCCTGGAGTCGGGCGTGGATGAGGCTGCGATCGCTGCGGTCGAAGCCGGGGCGCGAGAACGCAACGCCCGCGCCGCCGTTCGCGCATCCAAGGCCACCGACCCGAACCCTGCAGACGTCCTCCGCTACCTCTACACAGATACTCGGGCGGACGTGGTGCCCGATCCCGAAGGCGCGGTCGTTACGTATGCCGACCCGCCCGTCGCCGCCCGGGGCAAGGACGGTGCCATCAGCTACAAGGATGCCCTGCGCGACGCCCTGACCGAGGAGATGCTTCGCGATCGGCGCGTCATCGTCTACGGCGAAGACGTGGCGGACTACGGCGGCGCTTTCAAGCTGACCAAGGGTCTGCTCGAGTCCTTCGGCCGTCAGCGGGTCTTCAACACGCCGATCTCGGAGGCCTGCATCTGCGGCACGGCCGTCGGGGCGTCGATGGTCGGCCTTCGGCCGGTCGTCGAGCTGATGTACATGGACTTCGCCCTGATGGCCTCGGACCAAATCGCCAACCAGGCCGCCAAATGGCACTATATGTCGGGCGCTCAGGTCGAAGTGCCGCTTGTCATCCGCGCCTCCGTGGGCGCCGGCAAGGGCTATGGCGGCCAGCACTCCCAGTCGCTCGAGAGCGTGTTCACCCACATCCCCGGCATCTACGTCATATACCCGGCCACCCCGGAGGACGCCAAGGGCCTGCTCAAGAGCGCGATCCGGGACAACAACCCGGTCCTCTTCGTCGAGAGTCAGGGCCTCTACCCGACCAAGGGCATGGTGCCCGACGGCGAGTACACGACCCCGATCGGCGTAGCGCGAGTCGCACGCGAGGGTTCGGACGTCACGATCGTGACCTGGGGCCCGGCGATGGTCGACGCCATGAAGGCGGCCGACCGCCTCGCGTCGGAGAAGGGCGTGCAGGCCGAAGTCATCGACTTGCGCAGCCTCGTTCCGCTGGACATGGAGACCGTCCTGGCGTCGGTCCGCAAGACCGGGCGGTGCGTGGTCGCCGCACAGGCCGTCCTCACCGGCAGCTTCGTCAACGAGATCGTCGCGCGCATCCAGTCCGAAGCTTTCGACGATCTCGATGCTCCGATCGCTCGAGTAGGGGCCGCGAACGGCATCAGCCCTCAGGCCGAAGGGCTCGAGAAGGCGTTCCTGCCGGACGCATCGACCATCTTCGAGGCCGTCGCCGGGCTTGTCTGAATCCGAATAGAAGACTATTGAGTCCAAACCGAGTCGAGGGATACCGATGGCCCATCCGATTCTGATGCCAAAGCCGGGCCAGATGACCGAAGAGTGCACGATCGTCACCTGGCTCAAGAAGCCGGGCGATCCGGTCCACCGCGGCGACGTCCTCTTCGAAATCGAAACCGACAAGTCGAACATGGACGTCGAGTCGTTCGACGAAGGCGTTCTGCTGAAGACCTACGTCGAGGTCGGTCAGACCGTTCCGGTGAACAGTGTCGTTGCCTATGTCGGCCAGGCCGGCGAAGAGGTGCCCGACCAGGCACCGTCGTCGGCGCCCGCGGTGGCGGCTCCGGTGGTCCCCGCCGAAACCCCGCAGCCCGTGGCGGCTGCGCCTTACGTGGCCGGCAGCCACGAGGCGTCCGCGGTCGTGACTCCTGCCGCCGCCGTGGGCGGATCAGGCGATAGGATCCGGATCAGCCCGAGAGCCAGCCGGTTGGCGGCGGCGTCGGGAATCGACATCCGGTCCATCGCCGGCACGGGACCCGAAGGCCGGATCACCGAGCGTGACGTCCAGTCGGCAGTGGCTGTGCAGACGGCCCCCGCCCCGGCGCCCGCCGTTCTCGCGCAGCCCGTCGCCCCATTGACACTCGGCGCCCCTGCGTTCGTTCCTCCGCCGGTCGCCGGCGACGACGAAGAGGGCCCGCGGCCGTTGAGCCGCATGCGCCGCGTCATCGCCGAGCGCCTGACGCTCTCCGCCACGACGGTGCCGCACTTCACAGTGACCATTGCCGTCGACATGACGAAGGTCGTCGCCCTCCGCGCGGAACTCAAGGCTTCGTGGACGTCACTCAGCGTCACGGACTTCATTCTCTCGGCGACCGCCCAGACCCTCGTCGAGTTCCCGGACGTCAACTCGCGGACAGACGGGACCCAGGTGTGGCCGCGCAAGCGGGTTCATCTCGGGTTGGCTGTGTCGGTGCCCAACGGATTGGTCGTCCCGGTGATCCGCGACGCCAACCGACTGAGTCTCGTCGAGCTTCACGATCGGGCGGCAGCCCTCGCGGTCGGCGCTCGGGAAGGAACCCTCTCGCCTGACGACCTTTCGGGGAGCACCTTCACGATCTCGAATCTGGGGATGTTCGGCGTCGACGAGTTCAGCGCGATCATCAATCCGGGCGAGTCGGCTATCCTCGCCGTCTCCAGCGTCACGCCTACGGCTGTTGCGATCGGAGACGGGCTGGCCGTCCGTCAGATCATGAAGCTGACTCTCTCGGCCGATCACCGGCTCATCGACGGCGAGCTGGGCGCGCGCTTCCTCAATGCCCTCCGACGCCGACTCACCGAAGTCGACGCGTTCCGGATCGATGCCCTGAATTCTTAGAGACGAGTCCTGGCCATGAGCCTGGCGATGTAGGCCGCTCCTGGCGAGAGCCACCTTCGATCCTGGCTCGGATCTTGGGTAGTGGGCAAACTTGCGGTGACACAGAAGGAGAGGGTGCTGGCGATGCCGGCGGCCTCTCGCGTTACGTTCGACCTCCCGGCGGAGGCTCATGCCTCAATTCGCCGCCGTCGCTGTGGCGTTTCAGCCATAGATCGGAGCGGCCTTCTTGGCCTTGGGGGCGATCGTCTCGGTGCCCACCAGGGGGGCCCGCAATGACGGGGAGATGTCAGGTCCCGGCGTAAGATGTCGGCGACAGCCTCGAAGGAGCGAGAGGACGCCATGACCAACAACCACCTCGCATCGAGCGCCAGCGGACCGGCTCGCCTGCTGAAGCGCCTGGGTCGTTCCGACGTCGACCTCTTCGACCTCAAGCAAGGGACGCCCCTTCCCTGGCGCCCGACGTCACGCGATGACGTGCCGGCGGCGGCCTGGGCCCAACTGGAGAAGTCCTGCGATAGCCTGGAGCTCGAGCGCCTGCTGCTGATCCCCGGGACCGGCAAGCGCACCTGGATCGGCGGCCGGCTCGCCATGCGCACGCGGGTGCTTGCCTTCGGCACGACGGGCGTCGGCGAATGGACTGAGAACGACGGCGTGGGCGCCGTGGAATTCATGCCGGTCGACGACCTACTTGCGATCGACGACAGGGTCATCCTCTTGCGCGGGCGCCTGGCCCTGATAGGGCGGACCCGCCGCCTGGAAACCCATTACAATACGGTCGCCCGGGCGCTGTTCCTCGAGAACGTCTTGCGGCTGCGCCAGATGATCGCCGGTCCCCGGTTAGCGACCGAACGCAACTTCGTCTGGCTCGGCATGGACGTCGAACCACGTCCTGCCTCCGAACTGCCCTACAAATGGGCCAACCTGCTCCTGGAGCGCACGGATCTCCGGATCGATTCACCGGAGGCCGAGATGGTTGCCGTCGGCGACGTGGTCGAGCTGGGCGCACGTCGCAAGGGACCGGCAACAGGCCTCGCCCTGCTCGGGCCGCGCGAGCTGGTGATCGCTGCCGAACCTCCCAACCGAGCCGACGATCCCCGACATGGAGTCGACCTGACGGTCGTCCCGCGCCGTCACATTCGGGACGTGGGCTGGAGCCGCGGCAGCCTGACTATTCGGCTGGTCGCAGACGGTGCCTCCGGGCCATCGATCTCACGACCGCTGGACGAGCGGCTCTTCGAGGCGATGCGGCAGTCGTTCGGCGACGCGGTCGCTTGGGCCTAGCCCTAAGGCGGAACTGGCCTCTGAGGCACGGCCCGAGCGCGGGCGAACGGTTCTCGGACGTCAGCGCCCGGCGATCTGGCCCCAGACTCGAGCGCGCTCAACCGCGTCGGCCCACCGATCACTCGGGTGCGGCTCGTACGTGTCCACGGCGATGGAGTTCCCCACGGCCACGCGGCCCTGATCAATTCCCGCGAGCTCGCCCGCCCCGATGGCCTGGGCCATCAGATTGCCCAGGGCCGTGGCCTCGGTGGGACCCGCGATCACAGGGACACCGCACGCGTCCGCCGCGAGCTGGCAGAGCAAACGGTTCTGGCTGCCCCCGCCCACGATCCTCAGCGCGTCGACCTTCCTGGCGGTGAGCTCCTCCAGCTCGCCGAGCGCGATCCGGTAGCGCAACGCCAGGCTCTCGAGGCAGCACCGGACCATCGCGCCAGGGTCCTCGGGTGCTGGCTGTCCGGTCCGCAAGGAGAACGCCCTGATCGCTGCCGTCATGTCGGCCGGGCTGAGGAAGTCCGGTGCTTCGGGGTCGATCAGGGATCGGAACGGCTCCGACGCGTCGGCCAGCGACAGCAGCTGGTCCCAGCCGTAATCGCGTCCAGCCCGCTGCCAGCTGCGGCGGCATTCCTGGAGAAGCCAGAGCCCGGTCAAGTTCTTGAGCAGCAAGGTCCTGCCGCCGAGGCCGCCTTCGTTGGTGAAACCCGTCGCCAGGACACGGGAGTTGACCACTGGCCTGCTCGTCTCCATGCCCATGACGCTCCACGTGCCGCTGCTTATGAAAGCGCTCTTGTCGTCGAGGCCCGGAACGGCGCCCGCAGCACTGGCGGAGTCGTGCGATCCCACGGCCACGATGCGCGTCCTGCCGCTCAAACCCGCGTCGGCAGCCAGCTCGCTTCGCAACGAGCCGATCTCGGTCCCCGGCTCGACGAGCGCCGGAAAGATTTCGGGGCGGATGCCAAGCCGGGTGATCAACTCGTTGGCCCAAGCCCGCTTCCGGAGATCGAGGCACTCCGTTGTACTGGCGACGGTGTATTCGGCGCACGTCCCGGCGCCCATCCAGTAGTAGAAGAGATTTGGCAACGGCAAGAGTGTGGACGCCGCGTCCAGCTGCGCATCCCCGGTCCTCACCATCGAGAACAGCTGGAACAGCGTGTTGATCTGCCAGACCTGAAGGCCCGTGGCCTCGAATATCTCGTCGCGCGGCACGAGTTCAAAGGCAGGTTCCAGAATCTCGTCCGTGCGGCGGTCGCGGTAGTGGCGCGGATTCCCGACCAGGGCACCACCCCTATCCAGAAGGGCGAAGTCGACGCCCCAGGTGTCGAGACCGACCGCGTCCATCTGGCCGCCACTGGCCCGCGCGGCGCGCGCGATGCCTTCGTTGATTTCCCTCCACAAGCCCAGCACGTCGGAATAGAGCGCGTCGTGGACGCGGACCGGGCCGTTGGGGAAGCGGTGGACCTCACTCAGAGAGAAGCGGGTGCCCTCCCAGGCCCCAAGGACGACGCGGCCTGACGAGGCCCCAAGGTCCACCGCCAGATAGTGCCGCGTCGTGGCCATCTAGACTCCTACCTTTCAACATGCCGAAACTAGAGCGTTCTCGTTCCTAGAAGCCGCTCGCTCCGCCTGAATGTGGCGGAGTGAGCGCTGAGTGCGTACCAGGTCTGGCGTCAGCGCCGGCCGTAGAGGGGGCCGAACGTCTGGCAAGCCCGGAAGTCGGCGCCTTCCGGATCCGCCGTGCCAAACGAGCTCCATGCGTGCGGCCGGTAGACCTGCTCGGGCGGTACGTTATGCATGTTCACGGGGATTCGGAGCATGGACGCAATGCTGATCAAGTCGGCGCCGATGTGGCCGTGGCTGATCGCGCCATGGTTGGCGCCCCAGTTGGCCATCACGCTGTAGACGTCGCGGAAAGCGCCGGTGCCGGTGACCTCGGGCACGAACCAATGGGTCGGCCAGGTCGGGTCGGTTCGCTGGTCGAGGGTTCGATGTACCTCGGGCGGCAGCTCGACGGTCCAGCCCTGGGCGAGCTGGAGAACGGGCCCCACTCCGGCGACGAGGTTGATCCGGCTCATCGTGACGGGCATGCCGCCGCGTGTCAGGAAGTTGGACGAGAAGCCGCCCCCACGGAAGTATTCGGTGGTGCCTGGATACCAGGTAGTCGCCTTCAGGCAGGCGTCGGCTTCCGCCTCGGTAATCTCCCAGAATGGCTTCATCGCCGGCCGGCCCCCGATCTCCATCTGGCCGGTGGAGTCGAGCGTAGCCGCGCCGCTGTTGAGCAGATGGATGACGCCGCCTGCAGCGCGACCTTCCAGCTGTACGCCGGTGACGCGCTTCACGGCCTCGGGGCTCCAGTACGTCCGGACGTCGGCGAAGATCTGGGGCCGGTTCGTCAGGACGTAGCTCAGTAGCATCGAGGCGCCGTTGAGGCTGTCGTTCTCGGTGGCGAAGACGTACGGGGCGCGAATGCCGTTCCAATCGAATGATGAGTTGAGGATCGCCTCCATGAAGTCGCCATTCGGGAACTGGTCGGTCCACTGGCGCTGGCCCTGGAAGCCGCCAAGTATGGCGTTGTGGCCGAGCGCCTCCTCGCCGTGCTCCTCGGCCAGGCGCGGATTGCCGGTCAGAAGGTCGCGGGCGATCATGGCCATCTTGACCACCATCTCCCAGTCGCGGTCCTTCTGCTCGCGGCTGCGCTGGCTTGCGGGCTTGTTGCGATCCGTGCCCTCTGGGCAGTTCGCCTTGGTCCACGCAAGGGCTCGGGAGTACTCGTCCTTGTCGTAGATGCTCTCGTTGATCCGACGCGTCAACTCGCTCATGTCGACCGCTTCGACGCGCATCCCGAGGTAGTGCTCGAAGAAGGCGTTGTCGACGATCGAGCCGGCGATGCCCATCGAGGTCCCGCCAATGCTCAGGTACGACTTGCCGCGGACGATGGCCACGCCCAGACCCGCGCGTGCGAAGCGGAGCAGCTTCTCCTCGACGTCCGTCGGGATCGACGTATCCGAGGAATCCTGAACGTCGTGCCCGTAGATGCCGAAGGCGGGCAGGCCCTTCTGCGCGTGGGCCGCCAGGACGGCCGCAAGGTACACGGCCCCCGGTCGCTCCGTACCGTTGAAGCCCCATACCGCCGTGGGCGTGAGCGGATCCATGTCCATTGTCTCGGACCCGTAGCACCAGCACGGTGTAACCGTGATGGAAACCCCGACGCCTTCCTCACGGAACATCTCGGCGGCCTCGGCTGCCTCAGTGACGCCACCGATGCAGTGCGGGGCGATTACGCACTCCACGGGCGAACCGTCCGGGTATCGAAGCTTGGCGGTCAGCAGTGTCGCGGTGGACTTAGCCATCCTCATGGTCTGGTCTTCGAGCGACTCGCGAACGCCACGCCGGCGCCCGTCGATGGCAGGCCGAATGCCGATCTTGGGCCAGCCGCCCACGAAACGCGGCCGGGCCCGGTTCGCGACGGGTTCCGGCGGCTGGTCGAGGATGGTCATCGCGGTTCTCCTTTGGTTTCGGGCGACCGTGAATCGGGTCAACTCGGGGACACGACCCCGATGGTGAGCAGCAGGTTGGCGTAGACCCGCCGCTCCCCGGTGGCGATGGCGACGGCGAGGTCCGGGCCGCGAGCGGCGTCGTAGAACTCGAACCGACCGAGGGGCTGGAGGTCGAGGCCCGGCACCAATTGCCTGAACTCGGCGAATATCGCGGGCTCCGGGCCCTGCTCGGGCGCCATGACGTGCGCGCTCTCGATGGGGATGGCGTTCACCAGGACCTTCAGCACGTCCGTGACGCGAACGAGATCCGGCGCGAGGTTGAGGAAGATGCGCCTGGCCCCCGGGTGACTCCTGGTAGCCAGCGGGTAGTTGCCGTCGGCGATGAGGACCTGGGCTCCATGGCCGGCCTCGCCGAGACCACGGAGAAGCTCCGGATGAAGCAGTTGGTACTTGAGCACACGTGCCTCCTCAGGAGGGGACTATCGCGGCAATCGACGCGGGCGGCGCACTGGACCGGCGGACGACGAGCTTGGTCGGAAGGATGATCGAACGCGGTTTGGTCGGCCGGTCGCTCGTAAGCCGGGTCAGGAGCAGCTCCGCGGCCCGGCGGCCCATGGAGTAGGCATCCTGCACGATGCAGGTCATGAACGGATCAATGGCCCACTCGTCGGGCACGTCGTCGAAACAAACGAGCGAGACATCCTCCGGGACGAGCAGCCCGAGGTCGCGAATCGCCCTGATCGCTCCGAAGGCGATGAAGTTGTTGCCGGCGAAGATCGCTGTCGGGCGCGGACGCGTGGCCAGCACGTGACGTGCCGCCGAGCGCCCGGCCGCGACTGCGAACCCGTCGTTGCGGATGAGCGCAGGGTCTACCGGGATCCCTGCTTCTGTCAGCGCCCGCTCATACCCGGCGATCCGGTCCGCCGCTGTCGAGATGGTCCTCTGCCCGCTGAGCATTGCGATGCGCCTGTGGCCCAGCTCAAGAAGGTGGCGCACGAGCTGGTATGCGCCCGCCTCTGAGTCGGACCGGACCTCGTCCATGGTTGCAGAGGAGACCCGGCGGTCCAGGACGACCAGGGGCACGTTATGGCTGCCGAGGAGTCGAAACGGTTCGGGCGAGCTTCCGGACGGTACGAGCAGGACGCCGTCGATCTGCCGCTCGATGAGCATCTGGAGGTGTTCGTTCTCCTCGACCTCCGACTCATCGGTGTTGCAGAACATCACGGCGAAGTTGCGCGCCGCGGCGACGTCCTCGACGCCGCGTGCGATAGTCGTGAAAAAGGGGTTGGTGATGTCCGACAGGACGAGGGCCACAGTGCGCGTTCGCTTCGATCGCAGGTGGCGGGCGACTGCGTTGGGAACATAGCCAAGTTCAGCTACAGCTTGCTCGACGCGCGCGCGCGTGTCCCCGCTCGCGTAACCCGTCTTGTTGACGACTCGCGAAACCGTCATCGTAGAGACGCCGGCGTGGCGGGCTACATCTTTGATCGTCGTCATTGCGGTCGCGCGGCCCTTGGTCGCTCCGGGTTTGCCTCCCGCAGCGGCTGGTTAGAGTAGCCCGAAGGGACTCCGCTGTTGACGGGAGTCCCTTCGGGGCCATCAAGTTCTCGGTACACGTCAGTGTACGTGAGTTACCGTGGCTATCTTACTGGTAGAGGTCCGCCACGATGTTGGGGTCGGTGATGTTGGTCTTGTCGTACCAGTAGAAACCGGTATCGACGGTGGTGGGCTGGCTGACGCCCTGGATAGCCTTGACCGCGGCGATCACGCACTGAGTGCCGATGCCGACCGGGTTCTGGGTGATGGCGCCCATCTCGTCGCCGGCGTTGATGGCGTCGATCTGAGCCTTGCCTGAGTCATAGCCAGCCACGAGGACCTTGCCGCCGCCCATGCCCGCTTCCTTGACGCCCTGAACGGCGCCCTCGGCGGAGCCTTCGTTGGTGCCGAAGATGGCCTTGAGGTCCGGGTTGGCCGTGATCATCGCCTTGGCCTCGTTGTCCGCCGTCGGGATGTCGCCACCGTTGGTGTACTGGGGGCCGATGATGGTGATGTTCGGATACTTGGCCTTGATCTCGGCCAGGAAGCCGTCTCGGCGGCTAGTCGCGGACTCGGCCACCTGGTCCTGAACGAGCAGGCCGACCTTGCCGGAGCCACCGATGGCGGCGGCGATCTTGTCGGCGGCGACAGCGCCGGCCTTCGAGTTGTCCGTGGCCACGGTCGTCACGGGGACAAACGGGGCAACGCCGGAGTCAAACCCGACTACCGGGATCTTGGCGGCGGAGTACTTCTGGAGTTCCGGCTGGTCTGCCTTGCCGTCGAGGGCGGCGAAGCAGAGCGCGTCCGGCTTCTTGGCCAGTTCCTGGTCCAGCAGAGAAATCTGCACGTCAACCTGGGTCTCGTTGTCCGGGCCCAGGAAGTTGATCGTGACGCCTTCCTTGGTCGCCTCGGCCTGGGCGCCCTGCCGGACCGCCACCCAGAACTGGGCATTCCAGCCCTTGGAGATGATCGGGATGTACCAGTTCGGGTGCGCCGTCGGGCTCGCAGCCACGGACGGAGCAGCAGACGGAGCCGTCGACGCGACGGGCGCCGGGGTCGGGGTCGGGGCCGGGGTTGGGGTGGCCGAGCTGCTGCACGCCGCGACGAGAATCGCCACGGTGGCAAGGCCTAGCAATCGCTTATGCACCATTTGATCTCCTACCTCACTCCTACTAAATGGCTACCTCTGCTGGCCCGATATCGGGCCAGCCATAAGGCCGAAGTTGGTCCGCCCGTCAGGACGCTCGTCCGCGTCGGCGGACGATGTCGAGATAGACGGCCACGATGACGACAGCGCCGGTTGCGACGATCTGCCATTCCTGCGGGATGTTGACGAGCTCAAGTCCGTTGGTGAGGGTGTTGACGATAAAAGCGCCGATGATAGTGCCGATGATCGCCCCCTCGCCACCGCTGAGCGAGGTGCCGCCAATGACCACCGCGGTGATCGCCTGGAGCTCATATCCGAAACCGGTGGATGGCTGAGCGGAGTTGACACGGGCAGCGATCATCACGCCGCCGAGGCCCGCGAAGAGCCCCGCGAGCGTGTAGACGGCCATCTTCCACCTCACGGTGTTGACGCCGGAGAGGCGGGCCGCTTCTTCGTTGCTACCAATGGCATACGTGTAGCGACCGAGCACCGTCTTCGAGAGGATGAAGGCGGCAAGGATCGCGGCGCCCAGGAAGATGACTGCGATGTTCGGAAGCGGGAACTCTGGGAAGACCGACCCGACGGCGGAACCCATGACCATGCCTTGAAGCTCGTCGGTCGGGAAGTAGACCGGCAAGAGCCCGGCGATCACGAGGGCGAGGCCGCGGGCGACATTGAGCGTGCCGAGCGTGGCGATGAACGGCGGCAGCTTCAGGCGCGCGATGAGGAAACCGTTGGCCAGCCCCATGAGGCCGCCGGTCAGAATGCCGACCAGGATACCCAGCGGCACCGGCAGGTTCCATTTCGCCACGGCGGTTGCGCACATGACCGCGGACAGCGTCATGACCGTGCCGACCGAGAGGTCGATACCGCCGGACACGATCACAAACGTCGCGCCCAGGGCGAGCACGCCAACGACCGACGTCGCTTCGACGATGTTGTTGAAGTTGGGGACGTTGAAGAAATACGGCGACCAGAAGCTAAAGAGGAGAACCAGGAGGATCAGGGCGCCGAAAGCCAGTACCTGCTGGATGGCGTCTCCCCGTAGCCGCGCCCCAACGGCGGTTGAAAATGACGGGGAAGCCGGCTTGGTCACGTCGAACTCCTCTTATACGGCGCTGGCGCGCTGGGTGGCGAAGGTCATGATCTTCTCCTGGGTGGCCTCCCCCGCGGTCAGCTCACCGGTCACGCGCCCTTCGCACATTACGATTACGCGGTGGCTCATCCGGAGAATCTCCGGCAGCTCCGACGAGATCATGACGATGGCCTTGCCTTCACGAGCAAGGTCGTTGAGCAGCCGATAGATCTCGCTCTTGGCCCCCACGTCGATGCCCCGCGTGGGTTCGTCGAAGATCAGGATCTCGGTGTCCGCCGTAAGCCACTTGCCGACCACGACCTTCTGCTGGGTGCCGCCTGACAGGTTGCGGACCGTCTGCTTCAGGCTTGGCGTCTTGATGGCCAGGTTCTGCACCTGTCGATCAGCAGCCAGGCGGGTCAGGGCCCCCCGGATCACGCCGAGAGGTCCGAGGAAACGTCGCATCGCCGCCAGGACCAGGTTGGTCTCGAGATCGAGACCGAGAGCCAGTCCGTAGCGCTTGCGATCCTCCGAGAGGTATCCGATGCCGTGGCTGGCGGCATCGGACGGACTCTTGATGGCGACCTTTGTGCCCTTGACGAAGATCTCGCCGGAGTCGAAGGGATCGGCTCCGAAGACTGCCCTAGCCACTTCGGTTCGGCCCGCTCCGACGAGTCCGGCGATGCCCACGATCTCGCCGCGCCGCAGCCGGAAGCTGACGTCGCGGATGACGCGTCCTCGATTCAGGTTGCGGACTTCCAGCACGACTTCTTCGCTGGGATGCTCCGGGACTTCAGGCACCGCCTCGAAGATCGTCCGACCGACCATCATCGAGATGATCTGATCGGTGCTTACGTCCGCAGTCGGGCGGGTATCGACATAGTGGCCGTCGCGCATGACGGTCACGCGGTCCGAGATCTGCTTGAGCTCCTGGAGGCGGTGCGAGATGTGCACTATGCCAACGCCGCGTTCCCGCAGCGCGCGGGTGATGCGGAACAGCTCATCGATCTCGGTGTCCGTGAGCGCGGCTGTCGGCTCGTCCATGATGAGGACGTCTGAATTGAATGACAGCGCCTTGGCGATCTCGATCATCTGGTGCTGGGCCACGGCCAGCGACGAGACGCGTTTGAGAGGATCCAGACGGAGATGGAGCGTCTCGAAGAGTTTGGCCGCCTCGTCGTTGAGGGCCTTTTCGTTGAGGACCGACGGCACGACCTGGGGCTCCCGCCCGATGTATATGTTCTGGGCGACCGTGAGATGAGGCATCAGGTTCAGTTCCTGATGGATCATGCTGATGCCCAGCCGCTGGGCGGCGCGGGTCGTCGAAATGTTCACCGGCAGGCCTTTGACCTTGATCGTGCCCGCGTCACGCCGGTATACCCCCGAGAGGACCTTCATCAGGGTGGACTTGCCGGCGCCGTTCTCGCCGACCAGGGCGTGAACCTCGCCCGGGTAGAGGTCGAAATGGCAATCCACGAGCGCGTGGACACCCGGAAAGTCCTTCGAGATTCCGTGCATTTCAACCAATGGCTCAGGCACAGGAAATCCTCGTCCACTCGTTGTGACAGCTTCGTGACGGCTTATGACGACAGCTCGTAAGTTTGGCGAGCTACCGTGATCACGATAACATGTTAGCGATACCACAGTCTCCGACAGCGTCGCCTACCTGTCAACCCCCAAACTTTTGGGCAACTCGCTCGGCCAGGGCTTCACCTCCGCCTCCTTGCGAAAGCTATAATGCCATAGGACTTACAGAATGCAACCAGTAGCGAAGTATTTCGAAAGACATCCTATAATCCAAGGCCGAGCGGCTCATCGGCGCAGCTCAGCGAGAGCTGGCCTTACTAACGGCTCAGGCACAACTCGGGGTCCATGGATCGGCCAGGGCCGATCGACCCTCTATATCGGCGATCCTCCCAACCACAATCTCGCTCGGTTCGCACGCGTTTACAGATGCTGGGGCTGTGGAGGGCGCTGCGCAGTCCGAATGACAGAACCTGGTTTCCCTTAGTGGTTGCGGACGTTCCGGGCCGAAGGCCTCGAGAAGCCGAAGCATGGCCTATCGAAGACCAGGACTGTTGCGATACGCTATGAGCGCAGCCGTTCCTGCCGGCCTACCCCGCGACGGAGACGGGCAGCGACCACCCGGCAGGTACCCAGGGCCAAAGGAGGCGGACTTGACTCTGACGGCAGATAAGCGCCAGGGGCAGATCCTCGAGTTCATCGAGCAGCGGGGCTGGCTCTCCGTCGCAGAGATCTCGACCGAGTTGGGCGTGTCGGCTGTCACCGCACGCCATGACCTTTTCGTCCTCGCCGATTCCGGGAGCATTCAGCGTGTACGCGGTGGAGCCCGGTACGTCCAGACCGAACGGGGAGAGGCAGGCTTTGAGCGGCGATGCCGCCAGCGAACGAACGAAAAGCGCGTGATTGCGAACGCAGCCCTCAGGCTCCTTGGCGATGCTCAGATCGTGGCGCTCGACGCCAGCACTACCTGCTACCACCTGGCCCTGGAATTGCACCCGACAGCCGAGCTATTCGTCGTGACGAACGGACTCAGGACGGCCGAGGTGCTGGCCGAGCGCCCGCGCATCCTGGTGATGATGCCTGGCGGCACCGTTCGGCCGGGCGGCCCTTCGATGGTCGGCGAGGTCGCCGAGGAACAGATCCGGCGTTCTCGAGTCGAGATCGCATTCGTGGGCGCGCGCGGGTTCAGCCCTGAGTATGGCCTGATGGACATGGTGCCAGATGAGGCACGGCTCAAGCGTGCTCTAGTGTCAGTGGCCGACCGGGTCGTCGGGCTCGTCGATCACACGAAGTGGGGCCGGCTGGCGCTCATGCCTCCGGTGGTCCTCCCAGATCAGCTCTCAGCGATTGTGACGGACCGTCGGCCAACCCCTGCGGTCATGGAGGAGCTCGATCGTCGGGGCATCGAGCTTGTCGTGGCGCAGGACGAGACGCCCACCCGCGAAGGAAGACGCGATTCGTCGCGCGGAACCCTTCTGACGAACACCCCCGAGAACGATCCCGGGACGGCATTCGTGGCCGGACAGTCCAGATGACCACAACCCAGCGCGGACGCGACCCCGCTTCGTAGACGGTTCCATCGCGTGAACGCGCGTCCGTTTGGCCCGTCGAATCAAGAACGCTGCATCGCCTCGTACGGGGGTTGACGTTCCGACAAATGGTTCCCGATCAAGCGCGCGGGAAGGAGCGCCCTGGGCGGTTCGGGACCTTGAGCCGACGGGCGAGGTGCGCCCCACTACCGCTCGCGTCGCCTGGTAGAGGCCCACGGCCTACCTCGTTCGGGGCGCGGTCGTTGCTGGCTACCTGAACCCTCCTGACTTTCGCATCACTTACGTATTCTTTCCTAAAATACGGCCCAGATCTTCCGGTTACGAGAGTGTTCTATTGACAATCGGAAACCAAGCCGGTTATCTTCCTCGCGTTCTACTTCGCCATATAGTTCTACTTCGCCATATACAGGCCCAATCCCGAACGAGGGGAAGTGCGGTCACTGATGCGGACGTCCGTTCAGCCCCCCGTCCCGCCGGTCCCCGGGTCGATGCGGGCATTGGTGGTGGATGGTGTCGGAATTGAACACGTCGCCGTCAGGTCGGTTCCCACGCCCCGTCCAGGCCCGCGCCAGCTCCTGTGCCGTGTGGATGCGGCCGGTATCTGCACCTCCGTCAACAAACTAATCGAGCAGGGCGCCGAGCACCCGCTGATGTTCGGCTGGGATCCGGCAAAGTTCCCCGTGATCGCCGGGGACGAAGGGGCCGTGACGGTCGCCCTGGTTGGGGAAGAGCTTCACGGGCGATACCAGCCAGGGCAACGTTTCGCCGTCCAGCCGGCGGTGGACCACGCCCCCATGAACGACCTGGAGCGTTACGGAGACACGGCCGCGGCGATTGAGAAGATCGCCGTCGGGTACACCCTGCCGGGCCTTCTCGCGGAATACGTGCTGATCGGGGAGGAAGTACTCGCTGCGTCATGCCTCGTGCCTTTGCCGGTGGGGAACCTCCCGGCCGCTCACGTCGCCATCGCCGAGCCACTATCGTGTGTCATCTCCGCTCACTCCCACCACGTCCACCTCGCGCAGCGCGATCCCATCTCGCCGCGAACCGCGATGACAGGGCTGAGCCGGGGTTCGGTGGTCGTCGTGATCGGAGCCGGACCCATGGGGTGGATGCACGTGGATCTGGCTCTCGCAGCCCAACCCCGGTGCCTGCTGGTCGCCGACGTCCTCGATGATCGTCTGAGGCGCCTCCGCGAGTTGTTCTCCGGACGAGCCGTGCGCCTCGGCGTCGAGCTCGTGACCGTTAACTCCGCGAGGGAGGACATGAGCGGAGCCGTTGGCACGGCGAGCCAGGGCCTCGGCGCCGATGACGTCATCGTGGCAGTTGCGAACGGGGCCGCGATCGAGGCCGCTCAGCACCTCCTGGCGCGAAACGGGGTGCTCAATCTGTTCGGCGGGCTCCCTGCGGGAAGGAATACGGTCGCCATCGACGGTCGGCTCGTTCACTACCTCGAAGTGACCATCACTGGCTCATCGGGCGGGGGCCCTTGGGACGTGATGGAAGCTCTTCGGTTGATGGCCGACGGCGAGATCGACCCTGGCTTGCACATCGCGCATGTCGGTGATCTCGAGCACGCGCCCCAACTCCTCGAGATGGCACGTAGCCAGGCGGTCGACGGGAAGGCGATCGTCTATCCGCACCGGCGTACTTCCTCGCTCCTGGCCGTATCTGGCTGGGACGCCGAGGATGAACGCCGCTACCTGGCAGGTTGAGTGTCCGATGGCATTCACCGGGACCACTCGGTTCGCCGGCTTCGGCTTCGGGGCGATCCAGGCGGGGCTCTTCCTGTACGAGGCGTACCAGTGTGGCCAGTATTCCCGGCCCCTCGTCGTAGATGTCCGAGCCGACCTGGTCGAGTCGCTCCGCTCCAATGACGGGCACTACCGCCTCAATATCGCGAGGCGGGACCGGATTGATACGGTCGACGTCGGCCCGGTGGCGGTAGCGGACTCGACCCAGGCCTGCGACCGCACCCGGATCGTGGAGGCGATCTCCAGCGCGGACGAGGCGTCAACGGCCCTCCCCAGCATCGATTTCTACCGGACGGACCAGCCGAGCAGTCCCCACCTGCTCCTCGGTGAAGGGCTGCGGCGGCGGCGTTCTGCGCGGCCACTCGTAGTGTTCTGCGCGGAGAATCACCGCCGTGCGGGCGCGCTCCTCGAGGAGGCCGTACTCGAGTCTGTCAGTCCGCTCGACCGAGACCGAATCCGGCGGCGCGCCCGTTTCGTGGACACGGTCATCGGGAAGATGAGCGGGGTGGTCACGGAGCAGTCGGAGCTGCTATCGCTCGGCCTTGCGCCGGTGACGCCATTGACGCCCGCGGCATTTCTCGTGGAAGAGTTCGACCATATCCTCACGTCCAGGATTGGCGTCGCTGGGCGCCGCGGAAGCGCCAGCAGCCCGATGGTGGCCGTGCTCCAACCGGTCGACGACCTGGCTCCCTTTGCGGCGGCCAAGCTATTCGGGCACAACGCGACTCATGCCCTGGCCGCATACCTTGGACGCCTTCTGGGCCTCCGATTGATGGCGGACTTCACGACCGTGCCCGGGGCTATGGCCTTCCTTCGTGCGGCATTTCTGGACGAGTCGGGGCGAGCCCTTGTTCGGCGCTATCGCGCAGCAGATCCGCTGTTCACCCCGCTCGGATTCGAAGGCTTCGCGGACGATCTCCTGGTCCGTATGGTCAACCCTTTTCTTGCCG
The DNA here is from genome assembly GCA_003171065.1 of Chloroflexota bacterium. GTDB lineage: Bacteria > Chloroflexota > Limnocylindria > Limnocylindrales > CSP1-4 > Fen-1039. Next base: position 25,218 of record PMXQ01000019.1, read on the forward strand.
ACACCATAGAGCGAGCTGCACGCGATCCGGTCCGGAAGCTCGGCTGGGATGACCGGCTCATTGGGACGATCCGCCTCGGCCGTGACGAAGGCATCCCGATGCCTAGCTACGCAATGGGAGCCGCGGCCGCGCTGGCTGCCCTGGATCCTGAAGTCATGACGATCGAACCAGGCGCGGTCGAACAACTACTGAGATCGTGCTGGCCCGATGCTGTCGACCCTCGTGAATCTCAATCTGTCGTCCAACTCGTCCAGCAAGGTATTCTTGACCTCCGCCGATGGCTCGTCACCGGATTCGACGGCAACGGGTTCAGCGCGGAGCCGTCCGACACTGCAGCCGGGCTGATCACACGATCGATCACAACGCTCCAAACCTGCCGGTCCCGATTGACCGTTCCCTTGCGCAATGACCGAGCCGACCAGGCTGGTCGAAAGGACAGGGCCGACGAGGGCGATCGTCCTGATGGCCATGTCGGCGGCACGGGCACGAGTTTGACGCTGGTCAACACGCACGTGCACCTGCCGCCCAACTTCTCCGCCTTCGACTCCCCCGAACAGGCCGTGCGATTGGCGGCGGCAGAAGGCGTCTGGGTTGTAGGCACCTCGAACTACTATGACTTTCGCCCCTACCGCCGCTTCGCGGCCGCCGCCGTCGAGGCGGGGGTAATGCCGCTCTATGGCCTCGAGATCAACACAGTCGCGAGTGATCTGGTCGAGATGCGGATCAACGATCCCTCCAACCCCGGCCGGTTCAACCTCTGTGGCAAGGGGCTCACTCGCTTCGACCCACCACTCGATAGCGCGGCAAGACGAATGGCGGCGATCCGAGGGGCCAATGACGAAAGAATGCGCTCGATGACCGCGCGCTTGTCGGAACGGTTCAGCCGCGCCGGGCTCGACGGCGCGCCGACCTATGGCCAAATAGTCGCCACGGTGGCCGAGCGATGCGGCGTGCCGGCCGACTGGGTGTCGCTCCAGGAGCGCCACCTCGCTGAGGCCTTCCAAGAAGTGCTCTTCAGTGCCGTGCCAGCGGACGAACGGGTCGCCGTGCTGGGCCGGATGTTGCCCGGGTTCGTCCACGTCGATACATCCGACGAGGTCGCCATCCAGGAGACGATCCGGTCAAGCCTCATGAAGTTCGGCATGCCCGCCTTCGTGCCCGAAGTGCCGGTGTCGTTCGATGACGGCTACCAACTGATTCTCGAGCTCGGCGGGATCCCTACCTATCCAATCTTCGCCGACGCCGCGTCGCCTATAAGCGACTTTGAGGACCCTCCCGAGGCCCTCGCGAGGCGACTGCTGGACCGGGCCATCTACTGCGCCGAACTATTCCCCGTACGCAACAAGCCCGAGGTAGTGGATCGTTACGTTGAGGTGCTTCGGGCTGCCGGAATCGTTGTTATGGCGGGCACCGATCACAACACAAAGCGAATGATCCCACTGGCGCTGACGGTACTCGGCGGCGCACCGCTCTCGCAGCAGGCGCAGGCGGCCTTCTGGGAGGCTGCGTGCATCGTGGCGGCGCACCAGGAGCTATCCGCGGCGGGTCGTCCTGGCTACGTTGACGACGCCGGCCGGCTGGCTGCCGGATTCGACGACTGCGAGGACAGGATAAGAACGTTCGCCAGGATCGGCGCGGAGGCTATCGCCGCTCGCGCCGCAGCGAGGTCAGTCGTAAAGGCGCAAATCGCAACGACCCGTTCGTTGAGCGTCGATCTTGCAGAAGGGACCTCGCGGGCCTAAGCCATACCTATGAGTGCACGAGTAAAGACCGCTCGCCGTCGTGGGTACACGAAGGTGAGCGCCAAGAATCAGATCACGATCCCGCAGGACGCCCTCGTTCGGGCTGGGCTCAAAGGAGCAAAGACATCGCCTGGTCACGGGTGCCCGCTCGGACGAGATTGAATGAGCGGCAGACTAACGGGCGAATCTGCCGGCTTCACTGCATTGGCGCAGAGCCTTGCTATCGGCCTTTGCGACTGTAGAACACGCCGACGAAGTAGTTTTTGTAGACGCAGTCGACGTCTACAAAGCCGGCCTCCTGGAGCCATCGCAGCTGATCGGCGAGCAGTGCGTCGCGGTCGTACGTCTGGCGGCGCTCGATACTCTCGGCGATACGAGCTTCGGGGGCGCCGGCCCGACGCACCCGAGCCAACCATGAGGTCCAGTAGAGGTCGCGGACGGCCGCGGTTCCACCGCGAATCTGGTCGACGTTAAGGAAGACTCCGCCAGGTCGAACGAGGTCGAAGACACGCCGGAATAGCGCTGCTTTCTCTTCGTCTTCGAGGTGGTGGATCGAGAGACTCGACACGACGGCGTCGAACTGGCGCGCTGGCTGCAGATCGATCGTTCGGTAGTCCGCGATCGAGTACTCAACCGAGTCGTCGCCTGCAAAACGCACCCGGGCAACGTCGAGCAGACGATCGGCGATGTCGACGAGAACCAAGCGCGAATGCGGGAAGCGCCCGCGGATATGCCAGCTAAACAGCCCCGTGCCCGCCCCCAGATCCAGTACGTCGATCGCCTTTTCGGCCACAGCGGGAACGAGGTCCGTGGCCGTACCGAACAGGTCGGCGTACCCAGGAAGCGCGATGCGCATCCAATCGTCGTAGTAGTCCACAGTTGCGTTGAACGCATCGCCGATCGTCATAGCATCACCGGCTTCGAGGTCTGATCGGGGGATTCTCGCACGGGACCGCGTTGCCATCCGTTCAGGAAGGTCGCGCCGCGGACCCAGCCCGGCCGACCCTCGAGCCTAACGATTCGTCTTCCGCGGCAGGAGGCCGTGACAAGCCGGATAGATCTCGTCCCGTCGAGATGCCGGACGTCGAACTCGCCCTCGAACAGCTCGGACCCCTCCTCCTCTGGATGGTCGGCCAGCAGGCTTACCGGACGAGGTCCCGGCCGAGTCCGGTTCGAGATCGATGAGCGCTTCGCCGCAGACAGGATCACAGGTTTCCCACAGTCGATTGCCTGTCTGCGCTAGCCCGCTTGCTCCCTGCGGCCGCCTTCTGGTTGATCAAGCTCAGAAGGCTTTGCCAAGCCCGCACGAAAGCGTCGACGCCTTGCTCCTGGAGACGAGACGCCAAACCGGCAAGGTCAACCCCTGAGGCTTCGAAACGGGCCAGCATGGCCTCGTTCTCTGGGTCGCGGTCCACCGCGAGCATGCCGCTGACCGTGCCGTGGTCGGCAAACGCCAACAGCGTTTGATCGGTCGAGAAGAGCAGAGTCACGTTCACCGGAACGCCCGAGAAGATCGATTCTTCGATCGCCTCGAGCCCGGCCCGCGTCCCCGGAATCTTGATGAACAGGTTCGACCGACCACTCTTTGCGTGGAGGCGGCGCGCTTCGCTCCGAGTTGTCTCGGCGTCGTGGGCGAGCAGCGGCGATACCTCGAGCGACACAAAACCGTCGACACCGCCGGTCCGGAGATGTATGGGGAGGAACATGTCTGCGGCCCTGCCGAGATCGTCGAGCGCCAGCTCGAAGAAGGTCGTCTGGACGTCCGCCCCGCTCACGCTTAGCCGTTCGATGGTCTGGTCGTAGGCCGACGAAGTGCCGATTGCCTTCTTGTATATGGAGGGATTCGACGTCAGGCCGGTTATGCCCAGATTGTCGATGTAGTGAGTGAGCGTCCCGGTCGTCAGCAGGGCGAACAGCCGGAAAGTGGTTTCAGAGGTACCGCCAAGAGTCACGTCAACCCCGGTCCCGTCCCACGCGGACCGTCCCGATCAACTTCCCTGATCAATTCTTAGCGATTCGCGTAGGCACAAACGCTCAGCGCAGCGCCTTCACGGCCTCGCGCTCGATTGCGAGCCCCTTCTCGTGGCGCGCGAAGAACTCCGCGAAACCCTGCACGTCGCGCGGGTCCGGCTTGACGGGCTGGCCGACGCTGCCGGCGATGCGCTCGTCCAGATACTCCGGCAGAGACTGCTTCGCGTCCGCGCGCAGCATGTAGCCGGCCAGCACGGCCATGCCCCAGGCTCCACCCTCGCCGGCGGTGGCAGAGACGCTGACGGGGACGTTGAGTGCTGCGGCCATCATGCGCTGGCCCGTGTCGCCGCCTTTGAAGAACCCACCGTGGCCACGAATCTCCTCGATGACCACGCCTTCCTCTTCGGTGAGGATGTTCATCCCGGTCCGCAATGCGCAAAGCGACGCGAAGAGCATGGCTCGTAAGAAGTTCCCGAGAGTGAACCTGGCGTCCTCCCGGCGGGCGAACAACGGGCGGCCCTCGGTGAAGCCGGTCATGTGCTCACCCGAGACGTAGTTGACGGCCAGGAGCCCGCCCGCGTCCGGATCGCCCTGTACGGCGAGCGGCAGGAGCTTGCCGTAGAGGTCGTCGAGGGTGGCGGGGGTGCCGAGAGCCCCGGCCACCTGACCGAAGAGTCCGATCCAGGCGTCGAGGTCGGACGATCCGTTGTTGGAGTGAGCCATTGCTACGGGCTTGCCGTCAGGAGTGACCACGATATCGATCTCTTCGTGAACGCGGGACAGACTCTTGTCGAGCACGATCATCGCAAACACCGAGGTGCCGGCGGAGACGCTGCCGGATCGAGATCTCACGGCGTTGGTGGCGACCATGCCCGTGCCCGCATCGCCCTCGGGCGGACAAAGCGGAATGCCGGCCGCGAGCTTGCCCGAAGGGTCGAGCAGTTTCGCGCCGTCTGCGGTGAGCTTCCCGGCCATGCGACCGGCAGGCAGAACTGCGGGCAGGATGTCGCGGAGCTTCCAGCCAAGCTTGCGCGGCTCGATTAGGGCGTCGAACGTCGCCATCCGCGCGGCGTCCCAGTCGTTCGTCTTGGGGTCGATGGGGAACATGCCGGAGGCCTCGCCCACGCCTATCTTGTGCTCGCCCGTGAGCTTCCAGTGGACGTAGCCGGCCAGCGTGGTGAGGTGGACGATCTGGGGCACGTGCGGCTGCATTTCCAGAATCGCCTGGTACAGGTGGGCGATGCTCCAGCGCTGCGGCACGGCGAAGTCGAGGAGCGGAATCAGCTCGGCGCAGGCCTTGCCGGTGACGTTGTTCCGCCAGGTGCGGAACGGAACCAGCGGCTTACCATCGATGTCCAGCGCAACGTACCCATGCATCATCCCGCTGAAGCCGATGGCCGCCAGGGTCCTCAGTTCCACGGAGTAGCGGGCGCGTACGTCCTGGGCCAGCGACGCATAGCAGTCGGCCACGCCCTTCCAGACGTCCTGCATGTCGTACGTCCAGACGCCGTCCTTGAGCTGGTTCTCCCAGGCGTGCGAGCCCGCAGCCAGCGGCGTCGTGTCGGGCGCGATGAGGGACCCTTTGATCCGGGTCGAGCCGAACTCGATCCCGAGAATGGCTCCGCCCGACTGGATGAGCCCCGCCGCGCTGCCTTGTTGTTGGTTCACCGCGTTCTCCTCGAGTCGGCCGGCCGTGTCCGCCGCTGGCGCTGCCGTGGCGGACCTCACTTAGGTACGTTCCGAAGCCCACGCCGATCGTGCTTGGGCTCAGCCATTACGACTCTTAATGGATCGCCGCTTGATGGTTATCCTCGGCCGCGGCCCCCGAAGCGGCTCTTCTGCCCGTAGTATGCGAGTACACAGGCTCGGGCGGCGAACGCGCAAGCCATCGACCGCTGAACTGTCGGGCGGCAAACAGCAGCGAGTCGCGCTGGCGGACGAGCCCACGGGCACCTCGACTCCGCCGCACGGAGGAGATCCCGGTCCTGCTCCGCCGGCTCAACCGCGAACACGGCCGGACGTTCATCTTGTCACCTCACGACCCAGAGGTCGGCGAGGCCTGCGACCGGGTCGTGCGGATGCGAGATCGCCGAGTTTCCGGCGGGACGAGGTGAGTGAGATGAGAATCGCGGTCATCTACGGCAGCCGCCTTGGAGCCACGCGCGGCATCGCCGAGCGCATCGCCGCGCGGCTGGGGGCGTCCGGCCTGGACGTCCAGATCGCGGCGGCGGAGCGGCTCGGTGACCTGCCGGCCGCCGACGCCTACGTAATCGGCAGCGGAGTCTATGGCCAGCACTGATGAAGCAGGCGACCGCGCTTGTGAGCGGAGCGAGGAGACCCTCTCGGCTCAGCAGGTCTGTCTGGCCCTTCAGCGTCGGGCCGCTGGGGCAGTGGGCGAAGGCGGCGCACCGGTCGAGCCGCGCGAGATCGCCGATCTCCGGCGGGCGATTCGGCCGGTCGACCATCGCGTCTTCGACGGCGCATTCGATCGCAGCGCGATCGATGGCAGCGATCTCAGCCTCGTCGAGCGCGCTGTCAGCCGCAGGGTTCTTTCGGAGGTCGACTTTCGAGATTGGGCAGCCGTCGATTCCTGGACTGACGGCATCGCGGGTCGCCTGAGTTCGTCTAGTCTCTTCTCCGGGACGGGGGCGAGGAAGCTCACAGAGACACCCTGAAGGCCATGGAGCGTAGTTGGAAGTGACCTGACCACTACGACCCAGCCGCCTTCCAGGGCATCCACGCCGCCGCGGTCCTGGTCCTGATAGATGAGGCCTGCGGGGTGCCCAGGGCCACAACTTCACCGGCGAGGAGATCCCGCCCGAGGTGCGGCCCCTGCTCATAAGCAGGCTCTGGGTCGAGGAGCGGGCGGCCGAGTGGGGCGAGGGCAGCCCCCTGTACATCAGCAAGGTGCGCGGCGAGTTCCCCGAGTCGTCCGACGACGGCGTGATCCCCTATGGCCTCGTGCGGGCCGCGCAGCTCGACCCTCTCGCGCTGCCCCACACTCCGGTCGAGCTCGGGCTCGACGTCGGGGCGGGCGGCGACGAGACCGTCATCTGGGAGCGCCGGGGCGGCCATCCCGGGCGGCCCTGGCGCGACCATTCCGCCGATCCGATGGCGGTCGTGGGCAAGATCGTGCGGGCCATCGCGGAGACCGGCGCGAGCGCCGTCAAATCGACAAGATCGGCATCGGCTGGGCGATCGAGGGCAGGCTACGGGAGCTGGGCGAGCAGGGGCTGCATAAGGCTCGCATCGTCGGGGTCAACGTCGGCGAGGCGTCCTCGGACCCGACGCGCTTTCCCCGCCTGCGCGACGAGCTACGGTGGGAGACGGGGCGCGAGCTCATCCGTACCACGGGGCATCGATCTATCCGGCGTCGATGACGCGGTCATCGCCCAGCTCGTGGCGCCGCGCCACACCATCGATTCATCGGGCCGGGTCAAGGTCGAGCCCAAGGCCGAAACCCGTCTGCGGCTGGGACGCTCGCCCGACGACGCCGATGCCCTGTTGCTCGCGTTCTACGTTCCGGCGGTCCACGAGCCCGGCCTGGTCACCTACTACCGGGAAGAGGCGGCGAGAATGCGAGCCCGGCGCCTCGGGACGCAGGCGCCATAGGGGGAGGCAGGGTCGGCGCCCGCGCCGCACGTGGCGGCAGCGTGAGGACCGGGTGGCGGGCCAGGTCGGAAGGATGATCCGCAAGCCCGTCGCGATGACAGCCATCGAGGCGGCTCACCGGCCCCTTACAGGGCTGGTGATCTCCCCGGCCGACCACCTGGCGCAAGCTGCCTCCGCTATCCTGTCGGGGTCGCAGCAGGAGTGGGACCAGGGGGCATGGCCAGGCGCGGAACGTCCAACTACAGGCCAACGGGCACCGCCGGAAGCGGCCGCGGCGGCGCGGCGCCGAAGGGCGGGCGGCGCCTGCACGTGCCCCGCCTGCGGCGCGATCTCGTCCTGGTCGGCGGACTCGCCGGAGCCGTCGTGATTGCCGCGGCCGCACTGGGCGGCGCGTTCCTGCTGGGCAAGGAGAACGGCGACTGGGCGACGGTCGCCTCGGTCAACGGCCACTCCATCAGCCGCGAGGCGCTGCGCGGGCGAGTGGGCGTTCTCAGCTTCCTGGCCGACGAGCGGTCCGCCTTCATCGAGCACTCGGCCATCGGCAGCTTCTTCACCCCCGACGAGCTGCCCGGTCTCCAGGCGGCGGCGAGCGCGCCCCTGGCCGACATCGTCACCGCGGCCCGCGAGAGCCTGATCGACGACGAGCTCGTCCGCCAGCTCGCGGCCCGCGAAGGCGTCGCCACTCCGGCGGCTCCGGATCCCTGGGCCGAGGCGGACGCCTATGTCAGCGGCGACCTCGCGCACCAGGTTCGCCTCGTTCGGTTCGGCCTGCCGGAGCCGGGAGCGTCGAGCCCCGCCGCGACCTCCTCGCCCGGTGCGAGTGGTTCGAATCCCTGGCCGCCCGCCAGCGCCGCGGACCTCGCCGCCGTCACCGTGTACCTCCGCACCGAGCTTGCGGCCGGCACGGAGGTGCAGACCATCGTGGCCGGCCTCCAAGACGCGGGCTGGGACGCCTTTGGCGAGGACGTGGCCGTTTCATCGAGCGGCGCACCCGCCGACACGTCCCTCGCCCTGGACCCCGAGATCGCCGCCGCGGCGCAGACCGCGGCCGTCGGCGACCTCCTCGGCCCCGCGACCGACGAGGTCGGCCGGGTCAGCATGGCTCTGGTGCTCGCTCCCGCGGAAACCGGCCGCATCTCCAACGCACTGCCCGGCGACGCCGCGACTGCCAGGGTCGACACCGGCGCTCTGGCGGACTGGGCGGACGCCCAGGCCCTGCGGCGAGCCCTCTCCGCCGCGCTACTGTCGCGCTGGAAGAGCGGGGACGTGACGCTGGCCCATTTCCGTGAGCTCGTCATCGGCGACGCCCCCGACTCGTCGGGCACCGCGGGTCCATGGGTGGAGCTGTCGGGTCTGGCCCTCGATCGACTGAGCGGCCTCGACCCAAGCTCGATCGCCGGCGCGCCCGCCGGCCTGGACCTCGGCGCCGATCCACTGGCGGAGACCCTGCGCGCTCTGGCACCGACCGATAGAACGAAGCTGTTCGGCGCTCTCGTGAACGCCGCCAACGCCTCGGGCGGCTCGGGCACCTCTGACTCCTCGGGCGAGATCGGCTTTGTCACGCAGGACGGCCTGGTACCCGACCTGGGCAAGGCGGCCTTCGACCCCAAGGTCAAGACCGGCGACATCCTCGGGCCGATCACGACCTCTGCCGGGCCGCAGCTCTACCTTGTCGAGGCCCGCTTCAGCGGCGCGCTCGACGAACGTTCCCAGACGGCGCTGCAGGAGGTCCGCGCCGACCCCTCGCCCGATCCGCTCGCCTACACCACCCGCTTCTCGCCGGCGGATGAGGCCCTCGCCCGCGATGCGGGCTGGCGCGCCGCCGCCGAGTTCGCGATCGACGAGGACGTCCGCTCGGCGCTCTTCGACACTCCGCTCGGCGCCCTGTCCGATCCGTTCGTTCTGGATGGCAAGCTCGCCTGCGCCATCGTCGACTCCCGAGCCAGCGGCACCCCCTCGGCGAGAACGCTGGCCCGCCTGTCTCTCGACGGCTTCGATGCCTGGTATAGCGGCGAGCGCGCAGCGGCCACGATCAGCCGCTCGGATAACCCTCTGCCCGAGCTTGAGTCCCCCTCCTTCGGCCCCTCGCCGACCAGCGCCCTGCCCACGATCCCGGGCCTTGCGACCCCGGCCCTGCCGAGCATCCCTGGGCTGCCCGAGGCCACGCCGGTCAAGACCGACGCCATGGGATTGCCGGCGCTGCCGTAGGGCGACCGCCTCCGCCTCGGTGCCTACAACCGCCTCTTGACGCTCGCGATGTCGCCTATCATGCTATTCGCAGCCTCGGATTATGACGTTTAGCGGAGTATTGAGGGGATGCACAGCTTCGTCGATCTGGAGCGAACGCTCGGTTCCCAGCCAATTCGACTGGGCGCGCGACTCGCTCGGCTCGACATTGGACGCGGCCGGGAAGCCCTCTTTCGCGACCAGCTGCCGGAGTTGCTGCGCGCGCTGGCGGACGAAACGCGCGTCGCCTCGATCACCGCATCGAACGCCATCGAGGGCGTGACCGTGGACCCGACCCGAATCGAGGGCCTGGCTCGAATGGGCGCCGAGCCCCGCCGGTTTCGCAATCGGAACGAGCGCGAGTTTGCCGGCTACCGCGACGCGACCGACGAGATCATGCGAGCCACGACGCTCGAGCCGATCACGGTGCCGTACATTCTCCACCTTCACCGCGAACTCTTCCGCTATGCGGGCGGCCTTGGGGGTCAGCTGAAGACCGAACAGAACCTGATCGCGAGCTACGAGCACGGCCACCGCGAGATCGTCTTCACGCCGCCGTCTCCCACGGAGACCGAGTTCATGCTGCCCGAACTCGTCGCCCGCTACCAATCGGCCGCCGAGGTGGGAGCCGCTCATCCAGTCCTGCTCATCGCAGCGTTCGTCCTCGACTTCCTGGCCATTCACCCGGTCGCCGACGGGAACGGTCGACTCGCGCGCCTCCTTACCACCCACGCGCTGCTGCAGCAGGGTTACGGCGTCGCCCGGTACGTCAGTGTCGAACAACGGATGTGGGACACGAAGAACGCCTACTACGCCGCCCTCTACGAATCCCAGCGCCGGTGGCACGAAGCAAGCCACGACATCTGGCCATGGACTCAGTACCTGGTGGCGATCTTGGAGGAGTCGTACGACGACTTCGAGTCACGGGTCGCCGCGAGGCGCAGTCTCGCCGGGCTGTCCAAGCAGGCCAGAGTCCGCGAATACATCCTCAACCACGCCCAGGTTCTCTTCCGACTCCGGGACATTCGGACTGCCCTCCCCGGGGTCAGCGATCCAACGATCCGGCTGGTCTTGAGCGCCCTGCGAAGAGAGGGCCTGATCGAGATCGACCAGGCCGCTGGAGAAAGCGGCCGTAATGCCGCCTGGCGAAGGATCAGCGGGAAGTAGCCAGACCCGGCCGCCGTCCGATTCCTGCATAGGATTCTCCAAGAGATGGAGCCTCCATCAAAGCCAGGGCGGTTCAGGACCCCGTCCCAGGCCACACATCGCTCTCTGTATAGTAGCTTTCTGGCTGGGCAGGTAGAGCGCCACTCCTATTGCCGAACACGCCCGGTCTGCCGGGTAGTCCACCTTGGCGCACGCCGGGGGGAGGGCTGCCCGTGCTACGGAGAGACGCTTGTACGTCATCGATTTGCTGGTTCAGAGCAGGCGACTCAGTGTCGATGATGCCGTCTGGTGCGGCTACGAAACGGGCAGGTGTGGCCCCATTCGGTACGTTCGTCCCGCCGCAGTCCTGATTGTGCACCAGCACGCCGGCCGAGTCGACGAAGAAGGAGTGGGCGCCGTCGACGGTGAGGTCCCACATGGCGGTGGGAGTCGCGTCGAGGGTGAAGCCGATGACGCTCGCGGCCTTGCCGGACTCGGTCCGGAGCTGCTCGCCGACGAACAGTGAGCCCGCTTCCACCCAGCCACGGTCAGTGGTGAAGAAGGGATGGTTGGGGGTGGTCTCGATCTCGCCTGCATCGGTCGCCAGATGTTCGACGACAGGATCGGTGTGGACCATGACCGCATCGACCGTGTGGGCCGCGGTCACTCCGCTCTTGGGGTCGTAGGCTTCGACCTTGTCCCCTACCCGCAGGCTGCTGATGGCGACGCCGGTGCCGGCGGCGGTGGCGACGGTGGTATCGGCACTGAAGCTGAGGCCGCCTACGCCGACCGGACAGCTGGCGCCCTGGTCATCCTCGGGCACGTCCGACTCCGGCTCGCCGCCGCCACCTGCCGCTGCCTGCTGCCCGCTCTGCCCTCCGAATCTCGAGGCGATACGACCGCCGATGAAGCCCGTGCCGGCACCAAGGGCCGTGGCCGCCCCGAGCTCGCCCCAGTCGAAGCCGACTGGGTTGCCATTGGCATCCTTGGCCCCGGCGGCGATGTTCCAGACCTGGGTGAAGGCGTCTCCGGCGGCACCGCTCGCGGCACCGGCGGCGGTCGGGCTCTTGGTGACGTCGTAGACCGCACCATAGGTGAAGCCCGCGACGGCACCGGACATCACATGCTCGGGGTCGGGCATGTGACCCGAAGCGACGTCGCTCGCGGCCGCGCCTGCGGCCCCGGCCACGGTAGTGGCCGCGACGAAGACACCGGCGCCGATCGGGTTGGAGGTGGCCGTGTCGACTGCCACCACCGTCGCCGCCGCGACCGTTGAGGTCGCCACAGCCGCGACCACTGGCAGCGCCGCTACCGTCGCGTTGCCGACCGTCTGGGCCGCCGACTGCACGAAGGCGACCGGGTTGATGCTGATGCAGATGCCCCAGCAGTGGCCGTCGGGATCGATCAGGGTCGTGGGATCGGCGGCCGCATAGAGGTAGCGGTTCATGGAGATCGGGTTCTGGGCGGAGCCCGACACCGTGTCGAACCCGGTGAAGATGCCAAGACCAGGGGAGTAGTAGCGGGCACCGGAGTCGTAGAGGTCGCTCGCACCAGCGGGATCTACGAGCAGCCGGCCCTGATATCGCCAGGGTGTCGGCAGGGCCGATGTGACGCTAGCCACGACGTCACCCCAGGCGTCATAGCGCAGGGCGTCGGTGGTGCTCGAGAGAGTGGAGTTCGCCGCCGCGGCGACGTTGCCGTGGAGATCGGGGATCAGGAGGCCGACCAGCGAGCCCGCCTTGGTGCCAAGACGGCTCTGGTCCGAGCCGACCAGGGAGTCGACGAGCGTCGGGTTGGCGGTCCCGACCTTGGTCGAGATGCGCACGACCGTCTGTGTGTCGCCGAGGTAGCTGTAGGTGTCGACGGTTGCGGCCGGGGTCGTGGCCGTGGTTCGGGTGGCGGTCCGGCCCAGGGCGTCGAAGGTAAAGGTGGCCGCACCCGCGAGAGCCGGCGGTGGGGTGATCGCGGTCAGTCGGTCGGCCGCGTCATACGTATAAGCGGTCGTGGCCGTCGAGCCGGTCTCGGGGTTGACCGTCATGTTGCCGTATGGATCGAAGCGGGCGTAGCCGGTGTAGCCGCCGGCCGTCTCGCTGTACAGCTGGTCGGTGGCGTCGTAGACGTACAAGGTCGAGACGCCTGAGTCGTTGACGCTCAGACGGTTCGAGTCGCGATCATACGAGTAGGTGATGGTGCGGCTGCCCAGGACATCGGTCTTGACCCGACCGAGGCCGTCATAGGTGAAGCTCTGGGTCCCCTGGCCGGCGTTGCCGCTCGGGATCTGCGCGAAGTTGCGCGACTCAGAGGTCACCTTACCGCCGCGGTCGTAGGTCTGGGCCAGGCTCATGGCCGCCACCGCGGTGCCGCTGATAGAGAGACCGATCGGGCGCTTGGCAGAGTCGTAGGTGAACGTGCCCAGGGCGCTCGACCCGCTCCAGGTGCGGGTGCCGACCAGGCCGTCGAGGCGGTAGGTGAACTTGGGTTGCACGCTCGTTAGCGAGGGCGCCGAACTCGAGGTCAGCTCGCCTCGCGCGTCGTACGTGAAGCTCGTCGTGCCCGACGGATCCGTCCGGCTGGCAACCGTGCCGTCGGGGTTGTAGGTAAAGCCGGTCAGAAGAGTCGAACCATCGTGGATCGCGGTCACGCGATCGAGAAGATCCGGCGTGAAGGTGATCGAGTCGATCCCCTCGCCCGATCCGGTGCCGACAAAGTCGAGCTCGGTCCGGAAGCCGTCGCCGGCAAAGATTGCCGTCGACGACAGACGCAGGGTGCCCGAGCCGTAGGTGCCGGTGTAGGTCTTGACCTGCGTGATGCGCCCGAGGGCATCGTAGGTGCTGGTGTTGTAGCGCGTCGAGCTCGAACAGGCGGTGCCAGTGCGCGGCAGGTTGCAGACGCTCGTGAGCCGACCGCCGGCGTCGTAGATCCACGCCGTGGCGCCGAGCTGGTCGGACCCGTGGGCAGCAGCGTCGCGACCGGCGGGGTCTGGAGGCTGACGTGGCCGGCGGCGTCATAAGCGTAGTGCCAGGCCGTGGTTGCCGAGGCCGAGGTCGGGTCGCAGGCGGTGCCCGCGTCGCCGCGGTCCTGGGCGGTGCAGTAGCCGGTCATCTCGCCCATGGCGTCGTAGGCGTAGGTCGAGGTGACGTCGCGATCAGGGTCGAGCGCAATCAGCTAGCCCGCCGGGCTGAACAAGTCAGTATTGGGGTCGTACAACTCCGCCGAAGCATCAACTGTATCCGCATTGCCCTGACCCCCGGCGACGAAGACACGGCCATCCGACAGGAGTGTGGCAACGGGCCAGTAGCGAGCCACGGTCATCGAGCCGGTAGAACTGAAGGTGCCCGTCTTCGGGTCGTACACTTCCGCGGTCCGGATGGCGCGGCCGATCGCGTTCGTCCCGCCGACCAGAAGGACTCGCCCGTCGGTGAGTGGAACCGCAACATGATCGCTACGCGGCTCGATCATCGATCCACTCGGCGTAAACGTGCCTGTTCTTGGGTCGTACAACTCCGAGTATGCGATTCTCTCTACCTCGCCGGCCTGCCCTCCCGCGATGAGGACTCGGCCGTCGGGCAGCAGAGTCGCGGTAAGTCCCGAGCGCGCCGTGGTCATCGAGCCTGTGAAGCGGAAAAGGCCGGTCGATGGGTCGTAGATCTCGGCCGACGCAAGGTCGTGCAGTTGGTCGTTCACGCCACCGACGAGCAGGACGCGTCCGTCGGGAAGAAGGGTCAGTCCTCCCCACCTGTGGCCGTCGGCCGTCCGACCGGTCGGGCTAAAGGTGCCCGTGCGCGGATCGTATAGATCGGCGCTACCGTTGGTGTCTATGACCAGAACGCGGCCATCTTCGAGGATGGTCGCCATCCCGCCGGAGTTCGTCTTGCTCATCGATCCGGTCGGCGTGAACTTGCCGGTCGTGGGGTCGTACAGCTCGGCCGATGTGAGGTCGGTTGGCGACCCGCTGGCACTGTTGCCACCGCCTGCAATCAACACCCGTCCATCTTCGAGTAGGGTCGCCGTGTGACCCTCGCGGGGGACGGTCATCGACCCAGTCGGAGTGAACTTGTCGGTCTTTGGGTCGAGCAACTCGGCGGAGGCCGTGGCCTGCGTGTTCGCCCCTGAGTATCCTCCGGCGACTAGTACTCGTCCGTCAGCGAGCAAGGTCGCGGTACCAGCCACGGGGCCGGGGACTTCGGAGGTTGCGCTCCTGCCTGAGCATCCTGCCCCGGCTGCGATGAGCAGAGACAAGACGAAACCTAGGGCAGCCAACCGGGAAAGGCGCCACGCTCCAACAAGACTCGATCTCATCTGCTAAACCACGGCAGCGGTCGACGGGGTTGCGCGGGCGACTGCGCTTGAGGAACAAACGGCGCCATGCCGCCTCCGGTTATCTGATCGTTGTAGTAGTCAACCGTGATGTCCCAGTCAGCCGGAGCCTGGGCCTTCCAGGCGCGATTGTCTCGAGTGCCGACCATCCCCGCCAGGTCGGCAACGCCCTCGCCAGCGGCCTCTCCGCCCTGACTGGCAGTATCCCCACCTAAGGTACCGTAGGAATACGCGAGTTCTCCAAGACCGAGCAAGCCTTCGCCTAGTCCAGCGACCACCTGGGTGACGCCTACAGCCGTCGTGAGCGGGTCCGGGTTCACAACGGTAGAGGAGTCTGGCAGAAACCGAACGAACGTTGTGTCGTTGCTGTCGAAGTATTTGTCGGCACTCGGGCGATCATCGGGCGTGGGTGTCCGAGTTGCGCAAGTCTGCGTGCAAGTCGTCTGGCGAAAGCCCTGGACGTAGTCAAGGGCCGTCTGCCATATACCCTCGTGATGAGCCCACTCCGGATCCGTCGGGTCGTGGTGGGTCACGACCCATAGGGCATAAGCACCGTTCGCCTGAAGGTACTGGTCGTAGTTGGCCTCGTCCTCGGCCTTGCCGCTGCCCTTCAGGATCAGTATCTCGTTGATGTCTTTGAAATCCGACCTTCCTGGTGGGAGCTGGAACGAGGCCTGGTATGTGTTGGTGACCTCGCTGTCGTCAGTCAGGGAGCCGTAGTGGTCCATCCAGACGTCGAATACATATGGCACGATCCGCTTGGGTGCCCGCGGTCCGGCGGAACCACCGCCGCCAGACGAGGACCCGCCGCCACTCGAAGAGCCACCGCCGCTTGAGGAACCGCCGCCGCCAGACGAACCCGTGGGAGGATCAGCTTGGGCGCAGTAGCTGTACATGCCATCCCACACATACTTCGCGCAGTGCCCGTCCGGGTCCACCAGAGTCTCCGGGTTGGCCTCGGCGTAGAGGTAGCGGTTGAGGCTGAGCGGGTTCCCGGCAGAGCCCGCGACCGAGTCGAGGCTGGTGAAGGTGCCAAGATCGGGGACATAGGCGCGAGCCCCGAAGTCGTAGGTGGCGGAGCCGCCGGTGGACTCCAGGATGCGACCTCCAAAGCGCCAGGGCGAGGGCACGCCACTGGCGGGCTTGGAGGTTCCCAGAGCGTTGCCGTAGGCGTCGTAGCGAAAGACGTCCTCGATCGAGCCCGCGCCGGTGCACTGGGCGGCGATGTTGCCGTGGAGATCGGGCACGATCCAGCCGAAGCCGCCGGTAGCACTCGTGGCGAGGCGGTCGCCCGCCGAGTCGATGCCGGCGTTGATCGTGCCAGCGGTACTGGACACGTCCTGGAGGACCGAGTCACTCGTGCCCAGATAGGCGTAGGTGTCGATGGTTGAGGCGCCCGATGTTCTGGTGGCATGGCGTCCGGCGGCATCGAAGGTGAAGCCCACGGTGGTGCCATTCGCCTGCGTGATCGAGTCGAGACGATCGGCGGGATCGTATCGGCTATGAAAGGCAGGACAGCAGTCAGTGGCCCGGCGTAGTCTGCGCTGACCGGGACAGGGGCTCCTGTCGGGACACCAGCTTTGGGGCAGGCCGGTATACCTGTGGACTTCGAGTCCGTGGTCGTATGTGGCCGCCCCTGCGACTCGCCCGGTTGCGCCTTGAGCGCGGATCCGTAGGTGTCGTGTTGCCCAGGGCCGGTGTCGATCGACTTGGAGAACGAGCAAGAGGAGGAAGCGACGATGCGCAGCATCGGACTCGATCTGGGCCGCCACAAGGGTGAGGCGGCGGCGGTCGATGGCCACGGACGGGCGGTCAGCCTCGGATCGGTGGAGGTCAGCCCCGCCGGTCTGGCCGATCTGATCGGCCGACTCCGACCCGACGACCGGGTGGTGATCGAAGCCAGCACCAACACCTGGTCGATCGCGGAGCTGCTGACACCTCATGTAGCCCAAGTCGTGGTCTCCAATCCGCTGCGCACACGGGCGATAGCGGAAGCCAAGGTCAAGACCGACCGGATCGACGCTGCGGCCCTGGCCGAGCTGCTCGCCGCGGACTACATTCCGGCGGTGTGGCAGCCCGATCCCGATACCCTGGCTCGACGCCGGCTGGTCAGCCTGCGGGCAAGCCTGGTCCGAGGCCGCACCGGCGAGCGCAACCGGGTAGCGGCCATCATGGGCCGCCGCCTGGCCACCTGCCCGGTGTCGGATCCCTTCGGAGTCGCCGGACGAGCCTGGCTCGAGGAGCTCGAGCTGCCTGCCGACGAGCGCCTGGCCCTCGATCTGCACCTGCGCCTCCACGACGCGATCGCGGCCGAGATCGCACTGACCGAGACCGCCATCGCCCGCTCGGTTCGCGACAGCGCCTATGTGCGCCACATGCTGAGCGTGCCGGGCATCGGTCTGACCACCGCCGCGGCCCTCGATGCCCTGATCGGCGACATCGCCCGCTTCGCTCGACCCAACAAGCTCGTGGGCTATCTCGGGCTGGATCCAGCCGTCCGCCAAAGCGGGGCCCGCAGCTACACCGGCCACATCAGCCGGGCAGGTCAAGCCCACGCTCGGGCCCTCTTGATCGAGGCCGCCCATGCCGCGGTCCGGACTCCAGGTCCTCTGGCGGGCTTCTATCTGCGGATCCGCCGGCGTCGCGGAGCGGGTGTGGCGATCGTGGCCGTGGCCCGCAAGCTCGCCGTGCTTGTCTGGCACCTGCTCACCAAGGACCTCGACTACGCCTGGAGCCCGCCCTCTGCCAGCGCGGCCAAGATCCGCCGTCTGGAGCTTCTCGGAGGCGACCGGAAGCGCCTCTCTCGCGCCGGGATCGTGATGGGCGAACCAGAAGCGGCCAGGGCTGCTCGCAAGGCCGGGCGAGCGCGGGAACGGGCCATGCTCACCGGTGCCCAGACCGCCTACGAGCGGTTCGTCGCGAGCCGGAGCGCCAGAGCGGATGCGGCCGCCGCCAGCGGGGAGCGACTCGATGGTCCGGCAGGGCCGGAACCGGCTGCGCCGCGGAGCTGATCCCCATGCTCCGCCGTTTGCCACGGGGTCCGACCGCATCCAGGTCCTGAGTCTAGCCACCCGACCGACCGGCGCAAGCCTGGCGAGTTGACATTTTCATCCGTAGGTGTAGGTGGTCGGCTTCAGGCTGCCCGAGTCCGGACCACAGGGCTGGCTCGAACGCAGGTTGCCCAGGGCATCGTAGCCAAAGGCGGAGGAGCCGGAGCCGCCGGCGGCCGGACCCTTCCAGATGAGCTCGTCGGTGGCGTCATAGGCGTAGTAGAAGGTCACTCCGGCCTCACTCACCGCGGTGCGGTTGCCGTCGGCATCGTAGGTGTAGGTGCGGGCCTCGGGGATCGAGCCATCAAAGGAGCTGGC
>PMXQ01000055.1 GCA_003171065.1 Chloroflexota bacterium
GCCGCCTCTTCCTGGGCCTGCGCGGCCAGTCCCGCCCCGGCGGCAATGCCCTCCAGATGCCCCGCCCCGCCGCAGCCGCAGCGCGGCCCACCGTCCATCATCAGCGTCACGTGGCCCAGCTCCCCGGCCGTGCCATCGGGTCCCAGCATGAGACGGCCGTCGTGGACGACCGCCCCGCCGAGGCCCGTCGAGACGGTGACGTAGAGGAAGTCGCGGCAGCCGCGGGCGGCACCGAGCCAGCTCTCCGCAAGAGCGGCGACGTTGGTGTCGCGGTCCAGGAAGGCGGGCAGACCGAGCCGCGCCTCCATCTCGTCAGCGAGCGGCGCATCGCGTAGAGATGGCACGTTGGGCGGGTCCACGACCAGGCCGCGCCACGGATCGACGGGCCCCATCGAGGCGATGCCGATCGCCGCCACGCGCCTCCGCACCTCCGCGGGAAGGCCGTCGGCCACGCCGCTGAGAAGCTCGGCACAGGCTTGATAGATCGCCGCGGCGCCGGCGGCCACGGGTGTGGGGGCCGCGCGCCGGCCCAACCGCGTCCCGTCGGGAAGGATCGCCGCCGCCCGAATCTGAGTGGCGCCGATATCCAGGGCCAAGACGACCATCTCGGCCATATCTGCAGCCTCGGCCACCTGGGCGACCGCTGGCCTCTCGGCCGGGGCGACTGCCGCGGGCGCCTCGGCCATCTCGGGCGCCGGTCCGTGGTCCATGTCAGCCCTGACCCTCAGGCTCGGGATCCTGCGGCTCCGGCAGACGGGTCGCCGTCCCGACGTCGGCCGGGCGGCTGCCGCGCCGCAAACGGCCGCCTATCAGCCCCGAGATCCGACCCCGGCCTTCAGGCGCGTCCGTGCCAGGCCCGGTCTGTTCGGGGTAGAGCTCGTGCAGCGTCACGTTCAGCGCTGCCGCCACCGGGACGCCCAGCAGGCCACCCAGGATGCCCCAGGCGCTCAGGCCGACCAGGACGGCGAAAATGGTGACGACCGGGTGCAGGTGCACTGCCCGACCGATGACCAGAGGCATCACGACCTGGTCCTCGATCTGGCGCAGAACCAGGTAGACAACCAGCACCAAGATCGTCGTGTCGGTGCCACGTGTGGCGAAGGCGACGGTCCCTGCCAGGGCGGCGGCGATGATCGGCCCGACCAGCGGAATGATCTCCAGCACGCCGCTCACGATGGCAAGCGCCAGCGCATAGGGCACGTGGAGAATCGGTCCCAGGATGACGTAGAGGATCGTCGCCACCAGCGCGATCAGCAGCAGCTGGCCGCGCAACCAGCGGCCCAGGACGACGTGGATGCGGTGGGCGATCCGCAGCGCCTCGGCTCGCTGCGAGCGGTCCAGGAAGCGCAGAGCGAACAACCCGAAACGCCGGCCGTCGAGCAGGAAGTAGAAGGTAACGATCAGCGCGAGGATCACCTGGAGAGCGATGTCGACAGCCTGCTCCGCCACGTAGATGGCATTGGACGGAGTCTGGATCATGCCGAACAGCGAGTCCCTGATTTGCGCCGCGACGTCGCTCACGTTGTAGGTCATGCCGGCGACGACGACGTGATCGCCGAAGATCTTGCGCATTGCCGTGGCGATCACGTCCGACCCACCGGAGGTCAGGTGCCTGATCTCTTCGTCCGCCCGGGCGGCCACAACCACGGCCACCAGGGCGATCACGCCCAGGACGAGGACATAGCAGACGCCGATGATCATGGCCCGGGGAGCGTGCGTCCTGTCCTCGATGGCCGAGACGACCGGCGAGAAGGCATAGGCTAGAACGGCCGCGACCACGAACGGCCCGACGATGCCGCGGGCCAGCCACAGGACGAACAGGACGGCGATGCCGAGCGCCAGCAGCCGCCCACGCCCGCCGAACCAGCTGATCGCGGTCCCGGACGAGGCGGTGACGGGCTCGCCTTCGAGACCGGCCGGAGAAGTCATGCGCGCATCACCCGTGGTCGTGTGGTCGTCGCAGGCCGACTAACGTAGCCTACAGCGCGCCGGCACCGGCCACGTCGCGGACCGAATGATGCCGGCGGCCGAGACGGCCCGGGTTCAGCCTGGGGGGAAGGCGAGCTGGTGCCAGGTCCTGCCGCCGTCGTCGGTCAGGAAGACGCCGCCCGCCGAGCTGCCGACGGTATCGCAAGTCTGCCCCGAAGAGCAGTCCCTGATCCCTTCCAGCATGCCGTGCATCTCGTCCGCCCAATACATATACGTGGCGATGTCGAAGCCGCTCGTTTGCACATCGCTCCACGTCCGGCCGCCGTCGCGCGACTCGATCAGGCTCCGGCTCGCCAACCCCCCCACGAGGGCCATGTAGTGGTCGGGGGCGAGGACGGACATCCATCCCGCGCCGGTGCCACTGGGCGTCGTGGAGCGGAACTCCTCGGCCCAGGTGGCTCCGCCGTCGACACTCACGTAGCGGACGAGGGGCGCGGCGACCCACGTCATGCTCGCCGGCAGCAGCGTGACCAGGAGGTGGAGCCGTCCGCCGGCGTCGACGTCCAGCACGTCGAGGAACACATCCTGGCTCGACGAGACGCCCGGCAGACCGGACGTCCGCCAGGTCAGCCCGCCGTCGGTCGTGACGCTCAGCGGAGAGCTCGCGTCTCCGCCGGGATCGAACCCGACCAGCCGGTTCACCCATCTCGGCGACTCGATGGTGTTGCAGACCGATGCGGTCGGGCCGGTCCAGGTCGCTCCGCCGTCGACGGTCACGTACTTGGTGCACGAGGCGTAGGTCTGGGCCAGCGGAGGCTCGGACGCCCCGGGCGTCTCCACCGGCCGGCTCACGAAGGTGACGCCGTGGCTCGCGTCCGAGAAGTGAGTGCTCGTGAGAAGACCGGTATCGGTCTGGTCCGGCAAGCTCGCGATCTCGGACGTCTGCCAGGTGAGACCGCCGTCATCGGTGCGCTGCACGCGCAGGTGCCAGACACCGGCCTGGAGGGCTTCGAACGTCTGCCAGCCGTTGTCTCGGTCGACGAAGTCCAGGCTCGCCAGCGAGGCGTCCGGGACGGCCGGCAGCGAGACGGGCGCCGACCACATGACGCCGCCGTCCTCGGTGAAGCGGAGCCCGTCAGTGCCGGTCGCCCAGGCGGTCAGTCCTTGGCCCGTCCATCCGAAGCCGACGGCGGGCGTCTGCCCGGGCTTCGCGTCGGGCAGCACCGGGCCGGGGGTCCCGAGCGTGGCCTGCGGCGTGGCGGCGGCCGGCTTGCCACCGCGCACGGCCAGGCTCGCCGCGATGACGGCGAGGACCACGACAACCGCGGCCAGGCTTGCCAGGGCCGACGCCCCTTGCCAGACCCGCCACCGCACCCCAGTCCTTGCGCCGTGGTTCGTGGCCATCGCCTCGACCGCGTCGCGGACGGGGCCGGGCGTGGCCGGCGGGACGATCGCGCGTCGCAGCGCCGTCCGGACCTCGGCCTCCAGCTCCGGGTCGATCACCGGGTCGATGCCAGACTCATCGTCGGGATGCTCGCTCACCGAGGGTCCTCCAGCCTGGGGCGCATCGACCTCAGCGCGTTGTGGAGACGGGACTTCACCGTGCCGGCCGGAATCCCCAGCCTGGAGCCTATGTCGTCGACCGGCAGATCCGCCCAGTAGCGCAGGACTACGACAATTCGATGGTCGAGATCGAGGCGGTCCAGGGCACGGCAGATGGCGTCCCGGTCCGAGACTGAGGAGGACGAGTCGCCCACGGTCGGCTCCGGCGCCTCGTCGAGCGGGCGTACGCGGCCACGCGAGGGGCTTCGGAGCCGCTCGCGGCAGACGTTGACGAGAATCCTGCCGAACCAGGCGTCGAAACGGTCGGGCTCGCGCAGGCTCGAGCGCTTTCGCCAGGCGATGGCGAAGGCGTCCTGCGTCGCGTCGTCCGCGTCGGCGCTGTCGCGCAGGATCGCCCAGGCCAGCCGATAGGCGCCGTCCACATGCTGCCTCGTCAGCGCGGCGAACGCCTCATCGGTCGCGGCGTAGCGTCCCACCAGCTCGATCCTCCCTGCGGCGCCGGCCAGATCTTCCATCCTGATTGACACGATGGGCCGGCAGGGGCGTTTCGTTCACGCGATCTCGGCCGCCTCGCCTCCCGACCGGGGCTGATCGTACGCTGAAATCCCGGCGTCGAACCCCCGGCCAGGCAAGGACGGCGACCGAGAGCGTGAGCGGGATCGAACTCAGGGCCGGCGCAGGCGCGCCCGAGAATCGCGAGGAAGACGTCCCGTCGGAGGGCGAGCACGAGCCCGAAGCGCGGGCCCAGCGGGCCGGGCGGGAGGGCTGCGGCCCGTTCGATGTTACCCTCGATTCATGGAAGAACACCGCAAAGAGCCCGGCGACGGCAGCGATGCCATGGCCGAGAAGCCGGGCACGCCAGATCCCGAGGAGTCGACGCAGCTCGAATCGGAGAGCTTCGCCAGCTCCATCGTCAGCCATCTCCAGGCCGTCGCCGAGCCGGTGGCCAATGCCTTTGGGACGGTCATCGAGGCAGCCGGCCAGGCCATGTCCGGGCCGGCCGACCTGGCCGGGCGAATCCACCGCGCCATCTCGCCGGAGCCGCTGGCGAACCTGTACGAGGTTCATCCGGAGGCGCGCATGGCATCGCCCCGGGAGCTCGGCATGCGCTTCATTCCCGTCGAGGAGATCCTCGGCACGGCCGTCGCCGGCGCCGCCCAACGCGGCAGCGATTTCCTGCCGCTGCGACAGTTCCGCGGCGACAACTGGCAGGCCCGCTGGCAACGGATTCTGAAGGCGAACGAGCGCCTTCAACCTTTGCCGCCGGTCGATCTGGTGAAGTTTGCCGGCGGTTACTGGGTCGTCGACGGTCACAACCGCGTCGGCGCCGTGCGCCTGGACAACGGCGCGGGCGTGGACGCGATGGTCACGGAGCTGGTGCCGCTCGACGGCCGGGTCAGCGAGCGGCCGACGAACTTGCTGGAGCTGATGGGCGAGGCCCAGGCAATACGGGCCGCGGCGCAGGGGCACAGACCCGCGATCGGAATGCGCTGCTCGGAGCAGGCCTCATTCGACGAGCCCGCGCAGGTCGCCGGATCGGGCGATCGGGGCGGGGCGCCAATGTGACCAGGCACCTGTCGATCGAATGGCCGGACGCAACCCCCTTTCGGGATCGTGGCGGCGCTCCGATCCGGCTGCTGGCCGTCTCGGACCAGATCGACCCTGCTCTCGAAGACGAGCGCAGCCGCCGGGCCGCGGGTCCGATAGACGTCATCGTCGGCTGTGGCGACCTGGACTGCGACCATCTCTCGTTCCTGGCCGACGGTTTCAACGCACCCCTGGTCTACGTCCTGGGCAACCACGATTCGGACGCCCGCTGGGAGGCCTGCCGGGCATACTGCCCTGACGCGATCCGGTCGACGTCCGTGCACCACGAGGCCGGGCTGTCGATCGCAGGGCTGACCTGGCCGGGGCGGCGAGGGCCAGGAGCCCTGCGGAGCGAACGCGGAGCATGGGATCAAGCGCTCCGGCTGGCCGTGCGCAGGTTCGGCCGGCCCGAGCCGATGATCGTCCTGAGCCACGTCCCGCCACGCGGCGCCGGCGATATGCCGGGCGGCGAATACCATCGCGGCTTTCGCGGCTACTCGTGGCTCATGCGCCGCCTCCGGCCGCCGCTCTGGATCCATGGCCACACGCCCCTGGCCGCGGCCGCGGAGTGGCACATCCAGCACGGCTCGACGACCATGGTCAACGCCACCGGGGCGGTGGTCATCGAGATCTGGGCGCCCGGCTCCTGGGCGGCGTCGATGACCGGGCCCGCAGAGCCGGCGCCGGACCGGGCCTGAAGCGACAGGCCGGATCTACCTCTCAGGCAACCCTGGCTCGCAGGACCGACGGCGCAGGCCAAGGCGGCGACGAGGACCCGCAATTCAATCGTGCGTAAGCGAGGATCGCAGGCGCCAACGCAGGAATGCGCCGGCTGACCGGCGAGCTAGAGAGCGCGCGGGTCCGGCGCGTCCGGGTCCACGCCCAGCTCACGCATCGCGGCCGCGGCATCCCTGTCCGAGAGCCGGCCGGCGCGAGCCAATCCGACGACCGCGGCCGCGGCGATGTGCGGTGGATCGATCTCGAAAAGCCGGCGCAAAGTGTCGCGTGAGTCCGAGCGGCCGAAGCCGTCGGTCCCGAGGATCAGCCGATTCGCGGGCAGCCACGGCGCCACCAGGTCCGGATAGGCCCGAATCCAGTCCGTGGCGATCACGACCGGGCCGCCGTCCGGGAGAACCTGGGCGACGAGCGGCACGCGTGGCGTGGCCTCGGGGTGGAGACGGTTCCATCGGTCTGAGGCGAGGCCGTCGGCCCGGAGCTGCTGGAAGGACGTGGCGCTGTACGCATCGGCGGCGATACCGCGCTCCGCAAGGAGTTGCCGGGCGGCGACGACCTGCTGCAGGATGGAGCCGCTGCCGACCAGCCTCACGGGCGGCTCGCCGATCGCGCCCACTTTCGGGCCGGCCACGCCCGCCTTGAGGCCCGCAGCCGCTTTGTGGCCCGCCGCCGCCTTCGCGCCGCGGGCGTCCTTGCCCAGCTCGGGCGCCGCCAGGAGCCGGTAAATGCCCCGCACGATTTGCTCGTCCGTGAGCTCGGCCGCCCGCCCGGGCATCGGGTAGTTCTCGTTGTAGAGCGTGATGTAGTAGTAGACGTCCTCCCCCCTGGCGCACATGCGGTCGATCCCCTCGCGCACGATCGCCGCGAGCTCGTATGCGTAGGCCGGGTCGTAGGCCCGGATGTTGGGGATGACGGAGGCCAGCACGTGCGAATGGCCGTCGTCGTGCTGCAGCCCCTCGCCCATCAGCGTCGTCCGGCCGGCGGTCGCCCCCATGACGAACCCGCGGCCGCGCTCGTCGGCCAGGGCCCAGAACTGGTCGCCGGTCCTCTGAAAGCCGAACATCGAGTAGAAGATGTAGAACGGGATGAGGCTCAGGCCGTGAGTGGCGTAGGACGTCGCGGCAGCCTGGAGGGAGGCCACGGCGCCCGCCTCGGTGATCCCCTCCTCCAGCACCTGCCCGTTCTGCGCCTCGCGATAGCTCAGCAC
>PMXQ01000039.1 GCA_003171065.1 Chloroflexota bacterium
ACCGGCCAGTACGCCTCGGTGGATGAGCTCCTCACCGGTCGCGAGAACCTTTGGCTATTCGGCCGGTTGCAAGGCCTCTCATCGAAGCAGGCCCATAGTGCGGCCGACGACCTGCTGGCGAAGTTCGACTTGACCGAAGCGGCCAGCCGGAGCCTCGCCCAATACTCGGGTGGCATGCGACGTCGGCTTGACCTGGCCGCCAGCCTCATCACCAAGCCGGCGCTCATCTTCCTCGACGAACCAACCACCGGACTCGACCCTCGAACCCGGGGTCAGATGTGGGAGACGATCCGGGGCCTGGTCGCAGATGGCTGCACCATCCTGTTGACCACCCAATACCTCGACGAGGCCGACGAACTCGCCGACCGGATCGCCGTAATCGACCGCGGTCGCAAGGTCGCCGAAGGGACGCCGGAGGAGTTGAAGGCCCAGGTGGGCGGCTCCATGATCCGGGTCCAGCTCGCCGAGGGCGTGGATGCGAGCGCGGCCGCGGCACTCGCAGAAGGAGTCGCCCGCCACACGCCGATCCTCACCCCGACGAGAACCGGCTTCAGCGTCTCGCTCACCAATGCCAACCAGGCGGCCGACATCCTGATCGCCTTGCGCAGCAACGACATCGACATCGAAAACGCCGCCATCGAACAACCGAGCTTGGACGAGGTCTTCATGGCTCTCACCGGCAACGCCGGCGTCACCGGTCTCACCTCTGCGACCGCACCGGAAATGAGCAAAGCATGACTGTCATCACGAACCCGGCTCGAGCATCGCGGCGCCCGGCAGACCGCACAATCCGCGCGTCGGTGCCGATCCGCGACATCCTCGTCCAGACCACGACGTTTGCCTGGCGAGCGCTCCTCAAGATGCGGCGGAACCCGGAGCAGCTCGCCGACGTGACCTTCATGCCGCTGGTGCTCACGCTCTTGTTCGGCTTCATGTTCGGTGGCGCCGTAGCGGGAGGCATGGTGAGCTATCTGCCCACGCTGATCCCAGGAATCATCGCCTACAGCGCCGTCACTGCCTGCGTTGCCGCCGGAGCCCAGCTGCGCGAGGACATGGACAAAGGAGTCTTCGACCGGTTCCGGTCACTCCCTATCGCGAGGATCGCGCCCCTTGCGGGCCCGATGATGGCCGACCTGACCCGCTACGCCCTGGCCGCGAGCCTCAGCCTCACCATGGGCATCATCATGGGCTATCGCCCGGGCGGCGGCGTGCCCGGCGTCATCGGCGGTGTGGTCATGGCCATGGTCACCGGGTGGTCATTGGCGTGGATGTTCATGTACATCGGCACGATCGCGAAGAGCTCACAGTCCGTGACGTCGTTGTCGATCATGGTCCTTCTACCACTCACGTTCGTTTCCAACGCCTTTGTCCCTGCCGATACGCTTCCGGGTTGGCTCAAGACCCTGGTTAACCTCAATCCCGTTACGCATGTCGTCACGGCGCTGCGCGACCTGCTGAACAACGGGGTGGTCACCCCCGCGGTCGGTTACGCACTGCTCGGCTGCGTTGTTGTCGTCGCGATCTTTGTGCCGCTGACCGTCCGTTCCTACTCCAAGAAGGTCTAGACCAAAGACACTCACCCCAGACGCTCAATGGTGGGCAACGCCTCGCCGAGTCGGTCGGCATATTCGTCCGAGGCCTCACCGGGTAGCGGCGACGGCCCACCCCTCCCGCTACTCGCCGCTCCGCGCACCCAAGAGCGTCATCATCGAGCCCCCGGACGGGCGCCCCACTGCGCGCACAAACAACACCCTCGAAATGCGGCGTCTCGCCGGATGAACGGTTTCGCAGGGGCGAGGTCGAACTCAAGGCGACGAAGTGGCACATGCCTGGTTTGATTCGCGCCATCCCTGTCCTCGATCCCGACACCCATGGCGCGCAGGCAAGCCAGTGCCTGCAGCGTGTCGAGGTCCTAGTCGCGATAGCGGCGGTGCCGGCTACTCGGGTCGCGCTCGATCGGGCCGATCAGCCCGACCTCCTCGTAGTAGCGCAACGTCGGCTCACTCAGCCCGCTGCGCCGGGACACATCCTGGATCGTGAGAGCTGTCATACGAGAAGTGGAGCAAACCTCAAGCGCTTGAAGTCAAGGCCTCCGCCAAATTGACCTCGTTGAAGCCGGCATCGGAAGGCGTCAGCCCCAGAACCCCTTTAGCGACCGGAATGATCGGCTGCCTGGAACGCTCCGAACGGCTACCATGGGGCGGTTCCGGGTTCCACACAGATCTACTCTTCGCCGAATCAGATGCTCTACATGCTCTATGCGGCGATGAGGACCCGCAGGGTCGGATCAGATGCGCACTGGATCCTGTGTCCGGCGAGCAAGGCCCCCAGGCGCGGGATCAGATGCTCTAAACGAGCGTGGAACCAGTCGCAAACAGCGCGCCCGTAGCTCAGTGGGATAGAGCATCTGACTTCGGAGTGGCCGGACGTATGCTCTATGCGCCACGAGGGGAATGGGCATGCAAAACGAGCAGGATCAGATGCTCTAAGTGAGCACGCTCGAGGTGATACGGTCTGGCTTGCCCTTCTTGATGTCAACGGCCGGATTGTACGCCTCGACGTCATGCCCAGCTCGCTGCGTGTGCCTTCGTATCCATCCGGATCTCGGGTAGTAGAGTCCCCAGCAATGAGTGAGCCAGACAAGGCCGTGGCGCACAACTGGGCATTCAAGGCCCGGTTCCGCCGCCACGCATTCGGGTGGAGGTCGCAGCCGGCCATCCAGCGCGTGAACCAGGCGGTTGCCGAAGTCAAGAAGGTCGCGCGGAAGGACCCCTTGCTTGCCGCGGATGGGGCGGTCGCTTTTATCGAACGCATCTCGCCCGCGCTCGAGCGGGTTGACAGCTCGTCGGGCGCCATCGGCACCGCGGTGAACCGCGCACTCAGCGAACTCGTACCGATCATCGCGAATGCCCCGGCGGACTCGAACGTGCGTGGCGCTTGGCTGGAGAGGCTTTGGGCAGCGCAGGAAAGAGACGAGATCCCATACATCGAGTCCCTCGGCGACCACTGGGGCGAACTGTGTGCGTCCAGCGAAATGGCCTCAACCTGGGCCGATCACATCCTCGACGTGACGCGCCTGGCGCTCAGCCCCGACCCGAAGCTTCGCGGCTACTTTCACGGCACTTCGGCATGTCTGAGCGCACTCTTTCGCGCCGAGCGCTACGAAGAGATCGTCGAACTGGTCGCCGGCGAGCGGATCATCTGGCCATACAAGCGCTGGGCTGTGAAGGCACTTGATGCCATGGGCCAGAAGGGGCAGGCCATCAAGTACGCCGAGTCCTGCCGCAGCCCATGGGCCTCCGACGCGGATATCGACTCGCTTTGCGAACAGATCCTGCTGTCGAGCGGCCTCGTCGATGAGGCATACCGGCGCTATGGCCTCCGGGCCCACGCTGGCGGCACATACCTCGCGACATTTCGCGCCGTCGCAAGGACGTACTCACACAAGGAACCGAGCGACATCCTCGCCGACCTCGTCGACACCACGCCCGGCAACGAGGGCAAATGGTTCGCTGCCGCCAAAGAAGCCGGCCTATACGACGAAGCGCTTGAGCTTGCCCGACGTGCCCCTTGCGATCCGAAGACCCTCACGCGGGCGGCACGCGATCTCGCTGCTGAGCGGCCAGTGTTCGCAGTGGAGGCCGGACTGCTGGCGCTGAGGTGGCTCGTGGAGGGATACGGCTACGAGATCACGGGCGCCGACGTCTGGGCCGCCTACTCTGACACCGTCAAGGCCGCGGAGAAGATCAACGCCGAGGACTCAGTGCGGGCGCGTATCACGCAGCTAGCCGCCCAACAGCCCGCCGGCATTGTTGCGCGGATCCTTCGGCCGGAGCTCGGGCTTGTATTGAAGCGGGCCCTTGTCGATACCGTCCCGGTTGCCGTGGTTGGCTGACACGCGCTGCGCAATCATTACGGGCGCAGCGATCCGATCGGGATGACGTGGACGCCGTCTGGCCGCGTGTATGCGTAGCCGGTGGCGGTGATCACGCCCAACGCAACGGGCGGCCCGATCCTCGAAGTGTCGATCCGCTCATCAGCGAGCTTGCGCAGATGTCCGGCGGCTTCCTCGACCTGGCTGACGCCCAGCTTGACCTCAAAGGCTGCCCATCGACCGTCTGCCCGTTCGATGACCGCGTCGGCCTCCAGGTCCGTGTTGTCGCGATAGTGGAATACCGAAGCCTCGATTGCCTGGGCATACACCCGCAAGTCCCTGAGGACCATGTTCTCGAAGTAGAACCCGAGCGTATTCGGATCGTGCAGGAGAGCGTCTCCATTGATTGCCAGAGCGGCGACGCCGATCGACGGGTCGACGAAGTAGCGGACAGGCGCCCCTCGAAGGCGGCTGCGCGACCGCAGGTTCGGGCTCCAAGCCGGCAGTTCGTCGACCACCATCAAGCGGGAAAGCGTGTCCAGGTACGCCGCGACCGTCTCCGGCTGGCGGGTTCCATCGAACCCGTTCACGTCGGCGGTGATGGTGTTGAGTGACGCCACCGACCCGACATGCCGTGCGTACGACGAGAGCAGCTTCCGAACGAGCTCGGAGTCCCGCTGTCGGCCACCGCTCGTGCGATTTACGTCGGCGCGGATGATCTCGCCCACGTAGCCGCGCACGGCTCTGAGCGCGCGAGGTGTGGGCAGGTCGAGCATCTGCGGCCAGCCGCCTCGGGCGACCAGATCGGAGATGTCTGGAATCGTGAGACCAGAGTCGCCGGCGCGGACCGGCGCACCGTCGATAAGCTCGGCGAAGGAAACGGCAGCCGACGAGCGGCCAAGCTCGAAGAGCGTCATCGGCCGCATCCTCAAGCGCAGGAAACGCCCCGCCCCGACGTGGCGCGTCTCCTCGTCAGGTGGTACCGCTGATCCTGCCAGAATGAAGAGCCCGGTCCCGCCGCGATCGTCGACTGCCCGGCGCACGGCGTCCCAGACATCTTGGACGCGCTGCCATTCGTCGATCAGCCGCGGATTCTCGCCGATGAGAGCCAGCGAAGGGTCCAGCTCGGCTGCTGATCGAGCCCGGGTGTCAACGTCGAAGCGCACCTCGCTCCGGGCTATCTGGCTCGCCGTCATGGTCTTGCCGACGGCCTTAGGGCCCTCGATCAGTACGGCACCGACGCTTTCGAGTGCCTCGCGAAGCTCCGCATCCACGACGCGCGGCCGATACTCGGGCATCCG
This sequence comes from Chloroflexota bacterium, assembly GCA_003171065.1. GTDB lineage: Bacteria > Chloroflexota > Limnocylindria > Limnocylindrales > CSP1-4 > Fen-1039. The sequence continues at coordinate 5,176 of PMXQ01000039.1, forward strand.
CATCTCCGCTCTGGCTCCAAGTTGAGTAGGCTGGATTGTCCTCGCGAATGACGCCCGGGTCAAGCTGTCGAGACCGGTGGTTGCAACTATCCCAGACCGTCGTTTGCATCGATTGCAGGCGGGCTGTAGCACCGTCGACAGGTGGACGTTCGCAACGTCACCTAGTTGCCCGCGCAGGGCCGGCTCCCGAAGTACCCAGCGCCGAATCAGATGCTCTACATGCTCTGTGCGCCGCGAGGCGCCTGGGCCACAATCAGATGCTGGCCGTATACTGCGTCGGTCGCTGCTCGAGATCGTGGCATCGGATCAGATGCTCTATCTGAGCGCGGAACCAACCGCAAACCGCGCGCNNCCCTCCGGGCGCGCCAATGTCGGGCGCGCCACTTCTCCTCGTGGGCGACTGGCCAATGCCGGCCAGGAGTGGCCTCCGCTGGCCTGCGAATCGCTCCACCAATCGCTCCACCTCGGTGGAGACCGCCGCCAATTGCGGGCTCTGCCCCCCTGGGTATGCGTAGTCCTGCCGGGAGTCGGTCGAGTCGTCAACAGGGGGAAAGTTACGCACGGGTCCCCGACGCAGCCGCTCGACTGGCCGGAGAGTTGTGGGCGACCAGCAGAGCGCGGGCCAGAGGGGGCCTAAGGGGAGCCGCTCATCTGCGGCTTACCTGGGGCAAGGCGCTCGGGCAGCGCTCGGAGCCTCGTCAGTCCGTCTGCGACCGACCTTCAATTCCGGCCTTCTGCTTAGCGAGCAACGAATACTGGAATTCGAAGATCGTTCCCCTATCTGCTGACCGTACGACACAAACGTGTATGTCTGGGTGAACGGCCAGGACCTCGACCGTTCGCCCTTCCTCATCGAGCACGTGCACATCGAGCCTCTGGCGCGACAGGTCCAATCCGACGTACAACATGACTGGAGCCTCCCGGTGCTGGTTGCTTTGACAACCCAACCTTGTCACCGGCGAGGCCCCTTTTCATGACATTCCATCGTGCGGATGTACCTGGCCGGCGGAATAGGCCGGGGTTGCTTGGTTCACTCAACCTTCGTTTTGGCCTTCCCGGCGATCTTTTGGACCTTGTACTCCACGATCCTGCGGATCAGGTCCCGTGGCAATGGCCGGCCAATGGGGAAGCGCGCGGAGCTCTTCCCGTTCTCGTAAGGCTCGAGTTCTGCCTTGAACTCATCGACCCGGCTTGGCACCGGATAGAGCCCGACGTGCTTCTCGTAACCAGCGAAGAAGACCAGATGCCGCCCGTTCAGGTTGAACGTCGGGATTGCGTAGCTGATCGTCTCCGTCGCCTCGGGTGCCGATGCCTTGATCAGTGCTCGCAGCTCTTGGAGCATCTCCTGAGTCTGGGAACTGAATCCCGCGATGTAGTCGTCGATGGAGTCCGCATTCGATCTGGTCGCCATTCTCGACACCTGCCTGGTTCCTGGATCAGCGCCTCCGGCCCGCGCGGGCTCGCTTGCGCAAACGCATTGCCCCGATTCGAGCGCAATTCCAGCAGGCTGGCTAGGCGGACCGCCCTTGGACCGCCCCGCGAGCCGAATGGCCAGGGCGCCCTTCCCTATTCAGCCGTGGTGTCGGATGCGCACCGAGCGTCAGCCTTCCAAGCTGAATGTCGCGGGTTCGAGACCCGTCTCCCGCTCCGAACCCCATCTGGTGCTTGGCACGCCGTGGCGTTCTATCGCTCGATCACCCCGCAATTGCCAGTTTGCCTCGGGCGTGCCCCTCTTCGAGAGCCAAGATGGCCTCGGCGGTATCACTTAGCGGGTAGAGTCGATCGATCATGGGCTTGATACTTCCGGCTTCGAGCAGGTCTTTGATGAGGAGCAGGTCCTTCTGGTTCGGTTTCGCGATTCCCATGAAACCGATCTTCCTGCTGCCGGTTCTCGAAATTAGAGGACCAAATAGCAGAGACTGGACTATCTGAGCCACAGAACCGCCGAGCACGACACAGATTCCGGTGGAGTTCAACGTGCGCCGGTAGCCAAGAATCGGATGATGTCCGTTTACGGCGAGGATCAGGTCGTACCTCAGTCGATTCCTGGTGAAGTCCTCTTGCGTGTAGTCGATGACGTGGTCTGCCCCCATCGAGCGCGCATTGTCCAGGTTCTGCCTGCTGCACACGGCCGTGACTTCAGTCCCGAAGGACTTCGCGATCTGCACCGCAAACGAACCCACGCCACCCGACGCACCATTGACCAGGACCCTTTGTCCGGGCCGAATCTGCCCTTTGGGAAGCCCCTGCAGGGCGGTGATTGCCGCCAACGGAACGGCCGCCGATTCCTCGAATGTCGCATTGGCCGGCTTCAACGCGAGGAGATCCGCACCGGCACACGCGTACTCGGCAAACGGTTCGAGACCCGACCTCTTGCCCATTCGTAGAGACGAATTCGCCTGAGTGCGTCGTGGAACATCCGTCACGATGACTCCGTAGTCGCAGATTGGGCGGATTCTGCGGATGTACGATTGCCACCTGAGGCGAGGCCGGTGAGGGACGCTGCACGGGAACATCGGCGCCCGAGGAAGGGCGCTCCGCATCGTCGGTACAGACCGGGGAGAGTCATGGACAACTCGAGCGAGTCTCGTACCTCCTGTGACAATCCGCTCACGTCCGCGGGAAATCACTATCCCGATTGTGTCGGCAATCTCGCCGCCCTGGTCGCCCCGACCCCTGTGCCGGCACCTGTCGCGGCGCCTGCCCGAGCGAGAACAATCCCTGGCCTGCGCCCTGTCGCGATATGGGTTGGGCTCGCTGGCCTGCTCGCCGCGGTTGCCTTCGCCGGGTGCGGCGGGGGCTCTCCAGCGTCGAGCCCAACCCTCACCGCCGTTGCCCATGCCACCGTGACCGCCGCGAAGCCCTCGCCGGCGCCTGCCGAGTTCAGCCCGACGGGCTCGATGATGGACGCTCGCGGCCGCCACACGGCGACTCTGCTGCAAGATGGACTGGTCCTCATCGCGGGAGGCTACGGCAACTCGGACACGAGCCTCGCCTCGGCTGAGCTGTACGACCCGGCGACCGGCAAGTTCAGCCCGACCGGCTCGATGGCGCACGGTCGCGCCTACCACACAGCGACCCGCCTCTCCGACGGCCGGGTCCTCATCGTTGGAGGCCTCGACCCCTCCGGTGACATACCGGTCGCCGTGGCCGAGTTGTACGACCCGGCGACCGGAACGTTCAGCCCGACCGGCTCAATGGTCACCGCCCGCGGCAACCACACCGCCACGCTGCTCTCCGACGGCCGCGTCCTGATCGCCGGAGGCGACGACGGCTCGACAACCCTCGCCTCGGCTGAGCTGTATGACCCCGCGACCGGCAAATTCACCCCGACCGGGTCCATGACAACCGCCCGCGAGGACCACACCGCCACACTTCTGCCCGACGGCCGCGTCCTGATCACCGGCGGACTGGGCGGCCTTACGGCGTTCGCCTCGGCAGAGCTGTAGACCCGGCCACCGGCACCTTCAGCCCGACCGGGTCGATGACGACCGCTCGCCGTTCGCACTCGGCCACCCTGCTTGCCAGCGGACTCGTCCTCATCGCTGGAGGCATGGACGCCCACTCGAACGGCCTCACCTCAGCGGAGCTCTACGACAACCAGACCGGCACCTTCCGCGGGACAGGGTCGATGACGACCGCTCGCGCCTGGCACTCAGCCACGCTGCTGACTGATGGCCGTGTCCTTATCGCAGGGGGGGCGACAGTTCCCTATTTTCCGGTCTGGACTCAGCCGAGTTGTACGAGGCCGCGAGCGGCACCTTTAGCGCGACTGGGTCGATGGGCACCGCCCGCGACGTTCAAACCGCCACGCTGCTGTCCGACGGTCGCGTCCTCATCGCCGGCGGCTCCGGCGGCATTGACTACTCGGCCTCGGCCGAGCTGTACCAGCCGTAGGGCAGAGGCGGCGTCATCGTGGGGCGCTTGATCTGACAGGCGCTCCTCCGTCGCCCGCCGGCTAGGGGCGCGATCGCTTGGTATGCATCGCTCAGGGCATCCGGTGTCAGGGCCAGAACACCCGTTTCGTCCGCATGATGGCTGCGTAGTGACAAGAACCGGAGGCCCCGGCGCGGGCCGGGGCCTCCGAGCGTCTGCGAGGGTCCGATGGGACGAGGAGCGAGCCTTGCCCGCTTGCTACTTCCAGTAGCCCGTGACGTCGAGAGCGATGTTGGCGGTGGAGCCGGTAGTGCCGGCCCATTCGAGAGCGACGTGACCGCCAGATCCGAGAGCGACATCGAAGCCGTTGGCCTCGGAGTGGCCGGAGGCGACGTTGAGGGTAGAGGTGATCGGAGAAGCGACGATCTCAGGTGATACCAGAGCCCAGCCCGAAGATGAGGGGTTGAGCAGGGTCAGGTTGCCAGCGATCCCGGCAGCGCCAGTTGGGACGCCGGCAGTGCCGCCGATGGTGAAGAGTCGGGCGGTGCCGCTGGTGAAGGTGCCGGACAGTCCGAGGGACATGGAGGAGTCGAGCACGCGGACCGGTGCGATCGGGTAGAAGGACAGCCCACCGGAGCCAGAAGTGAAGTAGCCGGTGACATCGAAGATGACATCGGCACTCGAGCCTGCGGTGCCGTCCCAGACGGCCTGCAGCTTGCCGCTCTTTAGGGCCACGGTCACCCCGTTGGCGACGTTGGCACCCTTCGCGACATTCAGAGTCGAGGTCGAGGGTACCGGCGCGATCGTGGGACCGACCGAGACATAGCCAATGGAGGTGGCGTCGGTCACGGTCAGGTTGCCGGTGACTGCGGTGGCAGCCGACGGTACGAGGGCGCTCGTCCAGCCCAGGGCCTTGACCCCGGCCACGGCGAAGGTCCGGACGCTCTTGGTGGTGAACTTACCCGAAAGGCCGATGTTGGTGTGACCCGAGCCGGTTGGTCGGGTATCGAGGATCCGACCCGGAGTCAGGGTGTGATAGGTGGCCCCGGACGTATCGGGGGTGAAGTAGCCAGTGACATCGAAGATGAGATCGATCGTGGCCCCGGCGGTAGAGCTGCGATAGACCGCCGCCAGGGTGCCTCCGGATCCGAGACCCAGGGTCACGTTGTTGGCCCGGGTGTCACCCTTGACAAAGTTGATCGTGGTGGTGGCACCGCTCGCGGTCATGATTGGTCCCAGAGCGACCACTCCGGCCGCGGTCTGGTTCACGATGGTGAGATTGCCAGTGACGGCGGTGGCATTCGTGGGTACGGCGACACTGGTGGCCCCTACTCCGATGACGCCTGCCACGGCGAAGGTCCGGACGGTACCGGCGGTGAACTTGCCGGCCAGTCCGATGTTGGTGTGACCGGCCGCTGTCGGCCGGGAGTCCAGGACCCGGGCCGGGCTCGTGGCGTGGTATGTGGAGGCGGCGGGATTGACAACGATGCCGGTAACCGTATTGGCATCGAGCGTAACTGCGGTCTGTGCTAGTGCACTACCGTTTAGTACTGCGCCGGTTTTCAGCGCAATGTTTGTCTTATCCAGGATGTTTCCATTGAACGTTGAGTTCGTTCCGAGAGTTGTCGACCCAGCGACTTGCCAGAAGATGTTCTGGGCCAGTGCGCCGCCCTTGAGGATGACCTTCATGGCAGAACTGATATTGAGAGTGCCCGCGATCTGGAAGATCCAAACGTCGTTCTTGCCGCCCGAGAGAGTAACGTCTGTTGGGATTGTGACGCCCGTGCCCCACTTGTAGACGCCGGGGACAAGTGTCTTCCCCCCGATATTTCCGGAGCCGAGCTCGGTAACACCAGCTGGCCGCCCTGCAGCGTTCGTGTACGCGGTTTGCATGTCGCCTACAGCCGCGGTCAGCATGGCAGGCGTTGGGGCCTTGTAGTTGGCTGCGTAGACTAGCCCAGTCACAAGAATTGATCTCGAGAAGGTACCCGAGCTATCCATCGCCAACCCAAATCCGGTTATGGCACTCGCGGCGATTGGGCTCGCTCCGATATTCCCGGTGATCTTGGTGGTTCCAGTGGTTGAGATTCCTGCTTTCGAGAGGATCACATAGTTGCCCGCTGTTCCAAGAGTCACTGCTGCTGGGCCAGCCGCGAACGCAGCGCTTGTTCCAGTGAGACCGAGCAATACAAACGCGGCCGATGCAGCTAGTACGCTGTTGAACCTGTACACAGAACTCCTCCATTGGAGGACCCGGCCCGCTCGACCGACATGGCCAGTGGACGGATTGGGCCGCATAGAGCTTGAGCCTCATGGCCGCCGGCCGTGAGGATGGATACCCCCCGGCTCATCTGAAGTCGCAGCGCGTCGGAGCGGTCTGTCGGCGGAGCCTCCCTCGGCCGTCCAGCGGCGTCGAATGGCGAGTCTGCGGGGAGCCGTTTCGACACGCGTCGCGCTAGGAAGAGGGATCGGTCCCAAGCTTCGCTCGCAACCACCCAGCCGTGAGGTCGAACGCCCGGTGTCCTTCGCCGAGCTGGTCGAGCGCCGTCGACTTGGCCGGTTCCACCAGGTCGGCCACGAGTTCCGCCGTCCTCTGCGATAGAGCCTCGGGGTCCGGCCGGACGACGGCTGGACCCCGTCGAGTTCGGCACGGCGGTTAGCCACGTCCGCGATCGCCTCGGTGCTCCGGACCTGCTCGTCCCAGGCCGCCGAGAGGTCGGGAAGGGCAGTGGCGTGGCCGTCGGGATAGCGGCCTTCGACGATCGTTCGACCCTCCTGCGCGGCCGCAGGCTCCCCGACCCGCATCGCGATCAGGTCGCTCAGGGTGGCGAACCTCTCTTGGCATGTCGAGTCGGCGCGACCCTTGGCGTCCTCGTTCGCGAGCAGAGCCTGCTGGGCAGCGAAGAGGGCATCGAGGGCGTCGCCAGCGCACTGGGTCGCGCTGTGCGCCAGACGCGGGCACGCCTGGGGACTGCGCTAGCCATCGGTCCGCTCCGCGATCTCGCCGCTGAAGCGCTCCCAACGGCGCAGGGCCACCTCGACGTAGATCGGATCGATCTCCATCGCGTAGGCGCGAGTTCCCGTGCGCTCCGCAGCGATCAGAGCGGTGCCCGAGCCGCAGAAGGGCTCGTACAGCGCCTCTCCTGACCGCAGGTGGTTGCGGATCGGGGTCTCGAAGAGACCAGGGGCTTCTGGGTCGGGTGGTCGAGTCGTGGCTCAACCGAGCCGGCCATGATCATCTTGGGGCTGGGAGCGTGCCAGATCGTGGCCTGATCCCGAGTACCCAGGAAGCGAACCTTGGATCCCTTCTTGCGCACCACCCAGCAGGGCTCGTGACTCCAGTGATACCAGCTCCACCCCATGGCGAAGAGGCCCTTGTCTCAGATCACCTGGGCCACGATCTCAAAGCCGATCCGCTCCTGGCAGCAACCGCTTGACGCTTCACGAACTGCGGTAAGCCCGCAGTGACGATCTGATCTGGGCCCCCACAGTCGATTCCGGTGAGACCCGCGGTGGGCCGGTCAGGCGCCGGCCCACCGCAGCGAAGGTTACGGGTACGAGACGACGGGGCTCGTCGTCGTTTTCGGCCTACGGGTAGCTCACCACCGGAACCACGGTGTCGGGGTTGGCGATGGTCGATGACCCGCCTGTACCGTTGATCACGTTCTGGATGCCGCCGAAACCGGCCGTGGAGAGGAAGATCGTGAGCGCATCGTGAACGCTTCCCGCCGCGAGTTTCGTGGGAACCACGAACCCGTTGGCGGAGTAGATGTTCACGCCCTGGTTGAAGTAGCTGTAGCTTCCGATGCCCCAGGCCTGGAAAGTCTTCACATTGTTGGTGACCCTGATGGCCGGGTATCCGAGCGTGCCGTCACGCTGAGTCCAGGCGGCCTGGCTCGGCGGGTCGTACGGCATCTCGTTCTGGAAGAAGATGATCTTGCCGTTCTGGCCGGACCAGATCGTCTCGTCCTTCTGGTAGTGCTCGACGAACAGGCCCGTGGCGGTGACGTTGTTGCCGGTCACGATCAGGCCGGTGTCGGCCGTGTTGACCGTCCAACCGACTGTTCCCGCGTTGCCGTGGTCAGCACGCCAGGACCAGATGTTGTCCAGGACGACGTTGTTGGAGTTGACGTCGAGGGCGACGGTCGCCTTGCCGACATGCGCGCCGCCGATGCGGAAGTACACGTCCGAAAGCGTGGTCGGATCGTTGGGGTCGCTGAAGCCGTGCCGTCCGGAGGGCAGCAGGCTGGCGAACGGAGAGCCGATCTGCAGCAGGACCGGCGAGTTCTTCGCCCCGGCGTCGAAGATGAGGTCCGAGATCTCAACGCCCTTGATGTCCCCAACCTTCATCGGGATGACGCCGTTCTGGGCCTCGAGCGTAGCCAGACCCATGCCCAGCACGATGGTATCGGGATGGGTGACCAGGAGCGTCCTGTTGATGTTGTAGACGCCCGGGGTAAAGATCAGGTCCTTGCCCTTCGCCAATGCCATGTTGATCGTCTTGGCGCTATCCGTGGGCTTGGCGATGAAGAAGTCGCTGATCGGGAGCGAATGGCCCGGGGTCTGGCCGGCGGTCCACGTCGCGCCAGAGGCGTTGAACTGCGCGTCCGGGACGTAGACTCGGTAGTTGTTGTTCGAGTCGAGGTACAGGAACGGCTTCTCACGCGACTCGGGATTGGTCGTGAGGGTGGTGTAGACGCCGCCTGCAACGCCGAAGTTCTGGGCCGGGGCGCCATTGACGCCCGCGAACACCTGGTTCCAGACGCCGTTGCTCCAGCCGTCGATGTTGCTGTTGCGGGTCAACCACTGCTGCTGCGAGCCGCTCGTAATGCCGCTGTTCGCGAAGACCGAGTCGGCGATGAAGCCGCCACTGGCGTAGGACGGGCCGGAGCAGTAGTCCATGAGCGTGGCGTAGCCATTGACGTTGACCCGCCGCATGGACGTCGCTTGCGAGACTGCCCAGAACTCACCGTACTGGCAGCCGCCATTGTTGACGTTGATGGTCAGGTTCGAGATCGAGCGCCAGAAGTTATTGCTGGCGACGCAACTGCCTGAGCTGTCGCACTGGTTGTAGACATCGATTGAGCCGTCTACGGCGACGTCGGTCGGCAAGGCGCCCAGACCTGCCACGTCGGTGTAGTAGCCAAGCTGGAAGTTCAGCGGGGTGTCAGCACCATACGTGCCGGGTTTGAAGAGGATCTCGTACCGACCGTTGCCGAACTGGTTGGGGATCTGCTGGGTCGCGATCCCGTCCACGAGCGTCTGGATAGCGCTCGTCGACATGCTGGGATCGATGATCTTCACGTTGGGACCGAAGTCCGGCTGAGCGGGCGGCGGCGAGGCGCTGACTGCGCCAGTCGTCATCATGCCGGCCACGACCGCCAGTGGGAGCGCGAAGCTCCACACTAACCGCCGCCCGGCCCTTCTCTGCGTTCCGCGCGCAGGGCGTTCCAGTGGATTCAAAGACATGCTGAGAACTCCTCCTTTTCTCTGGGCAGCCACGGGGGACGGGGGAACCCTGGCGAGAGTACTCTCTGGCGTCAATCAGAAGTACTACCTACGTGCGAGGCCGCGCCCCGTGGAGCGGTGGGATTTGAGACCGTCGATGTGCCCGCAGCGACGCCGTCGATCAGTCACCTCAGGACGCCGGGAGCAAGTCGTTGGCCCCGGTCCTGGCCGCATCCGCATCGATCTCCCGGCGGCACGCTACAGCTGGGGGCGGTGCTGCCGGCTGGCTTCGTCTGCCCGGGGTCGCGGTTCGCCCAGACCGCGGACGTGGTCGAGGCGAGAGGACTTGAATCTGCGGGTCCCACAGGCCGGATCGTCGTGCCGAGCCGGATCGCAGATTCCCTAACGCTATGGCTTGGGTGACCACGCCAGCCCATTAGCGCGATGAACCTGGGGCCGAAGAGGCCCACCGAAAACCAACCGGACGGCGAACCTGAGCGACTCCGTCTGGCGTTACGAGGGGTCGTGGGAGTCCGCGCGCGTACCTGGGCCGTACCGCGCCACGAGTTCCGGGGCGCTCAGCCAGACGTCGGCGCTCCTCAGCCGATGGTGGCGCCGGATCAGCCGTTCGCGGCCGGCCACGTTGAAGTGGACCATCAGCCAGCTCATCCACCACTCGTCGAGTCGAGCCCGCGGGGTGCGCCGCCTGGGCTTGACCTCCCAGCCCTCGCGTCTGATGAATGGGCCCAGGATCGTCGTTGCCGTGAACGCCACGGGGCGCTCGACCGTGGGCTGGCGCTCCCACCAGCGCACCAGCTCGGCGAGATCGGCGCGGCCGGCGCGGTAGCCTGCGAGCTGCCATCCAGTCGAGGCCAGAGCCCTGACCCGGTCGTTGCGCAGATGCAGGTAGCCGACCGGCGCGCCGGGCGGGACGAGCGAGCCGTCGGAAAGGCGGACAGGACGTCCGCGATGTCGCCCTAACTCCAGGCCCAGCAGGCCGTCGGAACCGACCGGCCGGATATGGCGCCGGCGCCTGTCGACGACCTCGGCCAGCGAAAGGATCGGATCGAGCCATGCCGGGGCGACCGACCGACCTGCCTCCCAATCCACATCTCGCGCGCCGGCCCCCACGCCGCGGGGCCCGCCGGGGCCGCTCATCCGGCTTTCATCTTGGCCTCGTGGACGCGGCGGACGCAGGCGGCGCCGATCACGAACTCGACCGCGGCGAGCAGGAAGATGGCACGGTACCCGAGCCCGAAATGCCAGCCGTTCACGAGGTCGGCCAGCGGTCCGCCCAGGGCCACGGCCAGCAGCGCTGAACCGGCGGTGACGGTGTTGGAGAGGCCCATGTACCGGCCCGCATGCTCGGGCGGGACGATGTCGGCCATGAGCGCCCAGTCGGCCGAGAGGAAGATGCCCATAGCCAGGCCGAAGGGGATGGCTATGACGAACAGGGAGGCGTAGTTGGGCGCGACGGCGAACAGGACCGAACCGATGCCCCCGCAGATGGCGCTGACGGAGACGGTGGTGACCCGTCCCCAGCGGGCGGTCATGGCTCCTCCGGGCACGGCGGAGGCCAGGGCCACGAAGGCGACCAGGCCGGCAAGCGGCGCGACGGCGATGGCCGCCTGAGTGGGAGCCATGCCCAGCGAATCCTCGAGCAGGTACAGAACGAATGGCTGCAACGTGCCGACCGCCATCAGGATCGCCAGCCGCGAGACCAGCAGCCACAGGTAGTCACGCTGCTCCAGGACGTCCCGGCCCCAGACTTCCAGGACGACGGCTCGCAGGGCCCGAACCCAGTCGGGCAGGTGGCCAAGCCAGCCCATCATCTCTCTCAGGCTCGGGCGGGGGGAGTCGGGTGTCTCGGCGATGCCCTGGGTTTCGCTTACGCCCGTCACCGTCGCGGCCATCCCGAGCCAAACGGCGACGGCGACGATCACTATCGCGAGCGGCAGGTTGCCCGTGGCCACGGCTACTCCGGCCAGGGCCACGCCGATCACGGAACCGCCCAGCTGTGAGGCGCCCATGAGCCCGGAAGCGAGCCCACGCTTGCCTGGCGGAATGAGGTCAGGCAGCAGCCCCTGGTAGGGGCCTTGGGCCGTGTTGGAGGCGGCCTCGATGAGCAGCATCAGGACCAGGATGGAGAGGTAGCTGTGGGCGAAGACCAGCAGTCCGAAGAGCGCCACCTGGATCGACACGCCGGCGACCATCATCGGACGGCGCCTGCCCCAGGGCGACACGAGACGGTCGCTGGCGGCACCGGAGATGGGCTGGACCACGATGGCGACAACGGCCTGCAGGCCGGTCACGAGGGCCAGCGCGGTGCCCTTGATGGCGGGGCTGACGATGAGCTCGACCATGCGCGGCAGGATCACGGTGGTGAAGCCGCCCCACAGAAAGTTGAGCCCGAGCCAGTAGGCGATTAGCGACCCGTACCAGCCCGCGCCCTCGGTTCGTTCTGCCGTCGTCTCAGGGCGAGTGGCGTCCACCGTCAGACCAGTTTGGCACGTCGGCTGTTCGCAGTGGAGGTCGCCGTGCGGCACCTGCCTCAGGGTGCCCGCACGCGGATGGGCCATGAAGTCCGAGGGTTGCCTGACACGCCGGACCGAAGTTGGTCGGCTCTCCAGGGCATGTGATGGGCCGCCCGGAGGCAACCAGGCGACGCGCCAACCGCCTCGCCGGCGTCGGTCGGGAGTCGACACGGTGACCTGAGTGATGTGGCCGGCCAGGCAGCGAAGGAGTCACGGCGGGTCAGGCGGGGCCGGCTGTTCCGATCGGCGTCGGTTGATCGCCCGCCAGCAACATCTGCGGGACCTCACGGAACTCAATGCCGCCCCCCTGGCCCGTGTTCCCGAAGACCCACACGAGGTCGTATCGGTCATCGGGCCAGATCTGGGGCACCCTCGACGTATCCTCGGCGAACATGTTCGCGATCGACGGGATCAGCTCGTGCTCCCAGGCGATCAGGACCACACCATCGATCGTCCGAACCGCACGAACGAGCTCGCCGACCTCCTCCTTCGGGAAGCGCGAGTCGACAACAAGGCCGAGTCTCTCACTGAGGGGCAGGAGGGTTTCGCGTGGTCGCTGACTGCTGCTGCCCCCGCCGATCTGGGAAGCGAACAGACGAGTCGGGGTCGGGAGGTTCGGGCCGCGGCCATATGACGGGTCGGGCACGAACAGCCCGACGAGCGCGCCGGCGCGCTGCCAGCCGCGCGGGGTCAGCGATTCCGGATCCAGCGCCCCGTCGACCGTGACACCGTGGGGCGGACCATCCCCGAGTGGCTTTTCGGCATGCCTGAGCAGCATCACGACGGACGGCATCGCCGACCTCCTATCGAGCGGGCTCAGGACCGGCGTGCCGGCCGCTTATCGAGGCCGTCTGCGAGATCGCGCGGCCTGGGTGGGCGTTGGGCGCTCGCGTCCGTGTCTCTCCTGGGTGCGATCGTTGAGCACGATCTTAGCCCGTACCTCGGAACCCGACGATGACCTGGATGGTCAAGCGGAAGCTGACGGCCGTTCGCTCTCGACATCCTTGTGAGTGACTGTCAGGTAACCGACCAGGATCACGATCAGGGCGGTCAGGACCACGCTGATCTCCCCGGTGCCCAGGCCCAGACCGCTGAGATGGCGTGCCTTGCCCGCCCAGTCCGCGAAGGAGGCACCGAACGGACGGGTGAGGACGTAGGAGATCCAGAAGGCCAGGATCGCGTTGAGCTTGACCAATCGATAAGCCAGCCACGGGAGGGCGAACAGGACTCCGAACATGACGCCCGAGGTGAAGTACCCGAGGCCCATCGTGCTCGCGGTCATGTCACCCGCGGCGGTGCCAAGGGCGAAGGCGGTCATTACCGTGGCCCAATAGAACAGCTCGCGGCGAGGGGTGTAGATACTGTGGATCGAGAGAGTCTTCTCGGTCAAGTACCAGGCCACGAAGATGACGGCCAGAGCGATGGCGAAGAACGTCGTCGACACAACATACGGGATGCCGAGCCCGATGTGCAGGACGTCGGCCGCCATAGTTCCGAAGACGGCGACCATGGCGACGGCCAGCCAGTAGATCCATGGCACGTAGCGGCGCACGAGCAACTGGAGCGCCATCGCGACAGCCAGGCCGGCGGCCCCGAGGATGACCGCGATCACTGGATCGATCTGGAAGACAAGGAAGTCCGAGGTGGCTTCGCCCATCGCCGTGGTCAGCACCTTGATCACCCAGAAGAGAAGGGTGATCTCCGGGACCTTCCGCATGGTTGGCGTTATGCGCGCCCAGACCAGCGCCGCGCCGCTTCGGGCCCGCAGGTAGATGGCGCTCGAAAGGGTGCGCTGGACCAATGCGGAGTCCGTGTCTGGACCAAGCGGTGACGTCGATCTACTCATGGGTTTCTTGCACTCCGAGGCCTGCTCGGCGTGCCACCGTCGCCAGATGAGTGGCACTGACTCGATACTAGCGGCAACGCTGATAACCGGGTTAGCTGGGGCGACGTGGTGATCGGGCGCGGTGAGTGGCCGGCCTCGATCGCTGGGCTCGCGCGGCCAGGCGGGCCAATGCTAGGGTGGGGGAGCCATGCGAACCCTCGAGCCGATCCTCGTGGTCGACCTGTTCCCGCTTGAGCGGGCCGCCCTTCTGAAACTCCTCGGGTCGCTAGATCAGCCCACCTGGGAGCGCGACACAGTCTGTGCGGGGTGGGCCGTTCGTGACATCGCCGCCCACCTGGTCGGCGACGACCTGGGTCTAGTCTCGCGCGCTCGCGGCGCCTACCGCCCGGCACGCGCTTAGCACGATGCGCGGATCGTGGTATGTCGGCCTAGCAGCGAGCACAATGGCGCGGTCAAACCCAGGGCGCTGTCGCACAACCTGGGGATGAGGGAAGGGCACTTCGATGCCGATCGGCAGCAGAACCTGGCGCTGGTTCGGGCCGAGATGGCGGGCAGCTTCACCGAGCATGAAGACGGCGCTCGTCGCGCTGCTCGTGTGCGGCGGCTTCTTGTACGTGTTCCTCGGGCCGCTGGTGTTCGACGCGAGCTACTGGGTCCTGGGCAAGGTCGCCGCGGTCCGGGCAGACCGCCGGTTGCGCGCAAGGGTTTCGGTCGCCGTCGTCGTGCTGTACCTCCTGGCCGTCAGCGTTTCGGGTTCGACACCGCCGCGGTCGAGCGGCCCGGGCGGCACATCGCCCTCGTTCGTTGCGGCGAACCCCACGAGCCCATCGCTCAGCCCGTCTGCCGCATCCCCAAGCCCGAGTGCTCCGACATCGGCCGCAACCACCTCGATCGGGGCCGTCTCTGCCTCTCCGGTCGCTTCGAGCGCCGATCCCGACGACGAGACCTCGGGAACCCCCGGCGCCTCGTTTGCCCCCAACGCCACGGGCATCCTGGCGCCAAAGAGCGGCGCAGGGACGACCCAGCAGCTACCGGGTGAACCCAACCCCGCGCTGACTCCTGGCGCGCTCAACCCGGCCGTCACCCAGGCCACGATCGGCTCGACCATCTGCGTCTCGGGCTGGACCGCCACGATCAGGCCCTCGGAGTCCTTCACCGACGCTCTGAAGGTCAAGCAGATCGGGCAGTACGGCTACGGCGACACCTCCACGTCCGACTACGAGGAAGACCACCTCATCTCGCTCGAGCTCGGCGGCGCTCCCGCAGACGCGCGCAACCTGTGGCCCGAGCCATACACGGACTCGCTCTCCGACGGACGACCGACCGGCGCGCGCACCAAGGACGAATTCGAGACGAAGCTCAAGTCCGAGGTCTGCGCGGGGACGATCACGCTTGCCGTGGCGCAGAACGACATCGGGGATCACTGGGTCCACGCCTACTACGGCATCGCTCTCACGGCTGGCCCTACGAACCCAGCCCCGACCGCGGCTTCAACGGCGCATGTCACCTCACCGCCCACAACCCCGATTGTCAGCTCGCCACCTGTGGCGCTTCGGGTGACGTTCGTGTCGTTGCCCGATCCGGCACCTCTCGGTGGCGTCGCGGACCTCGAAGCCAGCACCTCGCCCGGCGCGAAATGCACGATCGTGGTTACCTGGCCTTCCGGGTCGAAGTCTGCCGCCAAGGGCCTCAAGACGAGCCCGACCGCAGCAGCGAGCGGTATCGTGTCGTGGGAATGGAACGTCAGCGCGACCACGAAGCCGGGGACGGCCAAAGCGACCGTGACGTGCACCCTACGGGGAGTGTCAGCCCAGGGCACCGCCAGGTTCCCTGTTGGCTGATAGGTCCGGGCCTCTCCGTGGTCGGCCTTGAGCGTGAGCTGCCCCAGGAAGGATCAAGGCTCCGGAGCGGCCACGTTCTGGTCAGGCCGCCACGATGCCGCATCGTGGGCGATGGGCGGCAGGTCGGCTTCCTTGCGCGCGACTGAACCGGCCATAGAATCGGCCATGTGATCCCGACTTAGTTGCCCCCGTAACTGCAGCATGAGGTTCAACCGATGGCCGCCACCCGCTCGAGCCTGCCCGAGTCACCCTTCTTCAAGCTCGTCGCGGCGGGCGAGGGGATCTGGGCCGCCGTCGCCACGGACTTCACTGCGGCGGTTGGGAACTCCGCGATCGTGGATCTGGGTGGCCGCTGGCTGGTCGTGGACACGTTCATGTCCGCTCGGGCGGCGACGGATCTGCGCGAGGTCGTCCGAAGCCTGGCCGGTGACGAGCCGCTCTGGGTCGTCAACACCCATTCGCACATGGACCACGTCGGCGGGAACGAGGTCTTCGCCGCTGCGGCCACGATCGCGGCCACCGACGCCACGCGCGAGCGGGTTCTCGAGACAGCGGCGGGACTCCCGCAGCGGATCTCGGCCGCAGAAGCGGCTGCGGCCGACGCGACGGCCGGGGACGACGAGGAGTCCGTGCGCCGCCACCGCGAAGCCCGGGCCAGGCTGGATTCGCTGCGCCGCCTGCGGCTGGTGGCTCCCGACGCCACGATAGGCGATCGCCTGACGCTCTACGGGCAGCGGCGCCGGGCTGATCTGATCGCGCTGGGGACGGCTCACACGAACGGCGACCTGGCGATCCACCTGCCGGACGACCGGACGCTGCTGGCCGGCGACGTGGTTGTAAACCACACGCTGCCATTCGTGCACGACGGCGACGCGGCCCAGTGGCTCGGCGTGCTGGCGCGGCTTCGCGTTCTGGCGGCGGCCACGCTCCTGCCGGGCCACGGCGAGGTGGGCGACGCCGCGACCATCGACGATATGGACGACTGCCTGGGCGCGCTGCTGGCAGGCGCCGAAGCGCTCGCCCAGGACCCCGGGGCGCCGGCTCCCGGTATCCCGGAGCGGTTCCGCGCCTGGGGCGGGGCGGGGCGCTGGCCGGAGCTCGTCGGACTGGTGGCATCCAGGAAGGCTCAGGCGCCGTTGGGGGCCAGCGTGCGGTAGATCGGTGCCGGATGGCGGCCGCGACCCGCCCACCATGAGTGCGTCTCCGAAACGCCGCTACTTCAGGTCCGTCTGCGGGTTCGTCGGCAGCAACACAGGGGGCCGCGGCGCCTGGCTGAAGTTGAAGTCGGCCACCAGGTTCCCGAGCGCCGAAGCGTTCTCCCGAACGTCAGGGCGCGAGTCGGGCCGGCCGTCGGTCGCCGGGTCGATACGCTGGCCGCCCAGGAAGTCATCCTCGATGAACTTGAGGTAGGCGTCGAAGCTCAGGGTCTGGTGGTCGATGTAGCCTCGGCGGGCATAAGGGCTGATGACCATGGCGGGAACGCGGAGGCCGTAGCCGTTCCCGTCGACCGTCGGCGGCACGACGTTGTCGTAGAAGCCGCCCCAGTCGTCCCAGGCCAGGAAGATCGCAGTGCTCGACCAATCGGGGCCCGCCATGACGGCATCGATCAGGCTCGTCACGTACGACTGTCCGGCCGAGACCAGGGCGGGCGGGTGCTCGCTGACCTTGCCGTCGGGCGTGACCCAGCTGACCGCGGGCAGCGTTCCGTCCTTGGCGGCAGTGAAGAAGCGGTCCATTGGCTGGACGTTGCCCAGCTGGCCGTCGGCACTTACGTCACCGAAGCCCGGCAGCGGGTTCCAAACGCTCGGCGCCGCCGCGGTCTGCTGCCCGGGCGTGCAGGTCATGGCCTCGTCGGCGCAGTCGGGAGCACTCCCTTCGCGCAGGTAATACGCCCAACTGACCTTGTTCCTGTGGAGCAGGTAGGTCAGGTCCGTCCAGGCGTAGGGCCGTGGGTTGGCCGCGGTCGGAAGGCCGGGCAGGCCGATGTCGCTGACACAGCTCATCGGGTCCGAAGGATTGCGGCAGATGGCCGACCAGCCCGAGACCATGAACAGGTGGGCCGGCAGGCTCCAGGACGAGTTGGGTTCGAACATGTGGTCAGCGAGCACGAAGTCGCCCGCCCAGGTCCAATAGTTGGGGATCTCCCGCTGGTCCATGTAGGCCATGACGTCAGGCGCGCCGCCACCGCCGCAGGCCGGGCTCAAGGTGGCGGCGCAACCCGGCCTGGCGTGCTCCTGGCGAGCGACGAATCCGTTCATGGCGCCGTTGGCGATGTCGACCTGGGCGCTGGCGGCGCCGTGCGGGCCACCGAGTTCCGAGTCGGCGGTGGTGTGATACGGCCGGACGCAGCCACCGTTCGCCGGGTCGGGCACGCACACGCTCGGGGTCCCGTTGCTCATGGGGATGCCATCGACTCCGGGGTACGTGCCGAAGTACGTGTCGAAGGAGCGGTTCTCCTGCATGATCACGATGACGTGCTTGATGAGGTGGATGTCGCCGCCGGGGGTCCCTGGAGCGGGCGACGTGCTGGCGACTGCCGATCCGACTGGTGACGCGGGGCTCGGCGCCACCGATACACCCGGGCCTGAGCCGCACGCGGCCACGAGGATGGCGACTCCGACCGCCAGAAAGGGCATGGGACGCGAGCGGCTTGACATTCGAGGGCTCGTTGGGGGCTGGTCGTCTGGTTGCGGCATTGGGCCACGGAACGCTGCCCGGGGAATATACCTGTTGAAAGAGGAGCGCAAGGCGACATCTTGCCCGCCGTGCGTAACAGAGCGGACCGGGGTCTGGGCGGAACAGGCTCTAGGCGCGCCAGCGTCGCCGCA
>PMXQ01000010.1 GCA_003171065.1 Chloroflexota bacterium
ACGCCACGGCGCGTGCGACCGCCGGAGCTAGAAAAGCGCCGGCCGGCCCGACGAAATCGGGCCGGCCGGCGCAGTCACTCCGAGGAGTTACTGCCGAGCGCGAGAGGTCACGGGTACGTGGTCACGGTAGCCGGTGTGGTGTTCGTCGGCGTGGTTGGACCCGTGGTATTGATGACGTTGGTGATCAAACCGACGTCGCCCAGAGAAACCGTGGACAGGTTGTGCCACTTCACGCCCGCAACCTGCGGTGCCTCGTACGCCCTGGCCGAGACAACCGCCGGGTTAACGTTGAAGTAGCAGTAGCTACCCAGGCCCCACGCCTCGAACGTGGTGACTGTGTTCGCCACCTTGATCGCGGCATAGCCGTTGGTGGTCCCGTTCATCCAGGACGCCTGGTTCGGCGGGTCGTACGGCATCTCGNNAGATGATCTTGCCGTTCTGGCCGTTCCACTGCACTTCGTACTTCTGGTAGTGCTCGACGAACAGGCCGGTGGCAATGACGTTGTTGCCGTTCACAGTGAGACCGTTGTCGGCGGTGTTCACCGTCCACCCGACTGTTCCCGCGTTGCCGTGGTCGGCGCGCCAGGCCCAGATGTGGTCGATGATCGTGTCATAGCTGTTGACGACCAGGCTGCTGGTCGCCTTGCCCGCGATCTCGCCGCCGATGCGGAAGAACACGTCCTGGATCGACACCGGATCGCTGGCGTGGCTGGTGGTGTTGCCCGAGGTGCCGATCGTCAGCAGCGCGGCCGAGTTGGTCGTGCCGGCATCGAAGAGCAGGCCATCGAGGCGGACGCCGTTGACGTCAGCGACCTGCATGGCGTTGACTCCGCCGTCCGGAACGATCGTCGGGTAGCCGATGCCGAGGACGATGGTGTCGGCTCGCGTGACGTTGATCGTCTGGCTGACGTGGTAAACGCCTGGGGTGAAGAACAGGTTGCAGCCCTGGCTCAGGGCGTTGTTGATCGTCGTGGCCGTGTCGCCGGCCTTGACAACGTAGAACTGGCTCATCGGCAGCGAAGTGCCGGGGGTGTTCGGCCAGTCGGTTCCGGACGCGTTGGTCTGGAGCGACGGGGCGAAGACGTGGTAGTTGCCGCTGGAGTCGATGTAGAGGTACGGCACGTCACGCGAGACCGGAGTGGTCCCGAGGACGGTCATTGGCGGGGTCGGGAAGCTGGCTGCCGGGGCGCCGGTGACGCCCGAGAAGACCATGTTCCAGACGGAGCCGCTCCAGCTGCCGAAGTTGCTGTTCGCCGAGTACCACTGCTGCTGCGAGGCAGAGGCCACCTGGCCGGTGACCTTGGACTCGGAAATGTAGCCGCCGCTCGCGTAGCCGTAGCTGGCGGGATACAGCTCGAGTCCACCGTGGACGTCGATTCGACGGAACGGAGCCGCCTGGGCGACGGCCCAGCGGTCGGAGCCGCCCGAGGGAGTGATCGCCAGGTTCTCGACCGAGCGCCAGAAGTTCTGGGTAGCGTTGCCGGCGTCCTCGGAGTTGAACGCGTCGACGGTGACGTCACCGTTGATCATCACGTCGTCAGGGTTCAGGCCGAGGCCGGCGACTGAGGTGTAGAAGCCGACGTTGTCCTCGACGGCGTACGTGCCGGGTTTGAACAACTCGGCCACGCGGTTCTCCGAGAACTGCGCGGTGTTGGTGTCCTTCATCAGGTTGAAGTCGGTGTTCAACTGAGCCTGGATCGTGGCACTCGACATGGTCGTGTCGAAGATGTGCACGTTAGGCCCGAAGTTCGGCGTGTTGGACTGGCTGCAGACGCCCGGGGTGCCTGTGGGTGTGGCCGTTGGTGTGGCCGTTGGTGTGGCCGTTGGTGTGGCCGTTGGTGTGGCCGTTGGTCCCACGCTGGGAGTAGGCGTCGGGCCGGGAGTTCCCGCATAGACGCTGAACTCCCACAGTGAGTAGCCGTAGGCGGTTCCTCGGACGGTGCCGTACATCCGGATGTAGCGCCCGGAGCCGCTCACGGTCAGGGTCTGGACGCCGCCGGTGCCGGTAGTGGTGGAGTAGATCGATGTCCACGTGGTGGCGTCGGGCGAGGTCTGGATCTGGAACGCCTTGCCGTAGGCGGCCTCCCAGTTGAGGACCACCTTGCAGATCGACTGAGTCGATCCGAGGTCGACCTGCAGCCACTGCGGGTCGCTAAAGGCGCTGGACCAGCGCGTCGTGAGGCTGCCGTCGACGGCAGCCGACGCGGGGTAGCCGGCATTCTCGGTCGACGACGCGGTCGCCGGCTTGTTCAGCGCCACGTTGGTGGTGCCGCAGCCGGTGGGCGTGGGCGTGGGCGTCGGTACGGCGGTCGGCGTCGCGGTGGGCGCGGGCGTGGGCGTGGGCGTGGCCGTCCCGAAGGTACCGAAGACCTGGAACTCCCACAGCGAGTAGCCGTAGCCGGTAGCGCGGACGGTGCCGTACATCCGGACATAGCGCCCGGTGCCGGTGATGTTGAGGGTCTGGGTGCCACCAGTGCCGGTAGTGGTGGAGTAGATCGAGGTCCACGTTATGGCGTCCGGCGAGGTCTGGATCGAGAAGGACTTGCCGTACGCGGCTTCCCAGATCAGCACGACCTGGGTGATGTTCGCGGTCGCGCCGAGGTCGACGTAGATCCACTGCGGATCACTGAACGCCGACGACCAGCGGGTGCCGGTGTTGCCATCGACCGCGTTTGCGCAGGGATAGGCCGCGCTCTCGAGCGACGAACAGGTCACCGGCTTGCCCTGCGAGATCGGGGTTGTGGCGGCCTGGGCTACCGGCGTCACTGAAGGCAGGACGCAGACTACGGACACGGCCAGCGCGGCTATGGCCAGCCCGGCAACGGCCCCAGCCAGCCGCGAGCGGCGGGGCGGGGAACCGGTAGCGTGGCGAGGACGGTCGCCGGGCGCGCCGGTGAGGCGAGTGAGAACTGCGAGACCCATGGCTCCTCCTAAACCTGAGTGGTTCGGTGGCATGCGCAAGCTCGGGATAGCGTGCATACACGCGGTCGCTGACTGCGGATACCAGGGTTGTGCGATGAACATAGTCCCAAGCCGAGCAGCGGGTCAAGACTCGTCCTTGTCTGACGCCCCTGGTCAGATGACGTACGGGGGCCTACCCGAGCGGGTCCGAACGAGGCGCCCGACATGGAACTTGGCCCGGCCGGACGGGAAGTCGGCCTCGCGGCCCAAGGGCGCTGAGAGTGCCGGCCGGGGGACGCTAGCATGACCGTCTACAGGAGGCGGCATGGGATCGATGCGGCGGCGACTACCGGTCAGGATCAGGCCGATCTGGGACCTGCTCGTCCTGCTCGCCCAGATACGGGGCGTCGCCCTGGTGTTCATCCTGGTTGCCGGCGGTTCGGGCGGGTTCGTCAGTGCTGCGGCAGGACTGGTTGCTGCGGCGCAACCGGCGATCGGCCGTTTTGCGGCTGCGGCGCTCGTGATCGTTGGAGTCGTGGCGATGCTGGTCTCGGCGGTCATCCTGCGCCGATGGCTGCGTGATCCGCGGGTCGTTCGGAGCGGACTCCTGGGGAACCTGACGGCTCGACTGGAGGGAGTTCGTCAGGACGGGGACGATCTCGTCGCAGCCCTCACTGAACCGAAGGGTTCGCAGACGTTCCTCTCCAGCAGTCGATCGAAAGACTTGCTCCGTCGTATCGAGCACTGGCATGAGAGGGCGACCGACCTGGTGCCCCCGAAGCATCGCCCGGCGTGGGAGCGAATATGGTCCGACACCTTCGGAGACATGCCGCACAGCCAATCCCGCGAAGACCTGGCGGCCCACGAACGGGCTGGCCACGAGTGGCGGGTCCGTCGTGCGCTCGATCTCCTTCGCACGATCCGGGACGAGACGCCACCGGGCCGGCAGATCTGATCGGTCTCAGTGGCGGTGCCGCCTGATCCGCGGTGACTGTCGTCGGCTCATCGAGGACCGCCCTATCGTGCGCGGCCTCAGCGTGGCCATGAGCGAGTCGCCGCGGTTGGCGCCGGCCGAGTAGCCGCGCCGGCGAGCGGCGCGGGCGACACGAGCGGCCCGCGCGGCAAGGAACGAGTCGCGCGCCAACCCCGTGCCGTAACCAATTCGACAGCATCGCCGAAGGAAGCTGCGGATCGACGCTGGCGACGAGCGAGTTCGGTCGGCGGCGGCTCCCGCGGCCTTACCACGGGCAGAGGCGACTCGGCGAGACACGAGAGGCATGAATGAATGAAGCTGAGACTGGCATCAATCGCACTGATCCTCGTGGGGGTGGGGGCCGTCGTGTTGACCGTGGTCGGCCCCGTCTTCGGAGGATCGTCAAGCTCTGCATACGTCACGTCCACGGTCACGACGGGCACGGTTAGCGCCACGGCCGTGGCCACCGGGACGATCTCGCCCAGCACGGTCTACGGGCTCAGCTTCGGCGTTGCGCCGGTCATCGCGAGCTCGGTCGCCACGACGTCCGGCGTGGGCGGCTCGACCGGCAGCAGCAGCTCCTCGTCCGGATCCCTGACCTGGCCGGTCCAGACCGTGCCGGTGACGGTGGGACAGACGGTCACGAAGGGCGAAACCCTGGCCACCGCCGACGCAACTGCCGCGCAGCTGCAGCTGGCCTCAGCCCAGGCGACGCTCGCCTCGGCCCAGTCCAAGCTCACGACGGACCAGGCCGGTCCGACCGCACTGGCCAAGGCCCAGGCGAGCAACCAGCTCAGTCAGGCGGAGAACAGCTACAGCCAGGCCGTCGCCAACGAAAAGATCACCGGCCAGCAGAACTCCCAGACCTTGAGCCAGGCCGAGGCGGCGGTCACCGCAGCCCAGAACAAGGTCAACGGGGAGACCTCCGCCAGCCCGACCTACGCTGCCGACGTCGCCGCCCTGCAGGCTGCGCAGAGCAACCTGACCACGACGCGGCTCAAGGTCACCCAGTCCAACCAGCAGGCGGCTCAGCAAGTCACCAGCGCGTCGCTCAACGAGACCGCGGCCAAGCTGCAGTACCAGAACAGCACCGCTCCCACCGCCAGCGCCACCGTCACGGCCGACCAGGCCCTGGTGGCCTCGGACCAGGCAGCGGTCAATGCCGCTCAGCTGGCCGTGACCGACGCCACACTGGTGGCCCCGGCCGACGGCCTCATCACGGCGGTCAACATCCTGCCCGGCGTCAGCGCCCCGAGCGGCTACGCGATCGAGGAGTCCGTCGGGCCGATGGTCGCCACTGCCGCCTTCGCCGAGTCCGCCATCACCGGCCTAGCGGTCGGGCAGACGGCCACGGCGTTGGTCACCGGTCCCGATGTGTCGGTGCCCGGAACGCTGACGCAGATCGTGCCGGTGGCGTCCTCCTCGGGCGGCACCAGCGGCGGCAGCGGCAGCAGCGTGGCGACCTACGCGGTCACGGTCACGCTGACTGATCCACCCGCCACAGTTCTGGCGGGTATGAGCGCGACGGTGACGGTCACGACCGCCTCGGTCGACAACGCCCTGCGCGTGCCTGCCACGGCTCTGTCGGGCTCCGCCGCCGCCGGCTACACGGTCGAACTCGTGAACGCTGACGGGAGCACCAGCAGCGTCGCAGTCCAGGTCGGCGTAGTCACCACCTCTTATGTCCAGATCACGAACGGCCTCAGCGCCGGCGAGACGGTCGTGACCGGCACATCCTCCACCCGAAGCGGAACGACGACGACTAGCAGTGGCGTCAACCTCAACGCGTTGACCGGCGGCGGCCCCGGCGGCTTCGTGCCATGAGCGCGCACGCAGTCGAGCC
>PMXQ01000068.1 GCA_003171065.1 Chloroflexota bacterium
ACGCGGTCGGCGGCGAGGCGCCCGTCCACCCGCACGACGAGCACGTTGCCCACGTCGCGCAGCGACGGCACCGGGAAGGCGAAGGGCAAGTGCCCGCCCTCGTGACTGCCGAGTGGCTCGCCGTTGAGCCACACCTCCGCGATGTAGTTAACCGAGCCGAGGCGCAGCGCGAGCTCGAAACCGTCGGCCGGCGGCGCGTTGAAGCGTCGCTCGTACCAGGCGGGTCCCAGCTCGTCGCGCACGCCCACGAGCTGGTCGTTCCAACTCCCTGGGACAGCGATCGGCGCGGCGTCGGGTACGCCGGCGCTCCAGCCCGCTGCGCGGCCCACGTCGTCCGGGTCGAAGCGGATCGCCCACACCCCGGAGAGATCGTGGGCGATCCGGAACCGATTCGTCTGGGGCCGCAGGAGCCACATGCCTGCAGTCTACCCCGAGCCCACCAATGCGACGGGAGGCCACGCTTGGGAAGCAGACACTCTGCCAGCTGAGTTACTCCCGCTCGGAGCAGAACGAGTTGTAGCAGATCGCGCGAGAGGGGCGGACAGGGGCTGGCCAAGGCATTTCGGTCGGGCGGACATTCTGCGCAGGAGGAAAGGCACACGGTCGCTGGGCTTTTCCGTCGAACAGCGTCGTGTTCGGTCTCTGAGCTTGACACGCCTCGTATCGCTGGCGACTCTGTTACACGAAGTCTGGGGACTCAACCGCCCGCACCAGGACCGTAACGTGAAACCCGGCCTTTCGGCCGGGTTTCGTCGCTTCTAGTGGCTCGGCCGCGCCTGGCGGACCGGAGAGTTGCTGCTAGGTAGGTTAGCGGTAGCGGATGGGGCGGGGCTGCCGGTCGGGAGTGTGCAGGTGTTGGTGTCGCCGCTCTTGTTGTGCCCGTGGTTGTTCTTGGCTATGGACGAAACCCACTGCCCGTGGTTCTGGAAGCCGCTCGGTGTCGCTGTCCTGGCCGCCAGCGAAACGACGCAGCCGTGGTTCACCGGATGGCTGGCCTCGGCGCTGCCGCTGGGCTCCGCGGCTTCGGTAGCCTCGGCCGTCTCGCTTGCCTCGGCCGTCTCGCTTGGCCCCGCAGTCTCACTCGCCTCGGGGTGATGGGATCCCGGAGCGAACGCCGGTCGGGCTGGTCCCGCCGCAAAGACGGCGGTCGCCGAAAGCGCCAGGATTGCCAAGGCAATCAAGGTTGGCCGCA
Source organism: Chloroflexota bacterium (assembly GCA_003171065.1). GTDB lineage: Bacteria > Chloroflexota > Limnocylindria > Limnocylindrales > CSP1-4 > Fen-1039. Next base: position 1,193 of record PMXQ01000068.1, read on the forward strand.
GACGCTGCATCGATATCGCCTCCGAGAGTGACTCTCGCGCATGTCGTCTGGCCCAGACCACCATCTTCGGTCCAGCCGCCCGACGGCCCGACGCTGCGCTAGCGGGACTTCGAAACCTCGACCACGATCGAACGATCGACCGGGTCTGACTGGACCCGTGCCACATAGCCGATCGGCCACAGCTGGCGGTTGATCGTGCGGCTCAACCCGTCGACGTCTTCGCAGACGAGGGAGCCGCGAAGGAGCGCCCTCCGGATCATGACGTCGTCGAAAGTGGGGACATCTTCGCGCACCTGCACGCTAAAGCCGTGGCAGCCGTCCTGGTAACACTGAACCGGACTCAGCTGTCGCGTGCCCGATGCCTTCAGAGCACCTGAACGAACCATCATCTGGGACGACCTCTCTGCCACCAACATCAAAGCCATGTGCCCGCGGAGCTGCGTGTGCAATAAGGAGTCATTCCGGCGGCTTCAGGCTTCACCCGGCTCCCACTACCTTCTGCCGCCTGCGTGCGCCATTGGTACCACCGTGAAGCCTCGGCCCCCCGAGATGACTCTTCTGTGCAGGTGGTGACAGAGAAGGTCATTTGTAGTCGCTCTTCAGGTCGGGGCACAATCAGCATGTGGATGACCGCGAGCTTGCTCAGGCGATTGTCGCGGGAGACCGCGATGCGTTCCGGCTGCTCGTGGAGCGCGAGTCAGGACCGCTTGTCCGCGCTTGCGCGCGCGTCCTCGGAGATCCCGACGCGGCAGAAGATGTCGCGCAGGAGTGCTTTGTGACCGCCTACCAGTTGATCGGCTCATGGCGAGGCGAGGGCTCGCTTCACGGTTGGCTCCTCCGCATCGCGATCAATCGCGCGCTTCGAGCGGTCAAGCTTCAGCGGCCCCTTCTCCCGCTGGAGAACGAATCGGGCGAGCCACTCGCGATCCCCGGAGGATCGGAGCCGCTTCCCGACGTGCTCATGGCCGAGCGCGATCGCCTCGTCCAGCAGGCGGTCGCCTCCCTTCCCGAGCCTTATCGGGAAACCATCGTTCTGCGCTACTTCGGCGAACTCTCGATTGCGGAGATCGCGAGTCAGACTGGGCGCCCCATCGGCACGGTCAAGACGCACCTCGGCCGCGGGCTCCTTCGGCTGCGGCCCGCCCTCGTGGAGGTCCGACTGCCATGAACCTCCGGGCAGGCGGCGACGACTCGCAGTTCCTTTCGGCGGACCAGCTTGCGATAGAAGCCGAGCTTCGGGTCTACGCCGCTCGGGTGGCTCCGATGCCCTCCGCAGCCTTCGTGGATCGTGTCGTCGCCGCAGCGGAACGAAGCCCTCTGCCTATCGCGAGGCGGGGTCCACGTGTCCGGGCGACCGAGTTGGTCCACGCGGCAGGCAGGCGGTTGCGCGTCGCACTGGCGCAAGTTGCCGGAGGCCCATCCATCCCGCTGAGAGTGCGCGCTCAAGCGGCCGCGATGCTCGTCGTCGTGGCGCTGCTGATCACGGCGGGCGCCGCCGTGGCCGCAGCCGGCGCCACGACTGTCGTCACATGGGTCGCTGGGCCGCAGGCTCCGGCGGCAGGCAGCCGGCCGTCCGCGTCACCGGCACTCAGCCCGAACCAGTCGAGCGACACGTCGCAGAGAAGCGACCACCCCAACGGCTCCAACAATCCCGGCAACGGTAACCGGCCGAGCCAGAACCCCGGCAACTGCGGCCAGCCGAGTCGGAACCCCGGCAACGGTAACCGGCCGAGTCAGAACCCCGGCAGCTGCGGCCAGCCGAGTCAGAACCCCGGCAACGGTAACCAGCCGAGCCAGAACCCCGGCAATCGGCCCTCCGACCATCCCAATGCCACCAACAATCCCGGCACTGGCGGTAAGCCCACCCAGGGCCCCAAACCGACCGCGCGGCTCACCCCTAAGGCGCGCTCGACCTGAGCTTGACAGACAACGACGTTAGAGTACGCCGGGAAGCACGCCGGCCGCGGACGGGAACCCGCCCAATGCCGTTTCTCTCTCGTTCATGGAAGGGCCGGTACAAAGTGCGACTTACGACGAAGCGGTTTCGGGCTGCCACGTTATCGATGGCAGCCACGGTCCTTGTGTTGGCCTCCTTCGGCGCGGCGGGCGTCGCCCAGGCCGCCGCAACGACCTGCGCCCAATACGCGACCATCGCCGCGGGCGAGTACAGCATTCAGACCAACGAGTGGAACTCGAGTCTCCAGCAATGCATCACCTACACGGGCGGCACCGCGTGGTCGGTCACGACAGCTGACTTCAATATGCCCACTAATGGGGCGCCGGCCACGTACCCATCTATCTATGTGGGCTGCCACTGGGGCAACTGCACCAGCAACAGTGGGCTTCCGATTCAGGTCAGCAAGCTGACGTCGGCTACGACTTCCTGGAGCACGACCCAGGTGAGCTCGGGCGCGTATGACGCGGCCTACGACCTGTGGTTCAACAGCGCACCTACAACTTCTGGCCAACCTGACGGCGCGGAATTGATGATCTGGTTGGACAGCCGCGGTGGCGTTCAGCCGTTCGGTTCGCAGACCGCGACCGCCAGCATCGCCGGGCTCAGCTGGAACGTTTGGACTGGGCAGCAGTCGGCCTGGAGGATCATCTCCTACGTCTTGAACCCGGGCGGCACCTCTTTCAGCAACTTGAACGTGCTGGCTCTCATTCAAGACGCCGTCAGTCGTGGTTCGATCAACTCCTCCCACTACATGATCGATGCCGAGGCCGGCTTCGAGATCTGGCAGGGCGGTCAGGGTCTGGGCACCAACTCCTTCTTGTTCAGCGCGACTGGCGGCGGCGCCACCCCCACGCCCACCCCCACGC
>PMXQ01000139.1 GCA_003171065.1 Chloroflexota bacterium
GCCCTCGACGCGACGATCTTCAATGCCGTGTTCTCGGCACCGGTCGGCGCCACGCTGGCCTGGGGAGTCTTCTTCGCCCTATCGGCATTCCCAGGCTCCGACCTGGTGTGGGCGACGATCATCTCCTTCATCATCAACATCCCCGTGCTGCTGATGATGGCGTTGCTGGCGTCGAGCATGCCCCGCACGGGCGGCGACTACGTCTGGGTGAGCCGAATCCTCTCGCCGCCGCTGGCCCTCGTCTCCAACTTCGGGGCGGCGCTGTCGGCGACGATCGGGGCCACGTTCTGGGCGCGCTACTTCCCGGTCTACGCGCTCGGCCCGATTCTGGCGACCCTGGGCATCACCTTCAGCAACCACACCCTGATCGACTGGGGCAATAGCTTCCAGACGGACACCCATTGGGTCTTCGTCGGGGCCATGGTCATGGTCGTCCTGATGGGGGCCATCCTCGTGGCCGGCCTGCGGACGACCTTCCGCTGGCAGAACGCCTTCTGGATCATCGCCTCCGCCGGCACGTTCCTGGCCTTCATCGTGCTGGTCTTCGGCAGCCACACGGACTTCGTAAACAACTTCAACTCGGTCAGCGCCACGTACGGAAGCCCCACGGCCTCAGCCCTCATCACCAACGCCGGGGTCACCCCCGGATCGGGGCCGGACGCAGGCAACATGAACGCCACGCTCCCGTCCGTCTTCGTGATCATGACCTTCATGATGTGGAACTGGTGGTCGGTCTATCTGAGTGGCGAGCTCAAGAGCGCCGCAAACCGCGCTCGCCAGCTCTCCATCATGTTCGGGGCGCTCGCCTGGGACGTGATCTTCATCGTCGTGGGCGTGATGCTTCTCTTCAAGGTGACCGGCTACGACTTCATGGTCGCAGTCAACTCGGCCACGTCCGGCTACCTGATCCCGACAGGGCCCTGGTACCACTTCCTGGCGGCGCTGGTCTACAACGCGCCGATCCTGACCTTCTTGATCGTCGGCTCGTTCCTGTTCTGGAGCCTGCCGGCGATGGTCGGCAACACCTATATGCCGATCCGGTCCTGGTTCGCCTGGTCCTTCGATCGACTGCTTCCTGAGAAGCTCTCCGAGGTCAACGAGCGGACCCACTCGCCGGTCTGGGCGATCCTGTTCGAGATGGTGCTGGTCACCGTGATGCTCATCTGGAGCATCGTCAGTACCACCTTCCAGACATGGCTCGCACTCGGCGTTCTCGCGGGTGTGGTTTGCGTGGTCATCGTGGGTGCGGCAGCGATCGCCTTCCCGTATCGGCGGCCCGACCTGTTCAAGGCCTCGCCCGCAAACTGGAAGATCGCGGGCATCCCGGTCCTCCTGGTCGTCGCCCCTCTCTCGATCGTGGTCATGGCCTTCCTGACCTGGTGCACCCTGGCCTATCCGGCTCTCGCGCTTGCCGGCGACCCGAACAACTGGCCTCAGATCCCGGCCTTCATGGGCATGATCGTGGTGGTCGGCCTCGTGGTCTTCTACGTCTCCAAATTCGTCAGACGACGGCAAGGGATCGACATCGACCTCGTCTACAAGGAACTCCCGCCGGAGTGACCCCTCCACTCCGTAGTGCGCAGCGGCCCCGGCTGCAAGGTCGGGGCCGCTGCTGTTACTCTCGGTTCCACTCACGTCCCGCGACTCAACGCCTGGAGCGCAATTCGTGCCCGACAACCCGCTCATCCTCTCCGATATCCGGGCCGAGGCACAGCGCCTGGCTGAGCTTGCCGTCGCGGATGGAATTCCGATGCGGCTCATGGGTGGCGTGGCCGTCTGGCTCTGCTCCGAGTCGGTCCGCAAGCCACCCTTCGCCCGCGATTACGCGGACATGGACTTCGCCGCGACCTCAAAGGGGCGCGCCGCGGTGAAGTGCTTCCTCGACGATCAGGGCTACGTCCCCGAGAAGCTCTTCAATGCCATCCACGGCGCCCAGCGCCTCAACTACGCCGAGCCCAACGGGCGGTGGACGATGGACATCCTGATCGACGAGCTGGCGATGAGCCACCGCCTGGACCTGCGGGGCCGGCTCGACGGCCCGCTGCCCACGATCTCGCTGGCGGACCTGGTCCTGACCAAGCTGCAGATCTGGGAGATCAACCGAAAGGATCTGGGCGATGTGCTCTGCCTGCTGGCCGACCATCCGCTCGGTCAGGAGGGCGAGGGGGCGATCGGGCTCGACAGAATCGGAGCGGTCCTTGGCTCGGACTGGGGCTTCTGTCACACGGCCGAACGCAACCTGGCCAAGGTGGCGGAGCTGTGGGTCGCCGAGCCCGTGGACGGTGCTCGTTTCGACGTCGGACGTCAGGTCGAGGGGATTGCCGCCGGCATCTCCGCCGCGCCCAAGTCGCTGGCCTGGAAGACTCGCGCCCGAATCGGGGAGCGGCTTCGCTGGTACGAGACGCCCGAAGAGGTCCAGCACTAGGCGAGGCCCTGGAGCCGCCAGTGGGTCGCCGCGTCGCCAGGGCGCCGCGTCGCCAGTGGCCGCGGTTCGTCTACCGGAAGGCGGCCAGCACCTCGCGGCCGAGGACTTCGATGGAACGTGGTGAGGCGGGGCCTGGCCACGCGTCGAGGACGATCCTCTCGACCCCGGCCAGCGCGTAGGTCGAGAGAAGCCGCCGTTGCTCGGACGGAGTGGCGTGGGCAATCGCCCCGTCCCAGGCCAGCATCGCCGAGCGGCGGATCGTAGCCGGGTCCCGGCTCACCGAGCGGCAGGCGTCGGCCAGCCGCTCGAAGACGTCGCGGCAGTGGTCCGGGCTCGGGTTGTCCAGATTCAGCTCGTCCGCGTACATCGCCGCCAGGCGGACCAACTTGGGCTTGCCATATCCGCCGACGACAATCGGGGGGTGGGGCTTCTGCACCGGCTTGGGCTCGCATGCCGCGTTCGTCAGCCGGTAGTGGCGGCCGTCGAAGCTGAAGAGGGGCCTCGTCCACAGCCCGATCAGGATCTGCAGCTGCTCCTCGAGTAGCTCGAAGCGCTCGGCCATCGACGGATACGGGATCCCGAATCGCTCGTGCTCCGCGTCGTACCAGCCGGCGCCGATCCCCAGGTCCACGCGCCCTTCGCTTATCTCGTCGACGGTCGTGACCGTCTTCGCGAGCGCGATCGGCAGCCGGAAGGTGACCGGGCTGACCATCGTCCCAAGGCGGATTCGAGTCGTGTCTCGGGCCAGCGCGGCGAGTGTCGTCCAAGCGTCGGTGGCGTGCGCGGACCAGTCGCCCTTGAGCGACAGCCAGTGGTCCGATCGAACGAACGACTCGAACCCGGCCGCCTCTGCCATCTGGGCCAGGTCGCGCATGCGCGAATAGGGCAGGCCTTCCTGCGGATCGACCATGAACGCGAAGCGCATCGATCGACTCCCATCACTCCTCGGGGCGCGGCGTCCGAGCGCACCTGGCCAATTCTGCGCCCCTTCGCCGTGGATCGGTCGGGCATGTCCGCGCCACGGCGGGCCCGCGCCACCGCGGCGCCCAGGGAAGCGAAGAAGGCCGGACGGCGGGCCGATGCGAGGGTACGATCGAAGCGGCAGACGCGGCCCGCTCGACCGCGCGAAACACGATCCCGCTGACCCGGAGGCATATCGTGACGGAGTTGAAGATCGAGCCGGCGAAGACGGCGCTCGTTGTCATCGACCTCCAGCGCGGCGTCGTCTCCATCCCGGCTGCGCCCCGGCCCGCCTCGGAGGTTGTGCAGCGGGCTGCGGAAATCGCCAGGGCCCTGCGCAGGGCCGGCGGAACGATCGTCTTCGTGCATGTCACCCCATCCGCCGACGGCAAGGACGGTCTCAAGCCGATCACTGATGCCGCCCAGGCGGCCGGTCGGGCCCTGCCGCCCGACTGGGCCGAGTTCGTGCCGGAGCTCGGGATCCAGCCGGGCGACATCCTCATCACCAAGCGTCAGTGGGGCGCCTTCTATGGCACCGAGCTGGATCTCCAGGTGCGTCGCCGGGGCGTCGACGCGATCATCCTTTGCGGCATCTCCACCAGCGTCGGTGTCGAGAGCACGGCCCGCGACGCCTACGAGCGCGGCTACAACCAGATCTTCGTGGAAGACGCGATGGCCGATCGTGACCCGGAAAGGCATCGCCACACGGTGTCGTCGCTATTCCCTCGCATCGGCCGAGTTCGATCGACTGCGGAAGTCATCGCGGCTATCGAGTAGCCGAACGATTCTTCTTGCATCGCGCCTGCATCGAGGCCGTGGGCGAGATCTCCGCAGCGCCGTCTTCACGAACCGGCTTTCTCTCTAGGCGTTGACCCTCGGTCGGGCCTTCAGCGGCCGGAACGAACCGCCGACTATTCCATACGGAGGGGCCGACACACTGGCAAGGAGCTACGCGTGGACGGCTTGTCATCCGTGCAGCTGAACGTCGCCTCGCTGGGCGCGTCTCAGCTCACATCCACCCAGTCCTGGCGCGCACACAGCCATCCGGCGATGGATGCCGCTGCCACTGCGCTGGGCATGAGCGCGAGCGACCTCCGCACTGCGCTGCAGAGCGGCCAGAGCCTCGCATCGATCGCGTCGTCGAAGGGCATAAGCGAAGACACGCTGACCGCGGCGATGGCGGCCGCGATCGAGCAGGCGAATCCCAGCATCTCCGCCGACCAGGCCACCAAGGTCGCGACGGCAATCGCGACCCGCACGCCTCCAGCGGGCTCCGCGCCCGCTCAGACCGGCGATTCGAGCAGCGCCACCCAGGCGACCACCGGGACCACCACCGGCACCACGGCCACGAGCGGCCATCACCATCACCATCACCATCACGCCATGAGCACGGCGATGGACGCTACCGCTCAGCTGCTCGGCACGACGACCACCGACCTGGCCACTTCCCTGCAGAGCGGCCAGACCCTCGCCCAGATCGCGTCGTCGAAGGGCGTCAGCCAGGACGACCTGGTCAAGGCGATCTCGAGCGCGCTCCAGCAGGCGGATTCGAACCTTTCGGCCGATCAGGCCACGCAGATGGCCACGACGCTGGCCACTGGAACGCCGCCGGCCGGCCAGAGCCAGCCCTGGGCGACCGGGACGGCGAACACCTCGAGCACGTACAACGTCCTCGCCTGAGGGCGTTCGTTGGACAAAGGAGCAGCCGGTCGCGGAGGGGGGGAGCGACCGGCTGCTTCTCATTCGCGGCCGGGCTGGATACCCGGCTCGGCCACGAGCGCATTGGGCCAGCCAATCCTGATGAAACGCTGAATCTGGGCGCATTCGAGGGAATTCCCCGACCTCTTTTGGCGTGAACTCGCGGCGCGGCCAGGGCGAGCGGCTGCTCGGCCCGCCCGTACCGGCGGTCAGACCGTGGCGTCGGCGATCACGACCCGCTTCGGAGCGCGAAGGCCATCCTTCCGACCGCGCAGATATCGCTCCGTGACATCATCGGCGAAGAGGAACTCGACCGAGCCGAAGCCCGCCGCCTTCAGCCTCGAGGCGAGAGCCTCGGGCTCGAAGCGCGTCCGCCAGGGCTCGCCAATCGCCGCCATGCGGGCGGGGGCCGAACCGGGCAGCGGCGGGCCTTCGGTCGAGGCGTCCGGCCCGGAGAAGTTGAAGACGAACTCGCTGCCCGCGGCAAGGCTGCCGGTCATGGCGAAGATCCGCTCGGCCGCACTCTCGCTCAGGTAGATCAGCACTCCCAGGCAGGCCAGGAACGCCGGCTGCGTCGGGTTCAGGCCGGCGGCCTCCAGCTGGTGGCGCAGGCCACCGGCCTCCAGGTCGGCGACGGCGTAGCGCAGGTTCGACGGCTCCTCGATCCCGGCGCGCCGCAGCCGGGCGCGCTTGTCCAGCTGGCTTGCGGCGTGGTCGACTTCGATGATGTGCAGGTCGCCCGCCCAGCCGGGCTGGCGGTGGGCGAACGTGTCCAGCCCCGCACCCAGGATCGCGTACTGGCGAATGCCACGTCGAACCGCTTCCGCGAGACGGTCCTCCGCGTATCGGCTCCGAACCAGGACGTCGCAGCGCAGGGCGCGGGAAACCGGTGTGCGCAGCCGATCGGCGTGCTCTTGAATCGCGCGCGCCGCTTCCGGGTCGAGGAGGCGCAGCGCCAGCGCGTCGTCGAGGATGGGTGGGGGATCGTCGACCAGGAGGTGCGCCGCCCGAAGCCGGGCGGCCCCGAGGGCGGTGCGGCTGGCGGTTCGGCTGGCGGCTCGGTCGGGGACGAGGCCGCTCCCGCGCGGGTTGGCCGCCCCGGCGGTCGCGGAAGGTGCGGTGGGCGCTTCGGCTCGGCTCCGCTCCTCGCCGCTGCCGGCCGGAAGGCGAGTCAGGGACGCCAGCCAGGCGCGCGGCCCGCGCTCCCCGCCGAGCCCGTCTCGGGTCGCAAAGTGCTCGTCGACGATCGAGTCGACCCGCCAGCCCTCCGAGAACGTGGTGCGTATCTCGGCCTGGCTCACCCGGCGTGGACCCGCCATGCCCGGCTCCCGATTGCTGAAGCACAGCATGAAGTAGCGGCCGCCCGGCCGGACGACGGCGCGCAGGCTGCGTTCGAAGCGGGTGCGGTCGGCGTCCGAGAAGACGTGGAACAGGCCCGAGTCGAAGGCGACGTCGAAAATCCGGCCCAGGGCGGCCAGCTCGAGCACATCGGCGACAAGAAAGGTGGCGCGGATCCCCCGCTCTGCGGCCTTCTCGCGCGCCCGGGCGATCGCTGTGGGCGCCGCGTCCACACCGGTGACGTCGAGCCCCAGGGAGGCCAGGTACAGTGCGTTCTCGCCCGTGCCGCAACCCAGGTCGATCACGGAGCCCGCAATCGCTCCTCGCTCGGCGAGGCGCGCGAGCGCGGGCTGGGCCCGCCCGATGTCCCATGGCGGCTCGCCGTTCCAGTATGCCCACTCGAAGCCCATGACGGCACGATACCTCGAACTGTCCGGCCGCCTCATGAGCCGGCCGGATGGTGCCGCCCCGCTGCGACGCCTAGGGTTTGGCGGCCGCCCAGCCCTCGACCGAAGTGGTGACCGGCGCCCCGCTCGAGGCCGACTCCTCGATCGCCAGCCCCACGAGATGGTCCTGGCAGCCCTCCGCCAGCGGGTACGGCGGCGCGCCCTCGCCACGACTCCAGGCCGCCATGGCCGTGAGCATCGTGCCGATCGCGATCTCCTCGTCGTTGAGGCGCAGGCCCGGGAACGGATTCCGGTAGAGGATGGCGTCGCCCACGCTGATGTGGTCCGTGTCGAACCCGTCGAGATCGAGGTCGTAGCCGGTCTGACGGCGCAGTAGCGGAGACCGCACGATCGTTCGGGGTACGACGAGCCGAACCACCTCGTCGTTCGCGATTTCGCCCGAGGAGCTACGGATCACGATCCGGCGCGACCGAAGCTGGTTGTGCCACTGGTTGTCGGTGAAGTCGTAGAGCCCCATCGAACCGCCGAAGTCGATGGTCGCGATTGTCGTCTTCGCGCTTTTCGGCCGGTCGTCGTCCGTCCAGGCGTCCCTCACGAGCGGGTCGATGAGCGGCGCGACGAACGTCTGGGAACTCACCGTCGCCGGCTCGAACCGGGCCCCGAGGAAAGCCCGCATCAGCGCCACAGCGTGATACAGGTGCGTCGAGGACACCTGGACGGACGTGACCGTGCCGATCGCCCCCGAGCGCGCGAGGGCGAGCCTCGACGCGTGGCTGGGCATGAGCGAGTACTGCTCGGCGATCTGGACAAGGCCGCTCGCCCCCACCGCCTGCCACAGGCGGCGGAGCCCATCGAGGTCAGGCGCCGGCGGCGTCTCGGACAGGACGGGCACTGCGAGCTCGACCGCGGCCTGCACCAGGCCCGGCGCCGCCGTCGGAGGCACGCTGATCACGATGAAGTCCGGGCGCTGACTCGCGACGAGTTCCGCCACGGAGCCGAACGCGGGCACGCCCCATCGCGTGGCCGCGGTCTCTGCCCGATCCGGGCTGTGCCCGACGAGACCCACGACCTCGACCTGGGTCGGCAGCAGGCGCGCCAGCCGCAGATAGAACTGCGCTCGCCAGCCGGCACCGATGATGCCGAACCGGCTTGCCCTTGCCGTCATCTCACACTCCAGTCGCGACGTCTCTACACGATCAGACGATATCAGGTGCGGCGCGACGACCGGGGGCACGCATGGGAAGCTCGTGCGGCCGGCTCGCGAGCCTCCGACCGGCGCATCGGTGGCTCGAACTTGCGCGGTCCCAGCTACGCCGCAGCTCGCGCCTCAGATCGCGCCGCAGCTCGCGCCGCGGCCATTCTTTCCTCCGGTTCAGGGGTTCGATTCGATCTCCCGGAGCAGAGCAAGATCCCACAGGTCGTCTTCGCCCGGCTCGTAGCCGCGATGGGCGACCAGCTGCTGCTCTCTGGTGAAACAGCGAACGCTGCGGCCGCCGATCGTGCCGCGCGCGTCGAGACTGCCGACAGGAAAGACGTACTCGGTGCCGTCCAGGCCGGGCAGGCGTGCGGTGCCATCGGGCAGGAACCGCAGTGGGTGGAGGTCGATCGAGCCAACGCCGGCTTCAGTTACGACGAAACGTGTCGGCCGCTCGTCGAGGGATAGACGGTACCCGAGTGCCTCCAGTGCTTCGGTTGCGGCCTCCGACTGCTCATCCGGAATGCAGAGATCGAGATCAGAGTGGGCTCTGGTCTGTGCGCCGACCAGAGCGTCGACTCCCCAACCACCGCCGATGGACGCAGATACGCCGACTCGCTCCAGCACATCGAGGATCTCGAGGACGTTCTCGAGCGAAGTTGGTTCACGGTCCACAGCGCAGCCAGCATACCGGTAGGGGCCGAGGTTGCGAACCGAACACAGGCGCTCGTCGCCCGGCGATCAGGACCTGGAGCGGGAGACGGGATTCGAACCCGCGACATTCCGCTCGGGAAGTCCTGGCCTCGTGAACGTTGTAGCGTGAGCGCGTATGCGCGACCGTGGGTGGGTCAGTTATGGTGTCGTGAGAACCCTCAGGCCCCGAGCAGGGCGAGGGGCACCACGGCCACATCGTCTTTGCGGCGATAAGCTTCCGGCCCAGTCGTGACGACGATCATGTCCAGCAGATCCGCGCCAATGTGGTCGCGCAGCCAGAGCAGGTGCCGGACGTCGTCCTCGCCGATGGCGCGGGCAAGCTTGATCTCGATTGCCAGGACTTTGCCATCGGGACGCTGGACGATCAGATCGATCTCTCGCTCGTTGGGCGCTCTCGTGCGCAGATGCATGACCGAACACTCGGCAGCCTGAGCGAAGACACGCACCGAGAGAGTCACAAGAGATTCGAATAGCGGGCCGAGCATGGCACTGTGTCCAGACGCTGAAGCGCTCGGGAGCTTGCGTTCGAGTAGCCCGTCAGCATCGAGCTTGAGCAAACGGGCGGCCAGAGCCGGGTCCGCGACCTGGTGCTTCGGAGCCTGCCCGAGCCGCGAGACGAATCCTTTGCCAGGCATCCATGCCGGCACAGGTTCAAGTATCCAGAGCCGCTGAAGGATGTCGTTGTAGGGCTGAGTCGCGCCTCTAGAGGGTTTCTCGCCGTAGCCACCCGTGGCGGCAGCCCTGATGGTTTCGTACGCGGCGGTGGACGACAGCATTGCCGAGTAGGCCGTCATCCATGCCCGCAATGCTGTCGGGTTGCGAACGCCGTGTCCCATCTGCGGGAAGTCATGCTCCACGATACGGTCGATGTAGCCGTCGAGGGCGGCCCGCAACGGCCGGCCTCTCAGGCCCCGCAGGCCCGGCAGCCCGGACGCCAGGATCTCGTCGACGTAGATCTCCAGCCCGACGTCGGTCTTTCCGGAAACGGGTGGTCGGCCGCTTCGAAGCAGATCCGCCAGGCTCACGGTTGGAGTGCCGACGCCGCGTTCGGCCAGGGTCATGGGCCGGAGTCGGAGCGTGACGATGCGACCGGCGCCCGAGTGGATCGGGGCGTTGCCTGGAGTCGCCGAACCGGTGAGCAGGAAGCGGCCGGGCGTGCGATCGGCATCGACGGCTCGCCGCACGAGGTCCCAGGACTCGGGGAGCCGTTGCCACTCGTCGATCAGGACGGGCGTGGCGCCAGCTACGATGCGCTCCGGGTCGGCCTGGGCCACGACCATCTGTGCGGGGATGTCAAGGCGGTGCACCGTGGCGGCGCGGCGCTCGGCTGAGGTTGTCTTGCCTACGCCGCGGGCGCCCTCGAGCACGACCGCAGGGAGAGCGGCCAGCAGTTCGTCCAGCTCGCGGTCCACTACGCGGGGCAGGTAGTCGCGCTGTCCGTTGGCTTGCGTGCCGGGGGTCGTAGCTACCATGGCGGCAGCATCATAATCTACATTCTGGCAGCTGCCTAGTATGCAGAATGGCAGGCGATCGAAGGCAGAACTGGGTTCATCCCGGCCGATGTCTCAGGCTCAGACAGGGAGGGGTTGCCAACCTATGGACGCACGCCCACGAAGACTTCGCGTTCCCACGCGTCGACCGAAACTTCGGCCCGAAGCCCAACCTCGGCCAGGAGGCGGAGCCACGTGGCTCTCGGGAAGATTCCCTCGACGTGCCGGTCGTCCAGCGTCCGCACCGATCCATCCGCTTCGTGGAGGACATAGGCGAAGAGGGTCACGACGGTCGTGTCCGTGGGGTCAGGGTCATACGTCCACTTGAGGTAGCGGAGTGACCGTCCGTCGGAGCCATCGTGTCCGCCGTGCTCCGTCGACGGCCGGAACGTCTCGGCCACGAAATCGGGGTAGAAGACCGCCACGCCTCCGGCCCGGAGATGGACGAAGGCAGTCTCGATTGCGGCCCGCAGGTCGGCCTCGGTTGTCATGTACATGACCGCGTCGTGAAGGAGGACCGCGTCAAACCTGCGGCCCAGGCGGAGCGTGCGCATGTCGCCGGCGAGATGCTCACATTCCGGGTTCAGCGTCGTCGAAAGCGCCAGCATCGGCGGGGCGAGGTCGGTGAGCGTCAGATGGGCAAAGGTCTTGAGGTGGGACGCCGTGTTCCCGCCGCCCGAGCCCAGCTCCAGTATCGTGGCAGCGGGGTTCGCCGGACCCAACTCCACCCCGTGGCCTGCCAGGCGCCGAACGACGTCCGCCGCCTCGTCCGCGTAGTCGGCTGGCGCGGTGACCAGGTGGAACCACGAGGCCAGTTCGCCGTACATCCGAGGATGGTCCATGGCGCGAGGATAGCGCGGAGCAGGGTAGGCCGAGCGAGTCGGCAAACGGCAAGCGCGTTGAGATCGGAAGGGGCCTTCGCGCGGGGTCTGCCGGCGACGAGGCTACGAGCCGATCGCTCCCAGCGGCACGTCGAGACGATCGAGGGCCGTGGAATAGCCGTCGTACATGGGGAGGTTGGCGGCCCAGAGCGAGCCCCCGGCCGCAAAAGCCGGAGCCGCTCCGGTGTATGTCCAGATTGTGCCAGTGGGCTGCCAGGTGGCGGGATCGATGCGCTGCATCGTCGTCAAATGGTTCGAGTTGGTCGCCGTGTTGGTGTCTGCGGATCCGTCGGTCAGGGTCCAGAACGTGCCGTCGAAGATCTCCGTGCGAGTGCCGGTCGGCACGATCGGGCTGCGGAAGTCGATCCCCGAAGGGGCAATTCGGATGAAGTGGTATGACGTGTCGTCGCTCGCGAAGCCGGTCCACGCGACCGCCCAGCATTCGTTGCCGATCTGCTGGAGCGGGCCGATCGCGCCCGGCTCGGTGAAACTGCCAAGGACGTTGCCGTTGGCCGGGTCCATGCGAGTCACCGTGGTGCTGGTGCTGGAGCTG